>JAFQEK010000115.1 GCA_017399025.1 Clostridia bacterium
AATTGCGTTTCGATACTTTGTTTTCCTCTGGTAAGAAAACGTTTGAAACCATAATCTTCTTTCAGGACACCAAAAGCACCTTCGACTTGAATAGATCTGTTTATGCGCAGAAGAATTCCTTCTTTGGTAGTCATTGCTTCAAGTGCTCCCGAACGATGTTCACGAATTACTTGATTGACCTGGATGCTTCGATACCCTTTTTTTGAACGATGACATTTGCCTTTGTGAGGGCATCTGCCGCATCTTTCATTGGCGTAATGTTTTGTGGTTACCTCGTACCCATTTTCAGTAGTTGATGTTTCCTCTTTTACGAATTTCAATTTTCTGCCGTTTGGACAAGTATATTCATCCCTTTTTTCATTGTATGCCATATTTTCAACAGAAAAGGGATTGGCTTTGTACGTTTTCTTTTTGCTGATTTCATAGTTTTGCGGTTTGATGAAACATTTTTGACCGGTTTCTTTCAGATACAGATAGTTTTCGCCGCTTTCGTACCCTGCATCCGCGATGATTCTTTCAAACAATCTTTTTGTATGACTTTTGATCCTTTTGAGGAACGGTATCAAAGTGTTCACATCATTTCTGTTTGAAAAAGCACCGACTCCTACGATATATTCACTCTCTACGCCGATTTGGATATTGTATCCCGGTTTGAGTTGACCGTTTCGCATATGATCTTCCTTCATGTGCATAAAAGTGGCATCGATATCTGTTTTGGAGTAACTGTTTCGATTACCAAATTTCCCAAGATGCATGAGATATTCATTCCGCTTGTTCATATATTCGGCTAAGGTTTCAATATCTCTCTGGAGTTGGGTCTTCTTCTGTCCTTTTCCGGAAACAAATGCAAGATTGACCCATTGCGCTTGCAGCAAAAGATTTTCATAACATTTTTTAAGATCAATCGTTTCACAAATTCCGTATCTCTCCGCGATGACGGGAAGTATGTTCGCTATCTTTTGGTTCAATTTTTCAAGATTTTTGTTGACCGCTTTTTTCCATATGAACGTATATCTGTTTTACACGCTTTTGCAATATCTCTTCCTGAATACAGTCGCTCCATATATCCGAATACCAATATTTCAAACATCGTAATTGGATTGACTTTTCTCCATGTTCGAACATATGTTGCATACAACTCGCTGTAGTCCAGACTTTCGCATATTTCCGCTACTTTGAATACAAAATCTTCTTCAGATATACAAATTTCTAAATCTATTGGTAAAACTACTTGATTTTTGTTTCGCATTGTTGTATAATATCCTCGCTTTCTTGTTAGTTATTTGTCGCGATTTAATTATACAACAAAGCAAGCGGTTGCTCAATACCTTTTTGGTACTGAACAACCGCTTTTCTTCTTTTAGGTCATCTTACAGCCCCTTTTTGTTATTACACCACCGCATTTGGCGGTGAGTAAGTGCGCACATTTATATTATAGGCCGCGGTTACGTAGATCGCTGACAAGCTCAGAATAAAAGGCACGAACATCAAAATCGCAAATATTCTCACGATTGAGGTCTATTACATCTCCGTGAGAAATGCCGCGTGTTCCTTTAGAGCGAAGAAGAGTATATTTTTCTCCCCAAGCAAATGAGGACTCTCCAACAAGACCATCGTTTTCACCGTCAAAATTTTTAACGAAACGATATGAAAGGTTGAGGGGAAATTGTCCCTTATGCGGACATTCCATTACCGAGCCTATACTTTGTGCGAAGATTCCCTTGGGAAAAGTGAGCGATTCATTTCGCTTTTGACAAGCCTCAGCCGTCAGATCGCCGATTGCAGCCAAAAAATCGGGGTTTTCGTCTCCAAGTGTGGTAAGGGTCGTATTATATACGGTTGCAACCTTGTTTTTTATGGATTCGGGAATCACATACAAAAGTCGCTCAGCAAAAAGACACCCCCTGTGAGGCGTATTAACGGTTGTTATAGAAGCAACGTACGGAGCAAGTCCGAATTCCGAGATTGCATACCGACAATCCAACCCACCCTTTGAATGTGCGATGATATTAACCTTTTCACAACCGGAGCGATCTGCGATCAGTTTTATTCTCGATGCAAGTTCTCTTGCACTTTCTTTTACGGTCAATGCAGATTGATGTTCCCCATAGTAGATAGTTGCGCCGTGCAATTTCAGTGTTCGCGGAATTCTGCCCCAATAGTTAAATAATTTGCTATCACGGAAGAATACGCCGTGAACCAACACAAGTGGATATTTGGTTTTGCAGATTTCTGAAAGTGCGGGAGAGGTCGAAATGATTTCCTTTTCGATTTCAAAATCCACCTCGTCTGACGTGATGTTTATAATTCGGGTAAGTACAATGAGATTTAGTATTGGTATCATACCACATAACGCACCGATTAAGCGCCACTTGATACCCATTTGTGTTGATGTACAGTAAACACAGATGATTCCATTCCAAAAAAGAATCGCAGAAGCCACAATGCAATAAACTAAACTCCATACCAAGTCCATATATGTTTTAGGAATTGAAAGAAAAGCCAATACAATGTGCCAAATAAGCGAGGGAATCAAGGAGCAAACAAATATAGTAAGTAGCAACGTTCCGTGATTGCATAATTTCAGACGTAGCTTCTTGGTACCTGTAGGTTTTATTCCGACCAATGAGTTTAACAGAACAAAAAGTGGAATTATGACTAAAAGCATAAGGGGCGAAGTCTTTACCAGCATATAGCTGTTAAGTAATAAACTCATTAAGATGAAATAAACAATGCATATCGGATTTATATATCTCTTCATAAAAACCCCCTTTCTCAAACCCCAAGGTGTACTGTGGATTTCATCAAAGCACATTTAGCTTTGAAAAGCTATCCTTTAAGACACAACACATAATCCTGTCGGATTTTTTATGCAAATAAAGACAGTTCCGTTTTTCGCCGGGAAATCAGCGTCTATCAATCCACGTTCGTGGGAGTATAGAGATTGGTATATGCCTTTTTTTCGTTTTCTTTCTTTGTTGTAACAAAATGGTATACACAACGAATCACTGCAAGAATAAGATAAAGAACAGAGAACACAAGAACCGCGAATATTGCAGTTCTTCCTCGTTCAATCAAGCCGGAAACCCGGATAAATGCAAAAGCAAAGGAAGCAATCGTCAGAATACCGTGAACCACCGTCTTCGCAATATAGGAACGAAGATATGGAAACATAAAGATCAGGTCACAAAGAGCCACCAAAGCGCCGAACGTCAGCGCCGACCAGATCAAAGGAAGATTTACCGTAGAGCTTTTCAGCATTTCAGCAACCAGAACAAAGACAAGAGTCGAAAACATAAAGTAAGCGCCCGTATGACCGATATAAGATTTCAGAACAGAAACAAATTTTTTCATACCTTTTTCCAAATTCTTTCATTGATTTCTTTATATCCGCCCATCCAAGTTTTTATTCTCATCCGGGAATAAAATGACAGCAGATATTTCGAGTAATTTCCTATAAGTCAAGAAAGTGGGCAACGCCCACCGGAAGTTGCTCGCCTATCGTAGTTTTTCTTGTATCCATGCAATACAAACGGCGAGGTCAAATTTGAGTAATTTCCTATACATCAAAAAACGGACTTTATTTTCAAAAGTCCGTTTCCGTTTTGCAAATTCTAAAATTATTCAGCAACAACACTTACGCGTTTTTTGTTATCGCCATAGCGTTCGAACTTAACAACGCCGTTGGTGAGAGCGAAAAGTGTATCGTCAGAACCAATGCCTACATTGGTGCCGGGATGTACGTTTGTACCTCTCTGACGAACGATGATGTTACCTGCGAGAACGGTCTGACCGTCGGATTTCTTAACACCGAGTCTCTGCGCACGGCTATCACGGCCGTTCTTTGTAGAACCTACACCTTTTTTATGTGCAAAAAATTGCAAGCCAAGTCTCAACATGACTGTAGTACCTCCATCTTCAGATTTTGTGTAACTGTTAAATCGGTTTTTCCACTTCTTCGACGTCAATATAGTCCCCGTAATCTTCGATCATATCCATAAGCTGATAAAAATAGCCCTGAATCAGACCGGAAACGGCAAACTGCTTTTCATCAGACGAAGCGTATTTGGGAACAGCTTCCTTTACGGTTACGGTAATATCGGTGGTTTCGTCGTCAATTTCATATTTCACGTCAACGCCCCAAACGGTTTCGATGGTGTTGATGATCAGCATGGTCATTGCGGAAAGCGCGGAGCAGATGATATCCGTTCCGAATTCTCCGTAGCCGGCGTGTCCGATTTCATGAAAGCCGTAAAAGTTGCCCTTGTGTTTGTAAAAAACAACTTTCGTCATGGAAAATTAACCAAAGATTTTTTCGATCTGAACCTTGGTATAAGGCTGTCTGTGACCGATTTTCTTCTTTTCGTTCTTTTTGGATTTGTATTTAAGAACATGGATCTTCTTACCCTTGCCGTTCTTAATTACATTTGCAGTTACATAAGCACCTTCAACGGTAGGCTTGCCTGCTACGAAAGTTTCGCCGGAAACTGCGAGAACTTTTTCGAATTTTACGGATTCGCCTTCGTTAACTTCGAGCTTTTCAACGAAAATAACGTCGCCTTCCTGAACTTTGTACTGCTTTCCGCCTGTTACGATAATTGCGAACATGGAAAAGCACCTCTCTTTCATCATATGACTCGCTAAGCAAGGCAACAAATCTTCGTGAAAATCCTTCATTTCGTTTGTTTTTTATGGGCCTTTGCATTATGCGGCGATTTATTATATCATAAATTACCCGTCATTGTCAAGTGCTTTTCTGTTTTTCTTTTGTTTTTTTCGTTATTTTTCATAATTTTTTTCAGTTGTTTTTTTACAGTGTCAAAAAAAACCGCGAATTCAAAAAAAATACTTGACGGATTTTCCCGCTTTTGCTATACTAATTCCATAATTTGATTTCATATCGAAAGGAGTTTAATATTATATGAAATACATCGAAAGAGTTCTTTGTGAGCTCAATCAAAAATATGCGGATCAGCCTGAATTTCTGCAGGCTGCGCGCGAAGTTTTGGATTCCATTGCGCCCGCTGTGGAAAAAAATGAAGCCGTTTACGAAAGAAACGCCATTCTGGAACGCATTGTGGAACCCGACCGCCAGATCCAATTTAAAATTCCGTGGGTTGACGACAACGGAAACGCACATGTCAACATCGGTTACCGTGTACAGTTCAATAACTCTATTGGTCCTTACAAGGGCGGCATCCGTCTTCACCCCTCCGTCAATACCAGCATCATGAAATTTCTGGGATTTGAACAGGTTTTCAAAAACTCCCTCACAGGTCTTCCGATCGGCGGTGCCAAAGGCGGTTCCGATTTTGATCCCAAGGGCAAATCCGACCGCGAAGTCATGGCATTCTGCCAGAGCTTCATGACTGAGCTCTACAAATATATCGGAGCGGACACCGACGTTCCCGCAGGCGATATCGGCACGGGGGCGCGAGAAATCGGTTATTTCTACGGTCAGTATAAGAGAATCCGCGGTATTTATGAAGGCGTTCTTACCGGAAAAGGACTTTCCTACGGCGGTTCTCTCGCACGTAAGGAAGCTACCGGCTACGGTTTGCTCTACATGACGGATGAGTTGATGAAAGATCACAACGATACCCTTGAAGGAAAAACCGTTGTCATCTCCGGTGCAGGCAACGTTGCCATTTACGCAGCCGAAAAAGCCATGCAGCTCGGCGCAAAGGTCGTTACCCTCAGCGACTCCACCGGCTGGATTTACGATGAAAACGGTATTGACCTTGCACTCGTAAAAGAAATCAAGGAAGTCCGCCGCGCGCGTATTTCCGAATACGTCAAGGTTCGCACACAGGCGGTTTATACCGAAGGCAAAGGTGTATGGAGTGTTCCCTGTGATATCGCGCTTCCCTGCGCAACACAGAACGAATTACTTGCAGACGATGCAAAAATGCTCGTTGCAAACGGCTGTAAGGCAGTTTGCGAAGGTGCCAATATGCCTACCAGCATGGAAGCGACGCAGATTCTCATGGAAAGCGGTGTCATGTTCGTTCCCGGCAAGGCTGCCAACGCAGGCGGTGTTGCAACCTCCGCTCTGGAAATGTCCCAGAACAGCGAACGTCTCAGCTGGAGCTTTGAAGAGGTTGACGAAAAGCTTCACGGCATTATGAAAAACATCTACAAGAGCATTTCCACCACCGCAAAGAAATACGGTGCGGAAGGAAATTACGTCATCGGTGCAAACATCGCAGGCTTTGAAAAGGTCGTTGACGCCATGCTCGCACACGGAGTTTGCTGATTTTTCTTAAAATTTATTCGGGCTGATTCATATAAAAATCGAATCAGCCCTTTTATCATATAAAAGGAAGTTGTTTTATGGGCTGCTGGGGCATGGGCATGACACAGACCGATGAGTTCTGCGAAATATACGAAAAATTTATGGAAGAATACGACGATGGCAAAGCCGTTTCAGAAATTACCGCAGAAATTCTTGCAAATTATCATAACGAATTCGATGATGACGACGGTGTCATGCACGATGTCTATTTCGCGCTCGCGAAAGCAGAATGGATGTGCTGTGAACAATCCGAGCCGATTCTTGCGCGCGTTCGGGAAATCATCGGAAGCAAAGCGAATATCACGTTTTACCGAGAGCTGGAAGCCACGGAATCGGATTTGAGGCTCCGGCAAAAAAATCTCGAAAAATTTTGGAATATGCTCCAAACACCGCGTGAAAAACCAAGGAAGCGCAAGAGAACGGCACCCCTCGCCAAAAAGACGTTCCCTACGCTTGAAATCGGGGATTGCTTTGCCTATAAATATGAAGACGGCTTTCGCGTGATCTGCGTACTCGAACGGTTTCGGCCGCGGGCAGACAGAGAGGAAACCGTTTCCGTCGCGCTTTTCAGTAACGTCTACTCCTCGGAGAAATTGAAAAACACGGATTTTCTGCAAGAAAACACGGGAAAGATATTCACCGTTACGGCATCGGAATTTCTCGGAAAATCCGTCATCAGAAAAATTGCGCACGTTAAAATTCCAAGCAATTGCAGACAATTTTTCGAAATCCTGTACGAAAGCAAGCCGGTCTTTCGCATGAAAATTGAGAATCCCTTGGATTTAACTCTCTCGGAGCTTTTTCGGCATTACGAGCAAAATACCAATGAGGCAATGCAAAAGCTGGAGGTCGGCGGATGCTATGCATACCGATACAAAAACGGATATCAATTTGCGGTCGTTCTGGATCATACAAAGTCCGATAACGGGCAATATTGGATGATTGCCGTTTTATCCGCTTTTTCCGATACGCCAGACATTGATTTTCTCCATACTGATTTTTCTACTCTCGCAGTATACGGCAAGGAAGAAATCCCGAATCTCAGCGGCTGGGAAAAAGTATCTTCCGTTGCAGTACCGAGCAATATGCAAAAGAGATTTTTAGGGAAAAGCAAATATATCATCAACGGCATCCTTGATTTTTTAAAAAACCACGTCAAGATTTACCGTGAACTGTATTTATTGCATCAACTCGCACCTCTGCTGGCATATTGCCAAGAAACCACCGACGAGGCATTTGCCAAGCTCGAAACATACGGACTTTATTCGTATCCGACCGCTGATGGTTTCCGGCTTGCCCTCATTTTGGATCAGTTCCTTTCATCCTGCGGTACGGAATGCGCGCTCATCGCGCTTCTCCGAAAATTCCCCTTTTCCGCAGGAGATTACATGAATTACATCATTTCCCACGTCGGCATCTATTCGGCGGATATGCTTCCGAATACGGAAGCATGGGCACTCGTCAACAAAATGATTCCGGCGGATTACGTTCCCGGCAATCTCCAAGCCTTCAGAGCGAAATACGGCGCCGTTGCCACAGGATGCATCCAACGCTTCTTTCAGAAGAAAGGTTCAGAAACGATGCTCACGCTGAATCAATTTCTAAGGACAGATTATGCCCAGGCATAGAAATTTTGAATATCCATTCACGCAAAAGACTCTTTTTCCGACCGGAAAAAGAGTCTTTTTGATAGGATTTATTTTCTGTTATTCGGATCGTAAGGATCGTTGGGATCATCGTAGCCGTAACCGCGCATTTCCTGCTGTGGAGTTTTGGGAATATTTTTTGATCCATCCTGTTCCTGCTGTTCCGCTTCTGCACGTCTGCGCGCTTCTTCTTCATCGCGTTTGCGAGCTTCGGCTTCCGCAGCTTCGCGGAGTTTATTTTCCTCTTCGGAACGGCGGCGTTTTGCTTCGCCGATTTCCGCAATTTCCGCAATGGTAGGCATTTCTCGTTCCATTGCCGCCTTGAATTGCTCATCATCCATCACTTCATATTCCACAAGGAAATCCGCAATGAAATCCAATTTTTCGCGGTGTTCGGAAAGCACAGTCATCGCAACTGCATACGCTTCGTCGATAATCTTTTTGATTTCGCTGTCAATCAAAGCGGCTGTTTGCTCGGAATACGCCTGAGAAGAATTGAAATCTCTGCCAAGGAACACTTCGTCATCGCCGTGAGGATTGCCGAGATGCACGGTACCGAGAACTTCGCTCATACCGTAGATTGTAACCATCTTCTTCGCCACAGCCGTTGCACGCTTGATATCACCCGAAGCTCCGCCCGAAATATCATCGAACACAAGTGCTTCTGCTGCGCGTCCTGCAAGGCACATAGCAATTTCTTCCTTCATAGCGTTCTTGTATTCGCTGAACTTATCCTCTACGGGAGGGTTGAGCGTATAGCC
Source organism: Clostridia bacterium (assembly GCA_017399025.1). Lineage (GTDB taxonomy): Bacteria > Bacillota > Clostridia > Oscillospirales > CAG-272 > QALR01. The sequence goes on from JAFQEK010000115.1 coordinate 8,703, forward strand.
AAGCGCTTTTCCGCTGGGAATGATGGAAATCTGACGAACGGGGTCCTGTGTGGGCATGAAATACGCCAACATTGCATGGCCCGCTTCGTGATATGCGGTTTTACGTTTTTCTTCGGGTTTGATCTTATAATTCTTTTTCTGAGTACCGACGGCAATTTTGATCAGAGATTCTTCAATATCAATCATACCGATCAGAGATTTACCCTTGCGTGCCGCCAACAATGCCGCTTCGTTCAGAAGGTTGGCAAGGTCTGCGCCCGCAAAGCCAACGGTCGTTTGCGCAATCTTTTTGAAATCCACATCGCTTTCAAAGGGTTTGCCCTTTGCGTGAACATTCAGAATCTCTTCTCTGCCCTTGATATCGGGATAACCTACGGTTACCTGACGGTCAAAACGTCCGGGGCGCAAAAGTGCGGGGTCCAGAATATCGGGACGGTTGGTTGCCGCAATGACGATAACGCCGTCATGACCGCCGAAGCCGTCCATTTCAACGAGAAGCTGGTTCAAAGTCTGCTCTTTTTCATCGTGTCCGCCGCCAAGACCGGTTCCGCGGCGCCTGCCCACTGCATCGATTTCGTCAATGAAGATGATGCTTGCAGGCGCTTTTTTTGCCGTTTCAAAAAGGTCTCTTACACGGGATGCACCGACACCGACATACATTTCCACGAAATCGGAACCCGAAATGGAGAAGAAAGGAACGTCCGCTTCGCCCGCAACCGCTTTGGCAAGCAAAGTTTTACCCGTTCCGGGAGGGCCTACAAGAAGAACACCGTGAGGAATCTTTGCGCCGAGACGGCGGAATTTTCCGGGATCGCGCAAATATTCCACAAGCTCGCGAAGTTCTTCCTTTTCCTCATCGCAGCCGGCAACATCGCTGAAAAATTTGCGGTTCTTCTCCTTGGAATGCATTTTCGCTCTGGATTTTCCGAACGCATTCATACGGCGTTCGGTATCGCCTGCTTTATTCATCATATAGATATAGAAAATAATCAGAATCACAGCAATGATAATACCGGGCAAAAATGCCACGATCCACGGAGTTTCCTTGAGCGCTTCCAAATCCCATGCCTCAATGTCGAGCGTTCTCTGGTCTTTGGGAAGTGCAAGCTGCGCATGCACGTAGGCGTTTACAACTTCATCTTTCATGAAGAGCTCAATGCTTCTGAGCTTATGCGTATACACGACATCCGTATCCTGTTCCGTTTTATCCGTAGTCGTAATCGTCAGTACGTTCACGGAATTGATGGAAAATTTCTTAACTTTTCCTTCCTGGAACAGTTCGATGACTTCACCGTATGTGATCTTCTCCTGATTTTGCTTGTTGCCAAGAAAAGCAAAGCAAACTGCCATCAAAACAGCAAAGATCACAAGATAAAGGATAATTGTTTTTAAGCTACCTTTCATGTCTTTCTTATTCCTCCAAAGGCAATTTTTATGGTAAAACCCATTCGTTCTTACAGTATATCATACTTTCATGTCAATGTTGTGGAAAAAATGTGAACATTTTCATAAATTTATAAAAATATTATGAAAATTCTTCGGATTTATTCCAAAAGTTTCTTTAAATACAGACCTGTATAGGAATTTTCGCAAGCTGCCACCTCTTCCGGTGTTCCCGTTGCAACAACCGTACCGCCGCCGTCTCCTCCCTCTGGGCCGAGATCGATGATATGGTCCGCCGTTTTGATCACATCCAGATTGTGTTCGATGACAAGCACGGTATTTCCATTCTCGCAAAGACGGTTCAGTACATCAAGCAATTTCGCTACGTCATCGGAATGCAAACCCGTAGTCGGTTCATCCAGAATATAAATCGTTCGTCCCGTCGCACGCTTGGAAAGCTCGGTTGCCAGCTTCACACGCTGCGCTTCCCCGCCGGAAAGCGTTGTTGAAGACTGCCCGATCTTGATATAGCCGAGTCCAACGTCATAAAGCGTTTGTAATTTTCTCGCAAGCTTTGGCATATTGGAGAAGAAAGAAAGTCCCTCCTCCACCGTCATATCCAGGACATCGAAAATATTCTTTCCTTTATAGCGAACCTCCAATGTATCCTGATTGTAGCGTTTTCCGTGACAGGTATCACAGGTTACATAAACGTCGGGCAAAAAGTGCATTTCAATACAGCGCACACCGTCTCCCTCGCACATTTCACATCTTCCGCCTTTCACATTGAAAGAAAATCTGCCCGCCGTATAGCCTCTTGCTTTCGCATCGGGTGTCATAGCAAAAAGCTCGCGGATGTCCGTAAACAAACCCGTATAGGTTGCGGGATTGGAACGGGGTGTTCTGCCAATGGGACTTTGATCGATGGAAACGACCTTATCCAAATGTTCCAGTCCCTCAATCCGCTTGAATTTTCCCGGATAGGTCTGCGCACGGTTCAGTTTCTTGGAAAGCTCCCTGAGAAGAACCGCATTCACGAGAGAGGATTTTCCCGAACCGGAAACACCCGTAACGCAAACGAGTTTTCCGAGAGGAATTTCCACTGTGATATTTTTCAGATTGTTTTCACAAGCACCGACGATCTTCAGTTTTTCGCCGTTTCCCTGTCTTCTCTTTTCGGGAACGGGAATTTTCTTTCTTCCCGAAAGATACGCGCCTGTCAAAGAATGTTCGCAAGCCATCACCTGTTCGGGCGTACCCGCCGCAATGACATTGCCTCCGTGAATGCCCGCACCGGGACCGATATCCACGATATAATCGGAAGCAAGCATGGTTTCTTCGTCATGCTCCACAACGATCACGGTATTTCCCGTATCGCGCAAACGACAAAGTGTTTCAATCAGCTTTCCGTTATCCCGCTGATGCAATCCGATACTCGGTTCATCCAGAATATACATCACGCCGACAAGAGAAGAGCCGATTTGCGTTGCCAAACGGATTCTCTGCGCCTCACCGCCCGAAAGTGTGCCTGATTTTCTCCAGAGAGTCAGATAATCCAAACCGACACTTTTCAGAAAACCGAGTCTTGCACGGATTTCCTTGAGAATTTCCTTTGCAATCTGCTCCTCCGTACGGTCCAGCTTCAATTCATTGAAAAAGTTCAGCGCGCGATCAACGTTAAGAGAACAAAGCTCATAAATGTTCAAGCCGCCGACAGTCACGGAAAGAATTTCCGGAGAAAGACGTTTTCCCTTACAGGAGGGACAGGGAACAAAATCCATAAACTCATTATAGTATTCCCCGCCGGACTGTGTCATACGCATTTCCATAATATTTAAGATGCCATTCCAGGAAGAAAGCGTTTCTCTGCCTTCTCCGCCGAAATAGCGGGTTGTTCTATATTTTTTTGCGCCCGTTCCGCGTAAGAGCGCGCGCAAGGCTTCTTCCGAATAGTTTTCAAGCGGTGTATCCAGATCAAAACCGTAATCCCTGCCGACAGCTTCCAACAAAGGTCCGTTCCAGCTTTCTTCACCCATGGTTTTGAATCCGTTGACCGCAATTGCGCCGCCGCGCAGGGAAAGGGAACGGTCAGGTATGACTTTATGCTCTGCCATCACCTGCATTTCGCCCATCCCTGCACATTTTTCGCATGCGCCGAACGGACTGTTAAAGGAAAACATTCTCGGAGAAAGTTCTGTCATGCTGATGCCGTGCTCCTCGCAGGCATAATTTTGCGAAAAACGCATTTCCTCTCCTGTATCGGCAAGGGAAACAATGGCAATTCCGCTTCCCAGCTCCAGTGTCGTTTCCAGCGAATCCGACAAACGGCGGCGAATATCGCTTTTCATCACGAGACGGTCCACGACGATTTCTATAGAATGTTTTTTATTTTTATCCAACGCAGGAACTTCATCCAGAGAATAAAGATAGCCATCCACGCGGGCGCGGACATAACCGCCTTTTCTTGCATCCTCAAAAACCTTTTCATGCATGCCTTTCTTGCCGAAAACCACGGGGGCAAGAAGCATGAATTTCGTTCTTTCGGGCAATTCCAGAATTTTATCAATGATGGTATCCGTTGACATTTTTCGGATTTCTTTTCCGCACACGGGACAATGGGGAATACCGATGCGTGCGTAAAGCAAACGTAAATAATCGTAAATTTCCGTTACCGTTCCCACCGTGGAACGGGGATTTTTCGAGGTTGTTTTCTGATCAATGGAAATTGCGGGAGAAAGACCGTCAATGAAATCCACATCAGGCTTATCCATCTGTCCGAGGAACTGTCTTGCATAAGAAGAAAGCGATTCTACAAAGCGGCGATGCCCCTCTGCGTATAGGGTATCAAACGCAAGGGAAGATTTTCCCGAACCGGAAAGACCCGTAAAAACAATCAGACGGTCACGCGGAATTTCCACGTCAACGTTTTTCAGATTATGCACCCGAGCGCCTTTAATACGGATATATTTTGCAGACATAGATTTATTATTCCTTTATTATATCATGATTATGAAATTTATTTTTTCAGCTTCGCTATGGTATCTCTCAGATGAGCGGCATGCTCAAAATCGAGTGCGGCGGCGGCTTGTTTCATTTCTTTGGTCAGCTTTTCAATCAAAGCTTCTCTCTCCGCCTTCGTCATTTTCTTGCTCTTTTTCTCTGCCTTTGCCGTTTCATCACGGGAAGTAATCTCAATGATGGAACGGACTTCTTTCTGCACGGTTCGGGGAATGATTCCGTGTGTTTCATTATATGCAGTCTGAATACTTCTGCGCCGTTCGGTTTCCTTGATGGCGCGCGCCATGGATCCCGTTACCGTATCCGCATACATAATGACCGTTCCTTCCGCATTTCGGGCGGCGCGTCCGATGGTTTGTACCAGAGATGTTTCCGAACGCAAAAAACCTTCCTTATCGGCATCCAGTATGGCAACCAGGGAAACTTCGGGAATATCCAACCCCTCTCGGAGCAGATTGATACCGATCAGCACATCAAATACACCGAGGCGAAGATCGCGGATCAGCTCCTGCCGTTCCATCGTTTCCACATTGTGATGGATATAACGAACCTTGATCAGGTTCATTTCCAGATATTCGCAGATATCCTCTGCCATCTTTTTTGTCAGAGTAGTTACAAGAACGCGCTCATTTCTCTGTGCGCGTACACGGATTTCACCCATCAGATCATCGATCTGTCCTTTGACGGGGCGGATTTCCACTTTCGGATCCACAAGTCCCGTAGGACGGATGATCTGTTCCACAAGCTGTGTCGCGTGCTCCCTTTCATAATCTCCGGGAGTTGCGCTGACATAGATCGTCTGATTCAGTTTGGATTCAAATTCAGGGAAAAACAGAGGGCGGTTATCGTATGCCGACGGCAAACGGAAACCGAAATCCACAAGATTTTTCTTTCTTGCGAAATCTCCGCCGCTCATACCCTTTACCTGCGGAAGCGTTACGTGAGATTCATCGATGAAAAGAAGAAAATCTTCGGGGAAATAATCCAAAAGTGTATACGGTGTGGAACCGGGTGCTCTGCCTGAAAGTACGCGGGAATAGTTTTCAACACCCGAACAGAAACCGACTTCGCGGAGCATTTCCATATCGTATTTCGTTCTTTCCGCAATCCGCTGTGCTTCAATCAATTTTCCTTCGGCTTGAAATTCCGCTACGCGGTCCAACATTTCGCACTCAATTTCACGGATAGCGGCTTCCTTTTTTTCCTCCGATGTTGCATAGTGGGATGCAGGATAGATCGCCGCATAACTGAGTACGCCGAGAATTTCACCCGTAACCGTATTGATCTCACAGATACGGTCGATTTCATCACCGAAAAATTCCACGCGGATGGCAGATTTTCCCGAAGCGGGCATGATATCAAAAACATCGCCGCGGATACGGAACTTATCACGTTCCAGAGAGATATCGTTTCTGCTGTACTGAATGGCAATCAATCGAAGCGCCAATTCTTCCATGGAAATCTGCATACCTGGACGGAGCGCAAGAACAAGCTTCTGATATTCCGCGGGATCGCCGAGCGAATAAATGCAGGAAACGCTGGAAACGATAATCACGTCCCGCCGTTCAAATAAAGAAGAGGTCGCGCTGTGACGCAAGCGGTCAATTTCATCATTGACCGAGGAGTCTTTTTCAATATAAAGGTCTTTGCCCGGGATATAAGCTTCGGGCTGATAATAATCGTAATAAGAGACGAAATATTCCACGGCATTTTCGGGAAAAAATTCACGAAATTCCGAACAAAGCTGCGCCGCCAGGGTTTTGTTGTGCGCAAGCACGAGAGTCGGGCGGTTGCATTTTGCAATGATATTCGCCATGGTAAAGGTTTTACCGGATCCGGTAACGCCAACCAGCGCCTGTGCGCGGTCTCCGCGTAAAACACCTTTTGTCAAAGCTTCGATGGCTTCCGGCTGATCGCCCGTAGGCTGATAAGAGGAAACCAGCTTAAAGCAGGAGTTCGACATCGTAATCCTCCGTTTCGCTTATAGTTATAAACAGATATTCATTTTATTATATCACAGGAAAAGCTTTTTTTCAATAGATTATGGCCAAAAGATTTGATTTTTCATGAAAAAAAGTACAAAAGCGATGACTCCCGCTTTTGTACTTTTTTATATATTTTGAAAATCACAATTGCTTTTTATTGAATATCGGTATACTGAAAGAAAAGCAGAGCAAAGCAGATACCACCGCAATCCCAAGCGCCGCCATGTACTTTTCCGTTTCCGCAATACCGAAAATCAAAGAATTTCCGTCAGTCAAAAAGGTTGGTAAATATCTGCTGATTTTGGGAAGCAATCCAATCAGATAAGAGATTAGAACAACGCTTCCCGTTCCCAGAAGCACGCCCGTATTGGCATTGGTAACAACGGAAAACAGAATCATCAACGCAATCACCCATACGCCGAACAGCCACCAGCAGACTGCGGAAAACACAGGATTCCGCACCGTCGAATGATCCCAGAAATATGCGTTATACGCGTATGTGATTCCAAAGCAAAGCCAATATCCCGCAGTCCAGAGCGTAAAAAGAACTGCTGATTTGGAGACCACAACATGAAAACGTTCCAAGCCTCTCGTCAGGGAAAGCACCAACGTACCGGATGCATATTCTTTGGTAAAAATACTGCTTTGAAGCACGACGAAGGCAATCAATGCCATCGGGACGTTTTTATAAAATTGCATCCAGGAATCCAGTGCGCTTACGGTAACCTCGGTAACCGTCATGCCGCTTCCCTCCAACGATTCCGCAAACATTTCAAGCAGCCAAGGCGTCAGCTTTGCAATAGCCGGATTCATGATTCCGAAAAGGACGAACAGAATGCCGAGAATCAACAATCTGCCCGAACGAAGCTGTTCCGTCATTTCCTTTTTCATAAAGGCATGTAAGGATTTCATTTTCTCGTCACCTCCATAAACAGGGATTCCAGCGTAGGCTCTTCTCGCTCCCATTTCAGAAGGGAAATTTTCCGATCCGCAAGAAAACGCAAAACAACCTCTGCGGCGTAATCGTTTGCAGAAAACACAACTTGATTTTGACCAACAGATTTCATCTGCGGAAAAGCTTTGCGAAGAATGGTGATATCCGTTTCTCTTTCCGTTTCCAAACGGTATTCTTCCCTGCGGTATCTCATTTTCATTTCGGAAAGCTTTCCCTGTATTTTCGCCGCGCCGTTATTAAGAAAAGCCACGTCGGTACAAATCCTCTCCACATCCGAAAGAATATGTGTGGAAAAAAGCACCGTTGTCTGTTTCCTGACGGCAAGCAGAATATCCAGAATTTCTTTTCTGCCTACGGGGTCCAGCGCAGAGGTGGGTTCATCGCAAATCAAAAGCTTCGGTCTGTGCAGAAGCGCTTGCGCTATGCCGAGCCGTTGCTTCATCCCCCGCGAAAAGCCCTTGATGCGATGCGTTTCCTCTCCGAGTCCCACCAAATCCAGAAGCTCTTTACAACGGCTCTCGTTTTCCGCTTTTTTCATTCCGCAGATCTCACCGCAGAATCTGAGATATTCCCGCGCAGTCATAAACGGATAAAATTCAGGCACGTCGGGGAGATAACCGATATAACGATTCGTTGCGGTTTGTCCGTAAACCACATGCTCGCCGTTTACCGTGATCTCTCCCGCATCCGCTTGTAAAAGTCCAAGCACGGTTTTCATTGCCGTTGTCTTGCCCGCACCGTTTTTTCCGATAAATCCATAGATGCTATGCTCCGGTACGGAAAGATGAAGTCCGCGCAAAACTTCTTTTTCCCCAAAACGTTTATGCAGATCACCAATGCGGAGCATATCCATCACGCATCCTCCTTACCGAACAGAAAATAAAGAACCGGACCGACAAAATTCATCAGCAAGACCGTAATGAGAATCCAAAGCGTACGGGTTCCGCGCTTATAGCTTTCGTGCGTAAGAATATGATACAGCGTATAGCCAAGCAAAGCAAATTCCGCAATGACAAGAGGAATCAGAAACGGCAGAAATTCCATCACCTTATCCATGATTTTTCTCCTCCTTTTCTGCGTATATTTCAATGCAAAGACCCTTTCGTCCGCAATTCGGACAGGTCAGACGGCGCATTCTCGGGGTATGATATGCCCAAAAGGATTCCTTGAAACGAGGCTTGAATACCGTATGGCATTCGGGACAAATATAATCCACGTGTCTGAAATAATACACGGAAGCCCAAACGCCCCATAGAATTGCAATTCCTGCCCAGACAACAAATAGCCACCAAAAACCGTTCATAATCCACAATACGATGGACACACATTGCAAAATGCTCACGGGGAGGCCCGAAAGGATCATGCTCCATCTCATTCCGGAGAGTTTATTTTTTTGTTTCATTATGTGCGCTATATCGCCGATAGATTCAACGGAAAAATTCGGAATCTCTTTCACCTCACGCTGAATGCCTTCCAGAAGCTCAAGCTTTTTCTGACACTCACAAAGCTCCCCGCGCAAGCTTTTCTCCTGCTCCTCCAACAGCACCGAAATAATATTTTCGGGATTTTTCTCCGCAAACAACGCGGATATGCTGTTGATGGGAAGCCCTGCCTCACGCAAAAAGCAAATGATGTGCATACGCTTCAGATCGTCCTCTGTATAGAGTCTGCGGCCTCCTTCGGAAAGCTCACTCGGAATGAGAATGCCTCGGTTATCATAATACTGGACCGTCCTCACCGAAACACCGCAAAGCTTCGCAATCTCTCCCGTTGTGTATTTTGACATAGCAAATCACCTCCTTGACTTCATTTTACAGCATTACGCGGCGTAACCAGCAATACCTTACGCAGGGGTATTTTTTAAAAAATTCCCTTTTTACCGTTTTTTATTTTGGGAACAATCTCCTTTTCGTTCCGAAAAACGTAAGGACTGACCTTTCAGCCAGTCCTTATATGCATTTCGATTACATGTTCTATTCCGGATATCTCCGGCCAAGGCTTTTACGCTTTTTTGCCAAGCTTCACTTCAACCTTGAAGGTCTTGCCGGCAACGGGAGCAATGATATTGCCTTCAATCGGTTCGCCGTCAACGGTAATACCGAGAACGTCGGAGCCTTCGCCATCACAGGTGAAATGAATATCAAATGTGCAATCGCGCATAACCTTTACGATGCTGCATTCATTCCAACAGAGCGGCAGGCAGGGATCAATGCGAAGTCCTTCGATTTCGGGATGCATACCGAAAATAAATTCAACCACGCTCTTGAGCATCCAGGAGCTGGAAGCCGTACGCCAGCTCTGACCGGGTGTACCTGCGCGATAGCCGACTTCGGGAGCGAAGTAGGAGTTATACATCGCGTAAGGTTCGCCACAGGTCTGACCGACGGTGCCGTCATCATAAGTCTGATCCCAGGGAAGCATCTTGCGGAGCCCTTCTTCCACGCGGTCGGGACGTTTGAGAATACTGTCAACCGCAAGCTTCCATGCGGAGGGATGGAGGTAAATGCCGCCGTTATCCTGTACGCCGGGGAATTTTTCAGCCATAGAGCCGATGTAAGGTCTCTGATAAGAGTAAGCGGGGTAAGAAAGACGGATACCAATGGGGGTTTCGAGAAGCTCTTCTGCTTTGTCCATTACAGCAGCTCCCTTTTCCATTCCCGCGAGAACTGCCCAGAGCTGAGGATTGAGGAAGATCTTGCCTTCATCGCATTCGGAGGAGCCCATGATGATATCATCATCGGTGCGGGCGTAAATATAGTAACCGCCCTTTTCGTCATAACCGTATTTTTCAATCTTATCCGTCATATCCGCAACACGTTCCATTGCAAGCTTTGCATCGTCTTCTTTACCAAGCATACGCGCAACCTCAGCAAACATCTTGCCGGCACGTACCCAAGCGATGGAAAGCCATACGGAAACACCCTTGCCCTTGATTCCGGCAAAGTTGATACAGTCGTTCCAGTCGCCGCCCCAGATACGAATCAAACCATAATTACCTTGGAAATTATAAAGAAAGTCAACGGAGCGTTTGATATGTTCGTAAACGGAAAATTCTTCTTCGGTATCGTTGAATTTTACTTTTTCGTACAAAAGATTCGGATCACCGAGCTCCTTGATGATGGTGTTCACGGCATAGGTCATCCAAACGGTATTATCCGCGAAATTGTTATCCTTGATTCTGCCGTCGGAGAAGGTACGGGGTGCGTAACCGCTCTGATACTGATAGGTAAGCACGCGTTTCATTCTTTCCCATGCAAGCTTCGGATTGAAGCAGCCGAGACATTCCGTATCGCTGGTCATATCACGGTAGCCGTTATGACGGACACGCGCCCAACGGGAACCCATGTGCGCCGCATATTTCATCCAGCCGTTGATAAGATGGTCAAAGTTTTCCCAAGGCGTTTTGATGGAAACACCGGAAAGATCTGCGGCATATTTTGCTTTCATCGCTTCGAAATCCGCTTCCACACCGATTGCCGTGGGAGAAACGATTTCTTCCGTATCAATGGCAACACCCACACGGAAATGCGCGGTTTTTGTTTCACCGGGCGCAAGGGTGATTGTGTTCTGCAAAGCAAGACAAAGCTTTTCGGAGTTGGCATCGCTGTTTGTACAGCCTTTATTTTTGCGGAGTGCAACGGGAGTCTGTTCATCACCGAACGGACCGATAAACGCATTTCTTCTTGCATCGAAGCCGGTGATTTCTTCGGAAGCAGTCATATAGCACCAGACCTTACGTTTTTTATCGGAGCCGTAAGGACGGTAATCCTTTGCGAAAACGGCTTTCTTATCTTCCATGAAGCCGCCCTGTCCAAGGCTGTAACACTGGGGCTTATACGCACCGTCAACCTCTGTTTTTCCGTAAGCAACGAGATTCAGCGTGCGCGCGGTATCGCCGTTATTCGTGAGCGTTACGCTCCAGAACTCGTGTCTGCCCTCGTTGGGAACGAAAATACGAACGGCACTTGCAATATCCTTATAAGTCAAGCGAACAGTGGAAAAACCGGTTGCATGGTCGCATGCGTAATCCGTATAACCGTAATCCATCGGCAAACCGAACAAGCTCCAGTAAGCATCCTTTTCCGCAACAAAAATATTTCTGTTGGAAAGAAGCTGTACTCTTCTGCCCATGATATCCTGACAAACCGCTTCGCCGAAACCAACCTGAGAAGTGAAGCTTACATATTCATCGTTGAACATGTAGTTATACCAATGACGGGGCGTTTCGGGCTCCGTGATGGTATAGGAATTGTCTGCGTTAAAATGACCGTACCATTTGAATTCTGCCATAACAAAAACCAAACCTTTCTGAAAAAATGATATATAAATTTTAATTTTTCCGAATGATGAGCGTTTGTATCCGTGCGAGTACGTTTTGATTTAATTCCAATACGGCAAATACTGTCTGGGATCCGTGGTTACGTAAACATCTCCCTTTTTCACGCGAATCTCAAAATGCAGATGGGTACCCGCGTAAGGCTTCCCTGCTGTGGGAGCGGGATTGACTCTGCCAGTATTTCCGCTGTAACCGATGATCTCTCCGCCCGAAACCGTATCGCCGACGGAAACCGTCCTGCTTTTGAGATGCGCGTAATAGGACCGCATACCGTTATCATGCTCGATCACAACATAGGTTCCGTACGTCCAGAGAATATTATCCTTTGAGAAATATCCCTCGTCATATGCGGCAATAACCTTACCGCCCCTGATCGCGCAGATCGCATCTCCGTACCATACGCCGAAATCCAACGCTCTGTGGGTACTGCTGAAGCTCTGCGTAACCGGATAATTATATCCGCCGTGCGCCGCATCCAAAAACGGCATATAAAACGCCTGCTCCTTCGTTCCGACGACAATTACTTTATCAACGGGAGCGTAAGTTTTTTCGGAAACACATTCTCTGCCGATTTCATTTCCTTTATAATATGTAATACGGTAAGTCGATTCCGTATAGCCGTCCGAGCCGTGCGTTTTGATCTGCGTTATGCCCGCTTCCAATGTGCTGTCGTACTCATAACGTGTTACAAAGGAAATCATGTTTTCTATTCGAGTTTCCGTTTTCTCTGTGTAGGATGGTTTTGTTCCGACAATGATTTCCTTTGATATCGGCTCCGTAACCGTAAAAGAGATTCTTTCTCTGGAAATTTCCTCTCCGTTTTCGTAAATCACGCGATAGACGGAAACCGTATAACCGTCCGAACCTTCCTTCAGCACAATATTTTCATCGTCATAAAGATTTTCATCATAAATATAATGAACATCAAACGGAATCTCATTCTCTGTTATGCTTATGATCTGCTCTGTCCTGTCCGGCGCTGCCGAATCCTCAGGTATTTCCGTTTCCGTCGTTGCCGAAGTTCCCTCTGTCACCGAAGCTGAAGTATCGGAAAATGTCGTTTCTCCTTGATCGGGGTTGAGAGAGGTCGTCGTGTCCTCCGTAGATTGATAAAGCGGAGGAAGGTCGGGGAGTTCGGAATGATCGGCACAGGATGTCAGCGTAAGGGTTGCCGCAAGGGCTGCTGCGGAAAGGAAGATCGCCTTTTTTTCACGTCTTCCGAAAGAATTGTCATGGAATTTCATCTTTGGTAAGTTCTCCTTTTTTTGTATTGATGAGACAATTATAAACCTTAAAAACGCTTTCATCAATGCAAAATGATTTCCTCTCAAGAAATAACTTTCCAAAATGATTCATTTGTTTCACTTCAAAGATTTCCATGGAAGCAACCGCCAAGGAAATTTTTGATCAGAAAAACGGCATCCGTTTCCATAACGTGTTTTTTCGCACTTATACAATTTCATTATACCTTATTCTGCGGAAATATTCAACAGAAAATCAAAATTTTTCTTTCCCGAAAAAGAAAAAAGTCCCGAAAACCTTTTCATCGGTTTTCGGGACTGCTTTTCGCTTACAAAAACAAGCCGAAAATTCTGTTGCTTATTCCGTTACGATCGTTACGGATTTCATTTTCTGCGGCTTCAAGGGTTTGTCGGACCAGTTGGTGGAAACACCCGCAATGCGGTCCAGAACATCAAAACCGTCTGTCAGCTGACCGAATGCGGCGTAATCACCGTCAAGATGAGGGGCATCCTGGTGCATGATGAAGAACTGGGAACCTGCGGAGTTGGGATGCATGGAACGTGCCATGGAAATCACACCTCTCTTGTGTTTCAGCGTATTCTTTACACCGTTGGAAGCAAATTCGCCCTTGATCTGATAACCGGGACCGCCCATACCGGTACCCGTAGGATCGCCACCCTGAATCATAAAGCCTGCAATAACTCTGTGGAAGATCAGACCGTCATAAAATCCTTCGTTTACAAGTTTTATAAAGTTAGCGACAGTAATGGGCGCAATTTCCGGATAAAGCTCCAAGGTCATGGAACCGCCGTTTTCCATTTCAATGATTGCTTTTGTCATATGAAAAATCCATATCCTTTCTTTAATAAATAGAATCAGTATTTTTATTTTATCACATTCCGCAGTCTGTGGCAAGTACCTTTCAGAATTTTTTCAAAACGATATAGGAAAAAAGATATGCACAAAACAAAAGCAACATAAAATTCACGCCGCTGTAAAAGAATATATAAAGAGATAAAATCCATAGCAACGAAAGCAGCATGAGACTGAAAAAATCGGAAATACGTGCCGAAAATTCCGAACCGAACACAGGCGAAATCAAAGAAGACAACATTCTTCCGCCGTCCAGAGGTGCAATCGGAATCAGATTGATCGTTGCCAGCAATAGCGAAACGCTCCGAACTGTTCCGCCAATGCCGTATGGGAGAAATCCGCACAAAAGTGCATAAAATACGTTCATCAGAGGACCTGCCGCCGCAATCAGAAATTCTTCCGTATAAGAAGAAGCGGGCGGCAGGACAATGCTGATTCCTGTCGGAATGATTCTCAGGGAAATCGGCTCTTTATGCCATAGCAAAGCCATCATCATATGCCCCAACTCATGCAGAAGCACAGATGAAAGCACGGAAAACGCATACGGGCGAGGCGAAGCAAATAACAGAAGAAACAAACCCGAAACCGCAAACGGATGTACAGAAAAACGAGGAATTCTTTTCAAAATGAATTTTCCTTTCCGAAGTGATTGTTCCCATCATGTCTATCCTCTGTTTTTTCGTACTTCCATTAAATTTTTGGTCGTAACCGTCAGAAACGGAGCGATCAGCATACCGCCGATGCCAAATAGCTGTAATCCAGCATACATCGCACAAAGCATGATCAACGGATGGACACCGAGACCCGCACCCAGAATCCGAGGTTCCAGAATCTGTCTTAAAACCGTAAGAATCAGATATAAGACGCAGAGTCCGATTCCGTATCCCACCTCTCCCGTCATAAAATGAAACAGCGCGAGAGGCAATATCACAATACCCATGCCGAAAATCGGTAAACTGTCCACAATTGCCGTAATCAACGCAAACAAAAAAGCATATGTTTCACGCAAAAGAACAAATCCCAAAAAAAGTCCGGCAAATGTAATCAGAAACAACAGTAAATAAGACCTCAGAAATTTCCACGCCGTTTGTTTTAAGGTATCAATAAACGAGACCGCCGTCTCCCGCCGTTCCATCGAAATCAAAGATTTGAAAAAATGACAAATTTTTTTATAATCCAAACAAAAATATACGGCAGACAATACGGTAATCACGCAAAAAATAAAGATCTGCGGAATTGCCGAAACCAATTTGCTTGCCAAAGCGGGAAAACGGGATGCCGCCGATACAAAAATATTTTTTATCATTTCTGAAAAGGTTTGCAGCATGCTTTCTTTCAATTCCAACCCGGTCTTTCCCGAAAAAAACGGCATTTCCGATACAATATTTCCCATTTTTTCCACGACACCCGATAAATTTTCCAACAGCGCATTTTCTCCGCTCAGGGCTTCTTTTGCAAAACTGCCAATCTCACTAATCGTTTGCCAGAGAAGAATGCCGATCAAACCCAATAATACGGAAACCGAAAGAACCGTCAGCCCAATCGCCGCCGCGGCATATCGGATTTTGCATTTCTCCGAAATCCAATATGCGGGATACTGCAAAACGGAAGCCGCCAGAAACCCGGCAAGAAAAGGGAGCGCCGCCGAAAAAAACTGTTTGAAAAACAGCAATATCAAAACCAATACAATGGCACCGTAAAACAAGGAGTATGACTTCTTCAATTTTTCTTTTTCCATGATATTCCTCCCATTGCAGTATTTTTCAAAAAACTTTTTATTGAAAGCGGAAAAGATTTTTTTGAAAAATATAAAAGTGTTTCATTTTTTATTGACAAAATCGATAATATATGATAGTATGGATTATATGTAAAAATAAAAATGATTATTCTGGATGCTTCTATTTTTACATCATAACCGATTTTAAAAACGAAAAAACAATGTTACAGAAAGGATTTCCGTATTATGAAAAAAATAATTGCCTTGTTCCTTGTTGTGGTAATGGCATGCTCTTTGTTCATTTCCTGCAATAAGAACAAAAATGAAAACACCACCTCCAATTCCACTCCGGAAAGCACGACTGCTCCCTCGCAAACTTCTTCCGACAGCAGTTCCGGATCGCAATCCGAAGAAAGCACATCGGCAAGCACCACCGAAAAGCCGCCGCTTGTTTTTGAAGATCCTCAGTTGAAAGACAGCAACGATTACGATTATGTCATCCGCATCGCAAGAGATCCCAATACCCACGTCATCACCGATGTGGCTGTTGTCTTCTGGAAAAACGAAAACGCCGCTTCCGAACTTGTTTTCGATGCCGAATATGTTTTGGACGGCGTAGCTTACCCCGTAACACAGATCGGTTTCGGTCAGGGTGTTATTTCCGGTTTCCATGACCGTGTAGAATCCATCACCATTCCCTCCAGCGTCGTTTCTATCGGGAAAAAAGCTTTTTCTCCTTGCAACGCTTTGAAGACTCTCACACTTTCCGAAGGTTTGGAAAAGATCGGCGAAATGGCTTTCTGGAACTGTGGTTCTTTGGAAAGCGTATCCATCCCCTCCACCGTTCAGGAAATCGGCGCCAATGCATTCTCCGGTTGCAAAAATTTGAAACACGTCAAGATTCCCCGCAGATTTGAAACTCAAATTGATTCTATCTTCTTCGGTCATCCTGCCGATATGCAAATTGAATATATCGATTGATCACCAAGTATAACAAAACACAGACCTTTGAAACCATTCGTTCTCATCGGTCTGTGTTTTCTTCTATCCTGTTTTAAATAAAGCTTGTAATAAATATTTCAAGTCCGATAAAGATCAGAATCGCACCGCCGAAAATACCTGCTTTCCCAGCCAATTTCGTTCCGACCTTCTTACCGATTTCAATACCGCAAAGGCAGATGGCAAATGTAACAATCGCAATCAGGAGTGCCGCCAGAAGTGCTTCACTCAAATTATATTCGGCAATCGTAAAGCCGACGGAAAGCGCATCAATGGAAGTGGCGATTCCCTGTACGATCAGAGCGCCAAGCGTAATCGCGTGAAGCTCAACCTCACATCCGCGGCACTTGATGCCGTCAACGAGCATTTTACCGCCAATGTAGCAAAGCAAAATCAATGCAATCCAAGGAATCCATTTTTCAAATGCGGAAAAATATTGAACGACCGTGTGAATACAGATCCATCCGATGACAGGCATAAGTGCCTGAAAGAAAGCAAACAAACCTGCAATACCCGTCATTTTTCCGAACTTCATGCGCGGTTCATTCAAACCGTTCGCCAATGAAACGGAAAATGCATCCATGGCAAGTCCGACACCGAGCAGAATACTGCGAAAGAAAAATTCCAAACCCAAATTCATGTTACGTCCTCCCCTTCGGCATACTTGCCGAATCGCATTTTGTTTTTGCAAAACGCAGAACTGCGAAGTCTTTACAAAAAAATTTCATGCAACAAAAAACGGACACAGTAAAACTGTACCCGGACCTTTCAACATTGTATAAAGACTCCATGTACAATTCCGCCTGCTGATTTGCAGTTATACATGAGTCTCGCAATTCAAAATAAGCCAGACCGTACGGTCAGTATGTTGACTTATTACGCAAAACATGCGCTCGCTACTCCCTCATAAAATTTATTGTACCATAAAATAAATCTTTTGTCAATATTTTAAATAATTTTGAAATGAAAAATCGAATTTTTTCTTTTGTTCGTCAATATCACAAAAGAAAAAGAAAAATATTTGCAAAAATATTTAAAAATAGCCAAAAAAGTTTTGCATTTTTGATAGTTATGCGTTATAATATAATTATACTCCAAAGCGGAACAGTAAAATGCAAACGGAAATCCGCATTGAGCAAATTTTCCGTTCTGATTTCTTTTTGCAAAAAATATATGACACGAAGAAAAGGAGGAGAGGCCCATATATGAAAAAATACATTCTTTCGTTAGACGAAGGAACAACCGGCACCCGCGCGATCATTTTTGACCGCAAAGGTAAAATCATTGCAAAAGCCCATAAAGAATTTACGCAGTACTATCCCGCAGCCGGTTGGGTGGAACACGATGCCAGAGAAATTTACGCTTCCCAATACGCCATTATGACGGAAGCGGTTATCTCTTCCGGCATTTCCACAAATGAGATCGCCGCCATCGGTATTACCAACCAACGGGAAACCACGGTCGTCTGGAACAAGCTTACAGGACAGCCGATCTGCAACGCAATCGTCTGGCAATGCCGCAGAACGCTGGATTTCTGTGAAAAGATGAAAGCAGACGGTTATGAAAATATCATACGCAAAAAAACAGGGCTTCCCATCGATGCTTATTTTTCCGCTTCCAAAATCCGTTGGATTCTTGACCATACAGAAGGCGCAAGAGAAGCTGCAGAACGCGGAGAGCTTCTCTTCGGCACGATGGACACATGGCTGATCTGGAAATTGACGGAAGGCAAAGTACATGCAACCGATCTTACCAATGCTTCACGCACCATGCTCTTTAACATTCACACGAAAGAATGGGACAGCGAATTGCTTTCCCTCTTCCGTATTCCGCGCAGTATGCTCCCCGAAGTCAAAATGAGTGCAGATAACTATGGAACCGTTTCTCTGCTCGGTGAAAAAATTCCTATTTGCGGTGTAGCCGGAGATCAGCAAGCTGCACTGTTCGGTCAAACCTGTTTTCGGGAAGGCGATGCCAAAAATACATACGGCACAGGTTGCTTCCTTTTGATGAACACAGGAAAAAAACCAAAAGTCAATGACAGCGGACTGATCGTTACCCTTGCCGCTACAGAAAAAGGAATGGAACCCGAATATGCTCTGGAAGGCAGTGTTTTTATCGGCGGAGCCGTTATACAATGGATCCGGGATGAATTGGGTTTAATCCGAGAATCTTCGGATTCTGCCTATTTCGCGCAAAAAACATCTGATAACGGCGGCGTTTATATCGTCCCGGCTTTTGCGGGACTCGGTGCGCCTTACTGGAACATGCGCGCAAGAGGAACGATTACGGGACTGACAAGAGGGAGCGGACGAAATCACATCATCCGTGCAGCTCTGGAATCCATCGCTTATCAAACCAATGATATTCTGATCGCCATGCAAAAAGCACTCGGAACCTCACTCCATGCACTGAAAGTCGACGGCGGTGCTTCCAAAAATCCATTTTTAATGCAATTTCAAGCAGATATTTCCAACATACCTGTGGAAAAATCCGCGGAAACGGAAGCCACTGCACTCGGTGTCGCATTTTTAGCCGGACTTTTCGTCGGATTCTGGAAAGACAGAGATGAACTTTCCTTGCTTTGCTCAAATTCTGAAGTTTTTCTTCCGTCTATGACGGAAGATGCAAGAGAGAAAAATCTGGAAGGTTGGCAAAAGGCCGTCAAGGCTTCCATCCATCTTTCCGAGCTTGAAACATAGGAGGTGATTCCATGCAGAAAATCCAAAAAGAAATTCCCTCCTCCGATGGAATCCACACCCTGCGCGGTATGATATACCTCCCTGAAGCACCGAAAGGTATTCTTCAGATTGTGCACGGTATGGCAGAACATATCGGACGTTACGAAGCATTTATGGTGTATCTTGCGGAAAACGGCTGGATTGCTTGCGGACACGACCATCTCGGACACGGGAAAACAGCGGAAAACGATGAGGAACTCGGTTTTTTTGCCGAAAAAAACGGTTATCTTACCGTATGTGAAGATACTTTTGCATTCGGAAAGGCTGTGAAGGAACTGTATCCATCCCTCCCTCTGATCCTGCTCGGACACAGCATGGGATCCTTTATCGTACGGCATACAGTCCGATTGCATCCCGATGCCTGCAAGGCTCTGATCATCATGGGCACGGGAGGTAAAAACCCGCTTTCCTCTTTCGGTCTTGCTCTCTCTTCTGCCATTTGCGCAATCCGAGGTAAAAAGCATATCTCCAAACTTGTTCTCGGTGCCGCATTTTCCTCTTACAACAAACGGACAGGTGCCAATATCGATTCTTTCGCATGGCTTTCGCGCGATGAAAAAGAGATTGAAAAACACGATGCGGATAAATATTGCACGTTTCATTTCACCGTCAGCGCCATGCACGATCTGATCAAAATGCAGAGCCTTGTCAATCAGAAAGCATGGTACGAAAATATCCGCAAAGATCTTCCGATTTTCATTGTTTCTGGCGCAGAAGATCCCGTAGGAAATTACGGAAAAGGTGTGGAAGAAGTATATGCTTCCCTGATTGCGGAAGGCATTACCGACGTAACTCGGAAAATTTATCCCGATATGCGCCATGAAATTCTGAACGAATTGGACCGTGAAACCGTTTACGAAGACATTCTTTCGTTTATTTCTTCACAATTTTCTTAAAATTTCATAAAATTTTCAAAAATCATGTCCCTTTTTTCCATTCTCATTCGTTATATTTACAGTTTGTTGAATGATAACGTATAAAATCAAACCGCTTCCCCTGCGATCAAAAAATAGAGAGAGGAACTTATCCATGAATCATTACAAAATTATTTCCGATTTCGGTTGCAATTTACCCGAACATCTCGTAAAGCAATATGAAATCGAAATTATTCCTACCCATCTGCATATCGAAGGCGAACAAAGTGTTCTCTCAGATCAGATTGACATCTCAGATTTTTATCAAAAACTGCGTGAGAAAAAAATGATCAAAACCTCTGCCGTCAATATGCAAACCTTCAAAACCCGATTTTCCGAAGCATTGGAAAACGGAGATGATGTTTTGTATATCGGCATGTCCTCCGGACTCAGCGGCACATTCAATGCCGCAAGGCTCGCTTCCTTGGAGCTTTCGGAGAAATTTCCCGAAAGAAAAGTTTATTGCGTGGACAGCCGAAGCGGATGCGGCGGTATCGGTCTTGCCGTTTATCTTGCAGCACTCAAAAGGGAAGAGAGTGCAGACCTTGAAACCAATTTCGCATATATCTCCGATATTTGCAACCGTATGCAGTCCTGGTTTTCCGTGGACGATCTTTTCTTCCTGAAAAGAGGCGGCAGGCTTTCCTCTTCCTCCGCAATTGTCGGTTCGCTTTTCATGATCAAGCCGATCTTGACGGTAGACGACGGCGGAAAACTTTTCGCATGGGGAAAAGCAAGAGGCAAAAAAGGTGTTGCAGATGAACTTTTAAACCGCATCAATCAATTGGCATTTGATCCTGAAAACAGTATTATTTTCATCAGCCACAGCGATTGCATGGAGGATGCCGTGAATTTTGACATGAAGCTCCGCACAAAATGGGATGTACAGGATACGATCATTACCGATATCGGTCCCGCATTCGGCGCCCATTGCGGTCCGGGCGCACTTGCTGTTTTCTTCGTTGGAAAAGAAACGGAAGAAAACACGCAGACAGAAGAATCCGAAAAAACAATAAACGAATAAATAACCCGTATCAAGAAAAATTGAAAGGAAGCATTTGTTATTATGACACCCATTCAGACCATCAGCGGCAAGCTTTTCCATGAAATGCTTGTTTCCGCGGCAAACAGCCTTGAAAACAACAAACAAAAGATCAATGACCTCAATGTATTCCCCGTTCCCGATGGCGATACGGGTACCAACATGGGATTGACCATCAGCGCAGTTTTGAACATGCAGCCTCAGGAATCCGCTTCCGATTGCGCATCCAAAGCAGCCAATGCCGTTTTGCTTTCCGCAAGAGGAAACTCCGGTGCTATTCTTGCTCTCTTTTTCCGTGGTTTTGCCAAAGCCACCAAAGGACACGATGAAATCAATTCCGAAGTTCTGGCAAACGCTTTTTCCATCGGTAAAGAAGAAGCTTATAAAGCAGTTATGAATCCCGCAGAAGGTACCATCCTTACCGTCATCCGCAGATGTGCTGAGGATGCGATGGAACTCAAAGATCAATTTACAGACAACATTTCCGGTTTCCTCACCAAACTCCTTGAAACTGCAGAAATCACTCTCGATCAAACCCCCGAAATGCTCCCCATTCTGAAAGAAGCACACGTTGTGGATGCCGGCGGCTGTGGCTTTGTTACCATTCTCCGCGGTATGTTGGCAGCGCTCATCGGCAAACCCGTTATCGCTATTGCTCCCAATGCTTCCGGTGTAACTCCCATCGTTCAGGAAAAAGCGGATTTTGCCGATTTCAATACAGAAGACATCAAATTCCAGTATTGCACGGAATGTATCATTGAAAAATATGACTGCTTCTTGGGCGAAGGCAAAGCAACCGTGTTCTATGACAGAATCGAAGAACTCGGCGACAGCATTGTTTTCGTAGATGCAGAGGAAATCGTCAAGCTTCACATTCATACCAACCACCCCGGTCTTGTTCTGGAACTTGCAACCACATTCGGTTCTTTTGTAACAGTAAAAGTAGAAAACATGAAAAATCAGCATTCCGCGCTGACGGACGTTGCTCCCCAAGCTCCTGCTGAACCCGAAGAAGAAATCCCCACCATTGCAGCTCCCGAAAAGAAATACGGCTTCGTTTCCGTTTGTATGGGTGACGGTATCCGCGATATGTTCGGCGATTTCGGCGTAGATCAGATCGTTTTCGGCGGACAGACCATGAATCCGAGCATGCAAGACATTCTGGACGCTGTCAATAAAACACCTTCCGAAATCGTATACGTTCTTCCGAACAACAAAAATATTGACATGGTTGCAACACAGGCTGCGGAAGCTTCCGAAGAAAAACAGGTTATCGTTATTCACACCAAGAGTGTTCCCGAAGGCATTTCCGCTCTCCTCTCCTTTGACGAAACAGCGGAAGCCGACGATAATACTTATGCAATGTCCGAAGCCATTACCCATGTAAAATCGCTCTCCGTTACACACGCAGTCCGTGATGCTTGCATTGACGGCATTGCAGTACGTTCCGGTCAATCCATGGGACTTGTCGGCGGTAAGATCCGTTCCGTTGGCAATACAAACAGCGAATGTGTTGAAAAACTGGCTTCTTATATGAAAGAAGCAACCTATATTACCATTTTCTACGGTGAAGACGCTGCTGAATATGAAGCAGATAAGGTTTGCAAGATCATTACCGAAGCCGCTCCCGATGCAGAAGTCGTTCTGGCGCGCGGCGGTCAGCCTCTTTACGATTATATCATTTCTGTCGAAGAATAATAAATAACCGATCATCATTCTCAAAATATCGCACGGGTTTCTCCTTTCCCGTGCGGTATTTTTTGCAAAGCAAAAACCTCCCAAATTCGGGAGGTTTTCTGTTTTTCATATCAAGCAAATTCATCTTCATCTGTATTTTGAAGCATTTTATAATAAGCTTCCATTTTCTTTTTCCGATAAATCACACTCATTACAATGCCGATACCGACAAAAAGGAAGAGCATAACGGAAAATACGGCAATACCAAATTGGAAAAGGCTCAATCCCATGAACAATCTCACACCTGTTACAACATATTCAATGGATTCATAATACACAACCTTTCCGTTGTCCTTTGCAATATCTTCGGGAATGATGGCTGTGGAAGGATCCACATCTTTTACATCAAGCGCGATCAGATACTGCGTAGTATCTTTGGTGGATTGCAAATAATATGTTGCATAGCCGCTTTTATCCACAATGACCGATTGCAAAAGCGAGAGGCCTCTGCCGGGAACATACTGATAAAGCGTTGCTGTTTTATACGAATGAAATCTTCCGAGATAAATTTTCGGAGAAAAATCCATTTCCAGACTTCCGTCAAAGGAAAGGAGATAACTTTGCGCATCGCCAATGGTTTTGATATGCTGCTTGGTAGGATTTAAATTTTGAGAAATATGGTACGATAATGCAAGCGGTTTTTCTTTTTCTTCTTCCGTATATTCCAATCTTCCGCAATCGATTTTCACGGAAGAACCGTCCTGCATATCAATGGTAAGATCTACTTTATCTTTGCCTACAAACTGATTCAGGGTACTTCCCGTAATTTCTGTGGAATCCTTTACGGTTACATCAACTTTGATCTGATTCAAATCTTTGTTCTGATTTTCACCGTTCTGAACGGCATCCAATAATTCTTTCCAACCATTTTCATTTTCGATCACGGCATCGATGGAAACATCAACTTTAGAATCGCCGTATACACGGTTTTCATCCTGAACCGTGTATTCCGTTGTATTGGTAACCGTTGTGGAAATGGTGGAATTATTGGTTTGTGTAATGGTATTCGTCCCTATAACCACAGTTTCTCCATCGTCATCGGAAGAAGAAGTTTGCCCCGAAGAAAAAGGCTTTTCCTCATAATCAAAAACGTATTCGAATTCGCTTCTTCCGCTTTGACGAACAATTTCATCCAAAATCGGTTTGCCTTTTTCTTCCGTACCGCCGTAATTCACCTTATAAAAGCTTGGGCAGTTTTCAAAAGAACCCTCTCCGATTTGAGAAATATTTTCCGGCAAGAAAACTGCGGTCAGCAATTCACAGCCGTAAAACGTCCAGACGGGCAATGCTTCCACGGAAGCTTTGATATTAGCGTTTACAAGACTCGTACAATACGAAAAAGCAAGGTCCCCAAATGATGTAACCGAAGCCGGAACATCAACGGTTTTCAAGGAAAAACAAAGATAAAAAGCTTTTCTGCCTAAGGTTTTCAGTGTTTCCGGCAAACGGATTGCCATCAAAGACTCACAGCTTTCAAACGCACCTTCTTTGATAGTTTCCAATCCCTCGGAAAACGAAACCATTTTCAGTTGGGTACAATTGAGAAAAGCATAGTTGCCGATGGTTTTCAAAGTAGACGGAAGCGTTACGGAAACCACGTGCTCTAAACCGCGAAATGCACGGTTGCCGATTGTGGTTATACCTTCTTCCACTACAATCACACGAATGTCATTGCGATGGGAATACCACGGTGCGGGATACAGTTCCGAATAGATGGGCATTTCGCCCGTACCGGAAACGGTTAAAATTCCCGTTTCGGAAAGCGTCCATTTCAAATTTTCACCGCAGGTTCCGCTTGACTCCGCCGCCGAAACGAACGGAACAAACAGAGAAACGAACAACGCTGTCAAAGTCAAAATCAAAATAAGACGCCTCATATTGTCTTTGGTTGTTTTTTTGCGCATAGGCGCCTCCTTTAGAGATACATAAAAGTTTCACAAATGTAGTTATAGGTCCGAATCAAAACAGTTGAGATGATACGCTTTGTATTCTCTCGTTGACCGTTTTGTCAATCACGGTACAAACGCCCTGCAAATTTACCATCACTTCATGATTGGTAAACCGCAAAACCTTTACACCTTGTTCATTCAAATAATTGGTTCTGCACAGATCATGCTGTTTCCCTTGAGGAAGATCATGTTGCGCACCATCAATTTCAATTGCAAGTTTCACACGGGCACAGTAAAAATCTAAAATATAGATGCCTACCGTTACTTGGCGGCGGAATTGAACAGGATATTTACGCAAATATGCATACCATAATTTTGCTTCCGCTTGTGTCATATTTCTACGTAAATCTTGGGCAAAAGGAGTTAATTTTGGATTGTGTTCCATGATATATATATTCTCCTTTTGGAAATTTCGAGGTGTAAAACCTCATCCGTCTTGCCTTACGGCAATCCACCTTCCCCAAAGGGGAAGGGCTCGCGGCGCGTAAGTAACATAGATTTCAGAATTTTCTTTTTCTCAAATCTTTCATTCTCAGAGCCTTCAGCCCTTCCCCTCAGCTTTCGCAGAAAATCTGTAAATCATCAGCGTATGGGGAAGGTGGCAACCGTAGGTTGACGGATGAGGCTTTTTGATAAGTTAAAAATCAAAATAAGACGCCTCATACTGTCTTGGGTTGTTTTTTTGCGCATAGGCGTCTCCTTTTTCTCAATATTAAACATTTTGAATTTTACTGTTTTTTCGATTGAGATTCTGTTTGCATCTTCATAAATACATAGCACAATATAAATAATATCCAATACAAAAATAATAACTCCTATACCGCGACAGTTAATGGAGTAATTATAAAAATGCGTAGCCGTCCAAGCCAATACATTTATAATATCAAATACTATCATTTTTTCTCAATTGTCTTTTTCTAAAAATCAAAATGCCAACACCAATGGCGAAAGAAATAACAGACCATATCGTTCCCATAGGAACAAAAAGCTCTGTGGTTACCCATTCTTTACGGAAGAAATTCAAAATAAATCTCGTCGCACCGTAAAGTACAAGATACCACGGATATATCGTGCCTTTGTTTTTTTCGCGATATGCTAAAATCATCAAAATTGCAACTACCAACAAAGCAGCGCTCAATTCGGCAAGCTGGCTGGGAAAAATAACATCCGTTCCGTCTGCTTTTGTCCAAAGAACTCTGCCGGCACAACAGTTTTCCATAAAACACAAGGTTTTCATCAGCACGAGCATAATACATTCCGCAGGCGCACACAAATCCATAAGCTGTCCGTAAGGAATCTTCAATAATTTTGCCACAAACAAAAACAGCACCGGAACGATAAAAACTGCGCCATAGAAGGAACGTCCTCCAAGCTCAAGATTTTCAACAAAATACCAGATATAGGTTCCCAAAACACCTGAGATTGTCAGTAAAACTGCCGCTATCGCAATTTTTGATTTGCGGATACGATACCATTTTCCGATAATTAACATCGGAATCGACATGGAAAGCGTACCAAGCGCAAGAAAAATTAAAAATTTTGAATTCATCATATACCTTTTTCCCAAGTCAACCACTTACAATATGCAAGTGGTTGACTTTTATCATTATTCATTATTTCGGATCTGTAACCGCTATACTGATTTCAAAATTAACAGTATAAAACCATTACATTTGATCATCGGATTAATACGGGTTATTGATCGTGATCGTTGTAACCGCATTGCCGTTCAGGTCTTTCAGTGCCATACCGGAAAGGTTAACCGTAAATGTTACACCTTCATAGGTCAATGTCAATACGCTTGCAGAAATTGTGCCTGCTGCAGTCTTCGTGTCCGAAGCAGCTGTTCTGGAAGCATAGTAACCGATATTTCTGGAGCAATTACCGTCAGCAGTCCAAGCAAAACCGGTTGTCTTGGTTGTGCCATTATAGACATGGACATTATCACCGAAATTCAATGCCGCCGAAGCTGCATTACCCAAACCGGAAAGTTTAATCGTAACACTCGGACGGGAGTAATTATGTCTGTAAGGATCGCATGTACTACCAGAGCCGCTTCTGCTACATCTGAAGTAAACTTCCGCGTAACCGCTGGCGAATGCAGCCGCTTTATGATTTTCCGTATGACTGTTATTTTGATTACTGTCTGTCGTATCTACCGCACCTGTGCCTGTGGGAGAAACTGCCGTAACAGCTACCGTCGGCAATGTCGAGGTTACCGTAATTGCGGACATTGTCTTATCTTCATACAAGCTGGTATCCGGATCGTTCGGAGAAGCTGCCACCGTTTTCAAGGATACACTGTACTGTCCTGCAAGATAGATTTCCTTTGTGGGAAGTTCCGCAGAATATACACCGTCGCCATCGGGGTCAGTCAAAGTTGCCTGAATCAGTTTGGATGCTATGCTATCATAACCGTTACCCGAAATGGTGTAATACTGATTCATGGTATCTCTGCTATGCGTAATGGTAAGACTGAGATCGCCCAAAGCCTTGATAGGCTTATTTTCGAAGTCTACAAGAGAAACATCAATCACACCGTCACCGAAGAGAGTGTGTTTTTCAAGGAATGCACCCGTAAAGCCGGTGGTATAACCTTTACCACCCTCAACAGATGTTTTGATGGTAGCAATGATCTTAATCTTCAAAGCAGCCTGTTCTTCTTCCGTATAAGAAATAGAAAGGAATCCGCTTTCTTCGTTTGCCGCATCAAAGGCATCCGAGCCTGTCAGACTTGCCAAATTTGCATTCGACTGATAGAAGGTCTTATCCGTGTCTGTAACATTGGTAAACTTTACTTCAACCAATTGATAGAATCCGTCTGCAAACATGGATTTGTCTCCCAATTTGGGAATTTGGAAAGAGAAAATACCGCTTGTTTCATCAATCTGTACATATTCCTGAGATTGCAAAACAATATAACTTTCACTTCCGTCTGCAGCAACGACTTTGAATTTACCGAAAACCGAAGCCGAGCTTGCATGTTTGAATGTCAAATCCACTCTGGGATATTCATGTACCTGAGGATTGGAATTTGTAACCGCAACAAACTCGGAAATCGGAGCGTTTACACCCAGATATTGATACGGATCTTTGGTTGCCGCAACAACTCTGGTTGCACCGATTGATGCCGTTACTTCCTGGTCGCCGGATTCCATGGGAATAATAACTTTGGTGAATGCATACGAACCGGGCGCATTTACGGTCAAAGCCGTACCGGCATAGTTATCAGCGATAGGATCCCATTTCAGCTTCATTGTAATGTTACCGTAAATCAAGCTGATACCGCCTACACCACCGAGCTGTTTGATTTCTTTTCCTGTTTCATCATAAATTTCAAGTTTTGCATCAAATTTATGTTCTTTGCTGAAATAGAAATAAGTATGGACATCATTGGTTCTGTCATAACGGTATTCTTCATTTTCAGCAAAATCTGTGGGAGCTGTCAGCCAAACCTGTGTTTTCAATCCGAGAACAACCTCACGGATGAAAGGATTCACTTCGTAATATTCTCCGTCCAACAGGAGATAACGGAGCGTATACGTACCGCTGGCATTAAAAGTAACCTTTGCACTCCAATCTCCGGAAGTGCCTTTCTGAACAAAGTTTACGTCAACGTTGACGTTATCTTCATTGGTAAAGATACCTTTCACTGTTTTCGGCATTGCGTAGCCTTCACTGGCTTTGATCGAAAGCGTAAAGGAATCGCTGACGTAGGAATCTGCTGTCATAAACGTGTAGTCCGGACCAAGATTGCTTTGCAAATTCTCGATTTTCAGACCTTCAATGATAAATTCTATCGGCGTTTGCAGCAACCGCTCCTGTCCGTCAACCAAAACACTTCTCAAAATATACGTACCGGGAGTCGCAAACGTAAAATCACAAACCCACTGATCGCCCGATTTTATAAAAGGAATATCTTCTTCGAAATAGAGAGAACCTTGGGTAGAGCTGATCTTACGCGTGAAATTCGCTTTCACGCTGTTGGGCTCCATACCGTCAACCTTAACGGTAACCGTCTTGACATGTGTAATGCCAGACTGGGATTTATCTGCGATAGTTGCGGAAACGGTAATTTTCTCATCCATCAAAGCTTCGTCTTTCAAAGCTTCTTCGTCATATGTTGTACCAAATTGAATATTGAACTGACCTTTGATATCAGAAGATGCCAAAACGTCCTTATTTTCAATGGAAGTACCTTCCAGATAAATCAATGCAGAAATCAAAGCAGGGTCTCCGGTTTTCAAACCGGTAATCGTACGGTATGTGGTTTCCTCGCCTGTAATGGGATCCGTTACCGTCTGTTCTCCGTAACCGCTGTACAAAACAAGAGGAACCAAATGGCGTCCGTATTCAGAGAAACAGTATTGCGTATCCAATTTTGCAACTGCAAGCAAATTACCGTTTGCATCGACAAAAGCAACACGCATAAGTTCAAGAACACCGAGAATGGTATTCAAGTCTGTCGGGTCTGCATAGAAAGTATAACAGCTTCCCGAACCTTGAGAGGTACTGTATTTCGCTTCATCCACACCGAAAGGCAGATCTTCGATATCCCAAATACGGTTGGAAGCGCTGTAACCATTCGGAATTTTATTAATTTTCAGTTCAGGAGAACCGGAAATTTCTTTTTTTACCGTCGCGCGAAGCGTTTGATCTTCGTTGTAAAGCTTTTCTTCCACTTCAATTTCCGAACCGCTGTCCGCATAATACCAAACGGTTTTGCCGCCTGTTGTCAGCTTGTATACCTCAATACCCTCCAAATCCAAAATTTCGGGGTCTTTGCCTTCTTCCGTTGTGGTTTGTTTGATGTTTGCAAGATAAATTTGCACTTCGACTTCTTCTTCTCCAACAACAACCTTTTTGGTAACGGGAATTTCCTCAAAGGTAACTTCGCCTTCCAATATCAGGGAAGCTCCCGGAACGTTGGTGCGAAGCCAAAAGTCAATCGCAAGACCGTAAGTATCCAAAGCCTGATAGCTGTAAACAACATAACCTGTATCCAACGTATCCGTTGCGCCAATCATCGTTTGGGTGGAAAGCGAAGGAGCCAGCTTTCCGTCTGATCCTGTTGTGGGCGCATTGGTTTTTACGTTTGCTAAGATCGTTTGGTCTGTGGTAATACCCGCAAATGACAGTGCCCATGAATTATCACCGGCGCGGTTCTTGATCGCATTGATTTCAGCCAAAACAGAAATTTTTTCAATTTTAATGCCGCCTTCGCTGCTGTAGAGAAGTGCATCGATATCACGGATAACACCCTTCTGAACAACGGCGTTGTTGTCAGTTTCCTTACCGTTCAAAATTCCCGTCAAACCGCTGAGATTCTGGCTCAGACTGGAGAACCACGAGCTCAAAGATTTTCCGTTTACCTGTGTTGATTCGATATTAACAAGATTGTTAACATCGGTAGCAACCTCATACCAGTAAATCTCGTCGCCTTCCGTCAATTCTCTATTCAGATTGGAAATTGCGGTTTTCAAGGAGTTTCTTATTTTTACATAACTCGTAAGTGTAGTTTTGAAAGAAGCGGGAATTTTATTATCGGAAGCGCGTTCCTTATTCATCGCATCGATCAAAGAGGAATATCGCGAACAGAAATCGTCAAGACCTTCTTCCGTAAGATAGCCTGTTTCTGCATCCTCTGCAAATCTTACCCAAGTTTCGGGCCATTTGAAATCTTTTTCCGGATTTGCCAATGCGTCATATTCTGCTCTGTTGATATAAGTATCCATCTGATACAGATAGAACAATTCCGCAAATCCTTCGCCCGCCATATGCAAAACCTTATTGTCCAAATCTAACATCAAATCATAAAGCGCCTGCATATCCTTCTGGTCGCAAGAAATCGGAACATAGGTTTTGGAGGCATCCCAATCGCTCGGCGGCGCTTCCGTTAAGGTTTTATAGAGCATACCGTTCAGATATGTTCCCATCAAGCCGCTGAGAGGAGAGTGGTCCACATATTTCAAGTCCATTCTCTGCACAATGGATGTCAATTGCGATCTCGATTCGCCGAACAACTGAACGGGAATCGTTTCCGTCAGCATCTTCGTATAATAAAGACCAAGCTTACTTTCTACGTGTGTCGGCTTTGCAAGAATGGAAGATACCGCTTTAACACCGGGAATATCCGATTTCAAAAAACCGTATTTGCCATTTGCAATTTCCATATACTGCGTATAACCGAAATCCGAGTTTTTATCATTTTCCACACGTCCGTCCGGTCCGTACGTCGCAGATACGAAGGGTTTTTTCGACAAAGAACCCGTGTTCAAAGTTGTCGGACGCAAAATGATCTGATCCAAACCGTAAGAGGGATCCGAAAGGTTAATTAAGTTACCCCACGTCTGGTTACGCTGCTGTATGGAAAGCAACGAGTCGCCGACCGCAGATTCACCCGGCGGTATTGCTTTGATTTCTTTTACAATGGGGTTGCCGTCACCGTCAAGAACATTGTTTCCTTCGTCATCTGTTTCATATATGATTTCATATGAACCTGCCAATGCAATTTCCAAGTTACCGTTGGCGGTGATGGTTGTGGTTGCGCCCGAAACTTCGGGGGCAACAGAAAGCGTTGTCCAAGCAAATGCCGTCATGGTAACCATGGCAATGGAAAACGCAAAAATCAGAAGCGAAGCAAAAACGCGTTCTTTCACATGAGGCAACTGCGCCTGATACATTCGTATCCTTTTTTCTGTTTCTCTCATGATGAAATTTCCTTTCCTGAGAAGTTATTGTAAATTTTTATCTTGAAAATGATAATTGTCTGCCTTTGAACTGTCTATATCTGAACCGTGAGGCAAAGATGGAGGGTTCGCTTTCATCTGCGTTTCCATTTCCTCTCGGAGTTTTTTCATTTCTCGCTGTATTTTTTTCAGATTTTCATGTAAAATAAATGCCGCTATAATGACTACGGGAATGATAATCAAAGTGAAAAAGCCGATTCCGCTTGTCAAAACCGAATATGCATTCAAAAGGAAACTGTCTTCTCCCGTAACGGAAATGACTTTACCGATGAAGTTGGATTCTATTACATAATAGGAATCTTCACTGTTATTGGCATCGCCTCGCGTGGTCAATGCAACTTTTCCGTCAATGGTTCTGATATCCACAACACGGTGGGTAACGATATTTCCGTTCATATACGATTCCATGGAACGGAAACAAATGATATCTCCGACTTTAATTTTTTCAATGTCGGTTTCTTTATTGAGAATCAGCGCGCCGACAGGAATTGCCGGCTCCATACTGTCGGTTACAACGCGGAATACGCTGAAACCGAAAATAGAAACATAACGTTTTGTCTGAATTTGAACGACTACGGTAAAGCAAAACGCGAGCGCCACAATCAGAAGAATGGTTGTGGAAATGGAGATTATTTTCGATAATCGCGTTTTCTTTTGTTTTTGAGGATAGATTTCTTCGTTCATGATATAAAATCCTCCCTCCGAAAAATATTGGTTCCGTTTATCGGAGGATTTTTCAATCCTCCGATAAACTTCAAGGAGATTTATCTTATTCTGTGGGTGTTTGTGTTGATTCTACTGTATATTGTCTGTTGTTTGTTTCGATGTAATCGGCAATCACATCGCCGGGGAACATACAGTCTTTCAAAATGCAGTCGAAATCACCTAATGTCGTTTTTTCCGTGGAAAGAATCAGACACAGGTTATCTGTAGATGTTTTTGTTTGGAATGTACATCCATCAAACTCTGCATTCGCGTAAACCGTAACACCGCCGATAAATATACAGTTATCAAAGACGACGGTTTCCGCATACGCGTAGGTATACGATCTGTCATCCGTAACCTTGACGACTTTTGATGTTGTATAAGACTTTTTGTTCTGAATAATAAGATTTTCAAAGAAAAACTTCGAACCGGGTTTGAAAGATGTCTTATAATCGCCTATATTTCCGAAATTGAAGCCCGATGCAGACTTTGTCTGACCTTTACCGAAGCTTTCACTCGTAACAACACTGTTCAAAACGAGCGTTGCCGTTGCGTTTTCACCGCCATAGGCTTTCACGGTAATCTCGTTACCGGTAAAACGCATTTCCTCTTTCAGTGCGACCGTTCCGTAAAGCAGCCATTCCTGCTTATCACTCGTCAGACATTGCACTGTATTCGGATGCATTCTGCCGTAAACCACCGCAGAGTGAAGCTCTGCATTGGTTTTGGTATCAACAAAAGTTAAGCTACCGCTATCGGAAGGAACGAACCGTCCGTAAAGTGTCTTATAAGGGTCATCATTACTATGGGGATCTGCTACGCCTTCCTGTGTCAAAGTATTTTTCAATATCTCAGACACCATGGGGTTTACGATCGATACGCATCCTTGGTTGGCTGTTCCGACAAACTCGCCCACACGCCAGGAAGCGCCCTCTTCAACACAAGCAATCGTTGTATTTTCCACAAAGCAATCAACAATGTATGTATTATTGCTTTGAGAAGCACTCGCATGACCAACGATACCGCCGGCAGAAGCACCTGTCAGCGTACAGCCGCGAACCGAACAATCTTCGATCCGAAAATCGGAAGTCTTCGTATAACCGACAATGCCGCCGGTTCTGGAATATTCATTTGCAGCATTCGGAGCACTGCTGATTGTACTGTTCAGCAAATGACAGTTTCTGATGAGAACAGAACCTGATTTGAAATCTGCATTTGAAATAAATGCGCCTGCATTTTCATAGTCGCTTGTGTCCAATGTCATTTCTGCTCCAATAATTGTGATATCTTCCAGCACGATTCTTGCCGCAGAAGCTTCAGATTTTACGTTTCCGAACAAAGGTACTTTCAATCCCTTGATGAAGGCTGTCGATGTGCCCAAGGTTTCGGTATCTGCTTTGATTGTGATTGTTTGCATGACCTTATTGGGATCGTTGATGGTTACACCTGTAAAATCATAATCCGACAAATCAAAATGTCCTTGCAAAATAATCGTGATATCTTTGGAAAGGTCTGCCGATTCATTCAGCATGGACATGACGGCAATGAATTCCTCCGCGGTATTGATCAGATACGCGCCGTTTGCATCCGTTTGAATCTCGGAAAGCTCCGGAATGATCGCATCAGCCGCAGGTGTTTTATATCCGATCAAATGATCGGGAGATTTCACACCGCCGTTATTGCCGTTTTCCGTTTGATCATATTTCGATTTTGTCAGCTGATCGGCATTTTGGTATTGTGCCCGTGTCAAACAGGATTCTCCGTTGAAGGTACAATCCTCATTCATGGCAAGAATACCGCCGTCTTCGCTGTAAAACATATTTTGTTTATCTGTAGTAACCGCCGTTTCTCCATTCAGAACGATTGCGGGATATTCCGTGCTGTTCATAAATTGGGAATTTTGAACGGTCAAAGCGTTGGTTCCGTTGGAAACCACGCAGGACTCTGCATCCTCTTTTGCCGTGAACGTACAGTTTTTGATCGTACAGTCATAGCCTTTATTGTCAAGAATCAAACAGAGATCGTTTGCCCTGAACGTTTCAAAGGTACAAGCGTCGAATACTGCGTTTCCGTATACAACCACACCGTCTTCAAACGTACAACTTGTATAAGATACGTCTTGTGCAAAAGCGTAGGTGTACACTCTGTCTGTCGTAGTATTTTATTGTACAAGATTTTTTGTTTTGAATCTTCAGATTTTCAAAATAAATCTTCGAATTCGGTTTGAAAGAAGTTTTCTTCGTATAAGCTCCGAAATTGAAGCCCGAAGGTGTTTTTGCCTGCCCCATACCAAAGCCATTGGTTTTAACCGTACTGTTCAGCAAAATCGTTGCCGTTTTACCTTCAGCGTACGACTTCACGGTAATATCATTTCCCGTGAAACGCATTTCCTCGCTCACGCGCGCCGAATCATAAATCAGCCATACTTGGCTTTCACTTGTCAGGAATTGCGCTGCATTCGGATCAAAACCGCCGTAAACCACGGCTGTATGCAATTCGGGATTGGTTTTGTTATCAACAAAAATCAGTTTACCTCTGTTGGCTGCCGAGAAACGACCGTAGAGGAAATAATTGGGGTCGCCGTTATTGCTGCTTCCTTGCGCTTTTGACACGCCATCGGTTGCAGTTTCTTGAATCAAATGATTTTCCAAAACCATAGGATTCACGATTGTGATGCCGCCTTGGTTGGCGGTACCGACAAATTCACCCACACGCCATGTGGCATCTTCCAGACAAGTCAAAGTATTTCCTTCCGCAAAGCAATCCACAATATGGGTTTCATTGCTTTGAGAAGCACTCGCATGCCCGACAATACTACCAACGGAGGCGCCTTCAAAGGTACATTCTCGAACCGAACAATCCGAAATCCGAACTTCGGAAGCATTGGTATATCCAATGATACCGCCAATTCTGGAATATTCGTCACTTTCATTTTTTTCGCTTATAATACTGCTGTTCATCAAATGACAATTGGTAAGTTCCGCCGCAATTTTACAGTCCGAAACAAAGGCACCGCTGTTGGGATAATCCGCAGTTGACAATTTCATATCGGAATGTATCACTGTGATATCTTCAAAAACAATTTTTGTTTGTGTCGATTTGGATTGCAAAACACCAAACCAAGGAGCGTTAAAGCCTTGAATGAAAGCTGTGGAAGTTCCCAATGCTTCGGTATCCGCTTCAATCGTAATCGTTTGCAATTTTTTGTTAACGTCATTGATAGAAACGCTGTTCCAATCGTAACCACTAAGGTTGATATGGGTTTTCAGAATAATCCGATAATTGCCTTCGAGTGTGCTTGCGCCACTCTCATCCTTTTGATTCAGCATATTCATAACGGCGATAAATTCTTCTGCCGTATAAATCAGATATGCGCCGGTTTCATCTTTTTGAATGTTGGAAACATCGCCTGGAATTTCTTCCTGCATAACACCGTCATAGATAATATCCGCATCGAAATCCTTGCTTGCGTTGTTTCCGTGTTCTGTACGATCCAACTGCGCTTTTGCCAAAACATCGGCATTTTGATATTGTTCCTTGGTCGGACAATAAAATTCGCTGTCGTTAAACGTACATGAATTTTCATTTTCTGCCAGGATACCGCCGGCTTTACTTGTAAAAAGATTGTTACCGTCGGTGATAATATTCATTTCATCGTTCACATAAACCGCAGGATTTGCAGATTGGTTGGTGAACTCGGAATTATACACCGCAAGAATCTGTTTTTTGCCGTCAATCAGCACACATCCTGCCGTACCTTCATTCGCCGTAATCTCACAGCTATCCGAAATCACACAAATGGCATTGGAATCGATTACGGTGTTCGGTGTAAAGAACCACAGACAATACTTTTCGGGATTTGTTTCGGTAATTTTGCAATCCGAAAAATACGCTGTATGAGGAACCGCAACACCGCCCTCAAATACGCAGTTGTTATACACCGTGTTTCTTGCGTTTACGTATATATAATACGCGGCAGAAGAAAATTCAAAATCCTCTGCATTTTTTGTATTTTTTAATGTAATGTCCGTAAATTTCACGGACGAACTGTCTTGAAATTTAGTTGTGATAGAATTTTCTCCAAGTAAGCCGAAGTTAAAACCGGAAGTTCCCGACAATTCAATCACAGCATTATTTTTTCCTACTATATCTACATGATTTCCTTGGAAGCGGATTTCATCCGTCAATTGTAACGTGCCGTAAACCGTCCAAAGCTGATTAAAAGTATCTGAATTGAAACAATCCGCCGCAACCTGTGCGAAACCGCAGTAGGCTTCTACCGTTGCAAGCTCGGTATTCACAAGATTGAGAATACCATGGTTGCCGTCAGCTGTAAAACTGCCGTATGGCGTATTTACGGATACGGCTTCGCCATTTTGGAGCAATCTGTTGCCTTCGCACACGGGATCTGCGATCGCTGTCGTACCTCCCTCTATGGTTCCGATGATTTCTCCGACGGACGAGCCTGCAATTGTTGAACCGCTGACGGTACAACCTTTAACCAGCACCTCGGCATTGGTATTTGCGGTTCCGATCATACCGCCAACCTTACCGCCTGAAACCGAGCTGTCAAGCAACCGGCAATTTCGGATCAAAACGGGCATGGTTGCATCGGAAACGAAAGCACCGACAGCCTCGGTATTTTCGCCTTTGATCTCAGCTTCCATAAGCGTGATATCGCACAACTCAATGCTTGCCGTCGAAGCTCCTCCGCTGAAAAGTGCGTCGGTCAAGCCCTTGATGAAAACAGTTGGAGTTTTTAACCTCTCGGTATCTGCATAAATCTTGATTTTCTCAATTTTTGAGGAAGATTCAACATCAACGCTCTCCAACCCTTTATCCTCAGCCGATGCTCTCCAGATAGAAGTCGGTTCCAATGAGATATGGGTTTGCAAACATATCTCAATATTTCCTGTAATATCTCCTCGGTCAATCGCGCGCATAACAGCAACGAATTCTTCCGCAGACTTGACGGTATATTTACCGGCATCATCCGCCTTGAGAGGGATATTGTTCAGCGTTTCTTCCGATACCGTAACGGTATCATAAAAAACCTTGGGAATATCCACAGCGATATTGGAACCGGATACGCTCGGTGCTTTGGAAATAACCATCCACGCATATGCCGATATAATCACCATCAATCCGGAAATCAATAAAATGTAGAAGGATGAAATCAATCTCCATAAGGAATGCTTCATCCGTTACCTCCATTACGTGGTTTTTTTTGTGCGTTATCGTTTTTCCTTTGCTTGCGGAGTTTGCGTTCTTCTTCCAAACGCGCCTGTTCCTCCGCATATTCTTTTCTTTTATTTTTTTGTTGTTTGAGCATTGCACCGAAATTGCGGACTTCACCGATATAAGGCTTCATCTGCTCTTCGTCTTTTCTGCGCTCCGCTTCTTCAGCCGCACGCCGTTTTGCTTCTTCAGCCTCTCTGCGTGCGCGTTCTTCTGCTTCTTTTTGCTGCGCTTTCAGGATTCTTTCCCGTTCGAGATTTGCTTTAATCTCTTCCTGACGGCGGCGGATACGCTCCGCTTCATCCCTCTTACGCTGTTCCTGATCTTCCAAAATCTTTGCCGCGTCTTCAAATTCCTGGCGTTTTGCATTCAAGCGGATTTCTTCCGCTTCTTTGGCTCTGAGAGCAAGTTTCTTTTCAAGCTGATCTGTAAATTCCGCAAGCTCTTTCTTGAAAAGTTTTCCGCGGCGGCGGTCTTCGATTTCTCTTTCCAACCGTTCCACATCGCGGCGGCGCTGTTCTTCTTCTTCCTCTTTTCGGATACGCTCCGCTTCTTTTTCCTGCTCAATACGCAGCCGTTCCTCTTCCGCTTCTTTTTCTTGGCGGAGACGTTCTTCTTCTTCTTTTTTGCGCCGTTCCTGTTCTTCCACAATACGTCTGCGTTCTGCCTCTTCTTCTGCCAGAAGCTGTGCTTTCGTAAGCTCTTCGATCAGAACCTTACGGATTTCAACATCGGGCAAGTCGTAATCCTCCGTCATTTCTTCAATGACTTCCGTGATGAATTTCGGCTTCATCGTACGCTTTTTATCCTTGGCGGGCGTGGGCAGTACGCGGTCGCTTTCGTCCTCCAGATAATTTTTGAGAATGATGTAATTGAAAAGGACATTGTGGAAAATATCTCTTTGAAATGCTTCATTGATCAGCGGACTTTGTTCCGTGATCTTAATGGCGTAGCCAACATCGTGGTAGCTGTGCAAAAATTCGTAAAGCTTAACGATTGCCTTGTAATCGGGGTTTTTTTTCAGTACGTTGGTTTTGACGATCGCGCCTTTGATACGGCTTGCTTTGGCAAGTCCCATGGCAAAGGGGGTTGACATAAAGCCCGTTAACAAACGGTCCAGACGGGCAATGCGTTCCAGCATATTTCTGTGCTTTTCATCGGTAGCAAGGATATCGTCCCGTTCACGGATATGCAAAAACATATCCATGTGAAGCTGTTCTCTTGCGCTGAGCATATCGGAGGAAACTTTCAGTTTGGCACCGTATTCATCGTTCAGCGTATTCATCAGTGCTTCATATCTGATTTTAACAAAGTGGTAAGCGTCCTCCAGGACAGTAATTGCCAGACGGTTTTCATAGATTACGGTAGAGTCATCGCGCAGCTTTTGCATAAGCTTACTGGGACTGACCTCGCCCGTTGCCGCATCGAAATCATCAATCATCGTCGAGCCGTGCTGCGCCAGATGGCGGACAACGGAAGAGTCGCTTTTTTTTGCAAGCCCTACGTTCATGATGAGTTCTTCTTCCTGAATGACGTTTCTCGGACGGCTGATGACGTTCTGAATAGCCGGAAGCGCTTCTTCAATGGCTTCCACCCAGGATTCATCAATCAGCTTTTCCATTTTTCTGTTGGAAAATTGGATCCGGTTATCGGCGCCGGCAATTGCATCCATGAAATATTCGTAAAAGTCGGTGCTGCCCAAGGCGCGGATGATGCTTTTCGTATATCTGACGTAAACGGAATCGATCAGCGATAATTCCTTTGCCTTCCCTTCCGCTTCTTCCGCGGATATTATTTGTTTTGATTCAGCCATTCCCGGCTCCTTTCCGAATACATCTGCCGACGATTCGTTTTCTTATTTCTTTTGATTCCCTCACAAAGAAAGCTTTTTTCTCAAAGAGCAAGCCATCTTCATGAGGGAATCTTTCATGACGGAGATCAGTTCATTTTTTTCAGATACTCAACGTAATCTTTACAGATCGCCATCGTATTTTTACCGAATTGTTTATCCAGGTAAGTTGAAAATCTTGTCAATTCATCTTTCATATAGCCAAGGTTCAAAGATTCGAATTTACGGAGAACCTTTTTGGCAACCATAAAGTCAATGGCTTCGATTTCCGTTCCGCCGCATCCCATATAGCAAGGAACGTAATCTTTCAGCTGTTTCATAATACGGTTACCGAAAGCCAATTTAAAGTTATTGATCAGATATTCATTCATTTCTTCCAGCTTCCTCATATTTTCATCGGAAACTGTATATTGCGCTTTCGCTTGATCAAAAAGCTCGTTCAAGCGATCAGCCGTGATATAAATCGGTTCTGCCGTACCCTCATCAAAAACAGCTGCTCTGGAATCCAAGTCGATCGGAATCGCACGGTCGTAAACCTTATCCGCAACGGCGAACGTCGAGTCGTCGTTGTTGATCGTGCCGACAAACCAAGTGGTGTTGGGGATCTGAAGCTTGCCCTCTTTAATGTGAACGGGGTCGTTATCCCACATCGCGGTAACAACGTCGATTTTCCATTCTTCCTGTCTGGGCATTTCCAGAATGGAAAGCATTTCCGCAAAGTAATATTCCACACGTGCAATATTCATTTCATCGAGAATGACAATATGGGGGTCTCTCTTGAAATTTGCTTCATAAATCGCTTTCAGAAAGTCTGTTTCGGTATATTTCTTTGTAAATTCATTGAAATAACCGTAAAGCTCGGTACGTTCACGCCATGCAGGCTGTACGGAAACGACGGTGGAGTCGTTTTGAACAAATTTACCGAAAGCGTAAGGCAGAGAGGTTTTACCCGTACCGGAAATACCCTGCAAAATAACGATTCTTGCCGCACCGAGCGCTGCAATGAAATGGCGCAACAAACGAATATCATAATAAAGGTGAAGCTGGCTTGCCGCATACAAACGGAAGCGCGCACAAAATTCGGGGAGAGTAATCTCTGTTTCGTATGTGGGAACAACATAATCGGGGCTCTTAAACTGATTATCAACCGTGGTCAAACGGAAGAATCGGCTTTCCAAAGGATCCACGGGAGGTTTATCCATGGTATTCCGATTGGAATCGTGGTCAATTTCTTCGCCGTCCTTATCGTCCAAAAATTCCTTGGAAGCATCTCCGCCGAGCATTTCCATTCGCATGGAAAGCAAACGATCCTTTTCGTAATTGGCGCGTAGCAGATCCTTTTGCATTTGCTGAACCTGTTTTTTCAGTTCATCGTACTTCTGGACGGGAACACGGAAACGGAAAAGACGTTTCAAAAGCTTGACGAGGAAAACGATGGCAATGATAATCAACGCAATCAAAGCCAGATTCGCAATCAGAAGCATAATCCATTCCAGTGTTGTAAACTCGCCTGTGCTTTCCTGAATGATTTCCATTCTTCCCGGGAAGTTTACAAGTCTGAATAAGAACTGGAAAACCGCGCTGAAAATGTTGATGAAATCATGAAACAGCTGTCCGATATCAGCAATAAAATAACGCAAAAAATTATCCATGTAAAATTCCTCGTTTCAGCTTTGCATAAAGTTATTTGTTTTTGGAATCTTCGGATTTTTCGCCGTTGTTTTTCACCATATCGGCAAGAAGCTCCGCACGCAGTTTTTCACGAAGCTCGGCTTCCATTTCCGCGCGTTCTTTTTCCATTGCTGCCCGTCGGATCTCTTCGCGTTCTTTTTCATCGCGGATCTGAGATTCGATCAGGTCTTCGGTTCTTCCTCTTTCTTGCTCGTATTTGATCAGCATTTTCACGTTCTGATATTCAAAGAGAACGCGGAAGAACTGAACGAGATGGAAAATAAAGAAGAGGAGTACGGGCAGAACGATAACGATCATAAAGCCCGTGGGTGTTTGCAGGTAATCCAGAACCTTACCGACACCGGGAACACGGAATTTGTACACACCGACAACTTCCGACTCGTGAACGGTCAAAGGGTCTGCCTGTTCGCTCTTTTCACCCATGGTTTCAAAAATCAGATAATCGCCGCCGTCGTAAATACCCGCAATTTTATGCGTATTCAGCACACGGTTGCCTTCAATGATTGTCCAATAGGTGATGATATCGCCCACACGGAGCTCTCTGTAATCCTTCACTGCAACGTCGATGATCAGATCACCGGGTTTCAAGGTCGGATACATGGAGTCTGTCTGAACGGTGAACGGACGGACACCGAGAATGCTCGGCACGCCGTTGCCTGACGTGGATACAAAAGAAACGTAAGTACAAACAGCCGCAAGAAGGATCGCGATTACAAGGAGCACGTTGACAACAATGTTAATGATTTTTTTCACATTGCGCTTTTTCGGCTCTGTGTCCTGTCCCTGATCCTGCTCCGGTACTTCCGGTACATCCGTAACTTCCGTATCGGTGGAAAGTTTTTTCTTCATAAATGTATCTCCTTAAAAAAATTTTTCATATATGAACTATGCCCCGAGGCATAGCAGTTTTCTTACTCAACAATTGTTTTGCAGTCCGTTTTCTGTTTTTGGGGAAGCACCGGCCGGATTAATGTCTCGGAATTTCTTCCATACCGGAATCGGAAATCAAAACAGAATGGAACTGAATACTTGCAAAAATCTGCGCATCCACACCGATTTCATTGGTGCACTCAAAATCCTGCCCTTCCAGCCAGAGATAAATTTCAACCTTTGCCATACAATTGCCATCCAGGTTGAAAAGGAAAGGGTCATCCAAAAATTCGCCGTAGTCGTAAA
This sequence comes from Clostridia bacterium, assembly GCA_017399025.1. Taxonomy (GTDB): domain Bacteria; phylum Bacillota; class Clostridia; order Oscillospirales; family CAG-272; genus QALR01. Next base: position 51,003 of record JAFQEK010000115.1, read on the forward strand.
TCAGAGCATCTTTTTGCACAGGGTCCATTTCTGCCCATGCGGTTTTTGTCTGACGAATCAGGCGGTCGGCGGGAACAAGAGTTTCCGAACCATCTATGCTGTGTGTCGGAACATACTCCTGCGAACCGTCCTCATGCATATCGCAATTGGGTTCATAAATAATAAAAGACGGCTCTCCGGTCTGTGCGCCTCCGGCATCGTATTTCGTAATGCGGAAACCTACGCGAACAGCGCTCTGCGCGCCGTTGCCGCCGTCGTTGTGAAGAATATCTTCTCCGTTCCAGACAGGGGTTCCGATCAGGTATGTACCGGAGTTTCCGTGCGCACGGGAAAGGCTGACGGAAACGTTTTCATCTGTACGAAGATAGCAAGTCATTTTCAGATAGTAGCCGGCGCTGTCACTGCGATTGGTATTTTTTTCATCCGAAAGAGCATAGCTCAATCCGGTGATTCTTCCGTCGCCGCCAAACAATGCGCCGTAAAAAATTTGTTTTTCATCGGAATAGGTAATCGGTTTCAGAAGCGTTTCGGACGGCGCATAATCCGCGTAATCCAAATGCTGTCCCCACGAATTTTCATCATCGGGGTTCCATGTGATCTGAAGACCGGCGGGGGTGTTCACATAAAGCGACATGGTATTGATTTTCGGGGTTCTGCTGAGAGAAAACCAAGTATAGGTGGAGGCAGACAGGAGCGGAACCATGATGAAAAGCAGATACAGGAGCATCCATGTGGTTCTGCGCCTTCTTTTTTCTTCGGGATTTGTAACTTTCAAAACCATCTTCCCTTTCTTGATTTTTTGATATGCGGAAATTTGTTTGAAAATTTCGAATGCGGCGATATACTAAGTCCTCGCCGAGAGGGTTGCGCGGCTCAAAAGAGCCTCAAACGTGAAAAATTCAGAGCAAATAAGGGGAATAAGGGATTTTTTTGATTTTTCGTGCCCTGCGAGAACACAAAACAAAGGCCGCACTCCAATCAGCCTTTGCTTTATGTCGTTCGCTTCGTTTCCGAACGGGGAAAACCCCATTCGGAAACGGTTGGAATCAATCTTTTGTTTCAAGAACACCTGAAAAGGCACGGGAAATCAACTCTTTTTCGGATCTATTCGGTATCAGGTTGTGGGGTTCTGAAGACCGGAATAATCCATGGGTTTCAGTTCTGCGGAGCTGGAGAACTGGAGATTCAGGTTACCGGAGGTGGAAAGATTGGAGAGCGCTGCAACGTCTGCGTTTGTGATGGTGGTACCGTCAAGGTAAACGTAAACGGAGATGTAGGTTGCTTCGTTCTGACCGAGGTCAACGATGTTCTGATCTTCAAGGATTTCACCCCAAGTAAGTGTAGCGGTTTCCAATTCACTGTAAATAGGTTTGGTAACATCACAGTTTTTCTCATTCCATACAATGATGTTTTCTTCAGGAGTATCTGCGGTTGCTTCTTCGTATCCTGCGAGCGCTTTATCAGCTACAGCCTCAATTGCCTGAAGCTTAACAGCCGCTTTTACGGTAGAACCGTCAGAGGTTGCAGTAGCGGTATCGAGATAAGCGCCGACAAGAAGTTCGCCCGTCTTTGTATCAACGAATACGAGTTTGATGTTTTTCATCAGATTCTTAACGGAGTCATCGCCGAAACCGGCCTGTGTGGAAAATTCCATGTAGCTACCGCCGCCCATAGTTGCAGAAGTTGCATCGTTATTACTACCATAGATACGGTCTGTCGCAGCCTGCTGGAGTTTCAGAGTAGAGCCTGCAGCGTTGGTACGGAATACGAAGTCGAGAACGTATGCGTAAGTATCGGTAATAACCGCATTCGCATCTGCACCCTCCTTGGGATCGGGTTTGAGTGCGGCAGTGTAATTTCCAAGATTTGTAATCTTACCATCAGCCAAATCGGTGTACATGTTGATATTCATGTTTTCCATTTTCAAATTATTACCATTAACAGTAACGTCAATATTTGCTCTGAAGTTTACGTTGATGTTCTTGGTTACGCTTGCGATGTCTGCGTATACACCGGGGTCTTCTTTAGCAGACATACCGATCTTAACGCCTTCCTGCGCAACACCGAACGCCCAATTGTAAACACTGCCGTTTGTCTGCATCGCTTTAACACTCTCATAGGTTTCGCCGTTGATGGTGATCTTATTGATATCCATGAGAGGAGCAAGAATTGCAGTCAGGTGATTCCAAGTTGCTTTTCCGCCTTCAACAGCAATAGCCTCATTATATTTGCCCTGTGCAGTGCCTACAGCGGTTTCGATTTTTGCAACAGTGGTTGCAACCGTTTGCAGTTCTTCGGGAACACTGAAAGTTACGTCAAGGTCAGCACCGTTTTCACCGAGACCTGCAACGGTAAAGGTAACCTCCGCTGCACCGGATTTCAGCTGATCAAACATGGTATCCCAATTATCATTGAATGTGGAAACCATCAGTTCAAAATTGGCATCTGTTTCATTGGACTTTGTATCTGCAAGAGCAATCAGCATGAAATTCTGGATTACTTCTTCCAAGTAACCGGGAACTTCTGCCAATTTGCTGATCATTGCCTGCAAGGGAGCGAATTCGTTGTCTGTAGTAACATCGAACTCGGGATTATCATTGGTAGCGCCCTTGAGGATCAAGGTAACAAGTTTGCCGCCATTTGCTCTCAAAGAGGTGCTTGCCGCATTGAGAGCAAGGTCAAGGTTTGTTTTTACGTTAGAGGAAGAGGTTGCGTACTGGAGTTCCTGTGCGCTCATGCTGGAAACTGTACCCAAAGCTCTGACACCGTAGCCTTCGGTTGCACCGGTTGCCTGAAGAGTAAAGCCATTGTTTCCGTTCCATGTGCCGTAGAAGCCGTTTTTCTCAACGGACGATACTCTACCGTCGGAACCGTAAACGGGAGTATAAAGAGGAATTTCGTCAACCTGGCTGTTTTTTGTTACAGCAAGCACGGAGGGTTTCAAAATAATGGTATTCAAACCGTAAGCTGCATTACCGAGGTCGATAATGTTACCCCATGTAGCGTTTTTGTCTACAACATTCGTAAGACCGGTACCGTTACCGGGAAGCGTATTGGTGGTATTCAACGCGATTTCCAAGTTACCGTTCGCGCCAACCTGTGTGGTAATGCCGGTAACTTCAGGCGCTGTAGAAAGAGTAAACCATGCATATGTAGAAGAAACTACCATGAAGGATGCAACGAGAAGCATTGCAACTGCCGCAAGGAGTTTACTTCTAATAGACAGGAAGCTTTTCTGAGAAGTATTCATTTGTTTTCTCCTTTTTGATAATTTTTATGTAGATTTGCAGGCAATGCTGGAGTGGTCAAAGCCTTGCAAAGAACATACAATGTTGTAATAAATTTGGGTTCTCCGTAAGGGAGAGTTTTTTGATTTCGCTTTTTATTGTTCTTCGTGGATATTCAAAATCTTGAAATTCATTTCAAGACCGAAATGTCCTCCGATCAGATCGTTTGTGCAGTCGGGGTCATCACCCTCAATCCAAAGCACAACCGTATATTTGTGTACATCCATCGGTTTCACGGTAAACTGTCTGCCTGTCGCAACCACGGTTTCGGATTTGAAAGGTTCCGAAATCACACGGTAAAAAGGAATCGTGCTGTTTTCCGTTTCGATGGTTTCGAACTGTTCTTCGGGATATTTTGCATATTCGCCAAAGATCATTTTCGGATAGCCGTGCAGATTATCGTCAAGAGGAGGAAGGATTTCGGGCATACCGTCCCTCTTGGCTTCCGCGTGTAACGTCATTTCGTCATCCTCAAAAATCATAACCCAACAAGCCTGAGAAATATTCTTGCTTTCCGAGTTGATCGAAACATCCCATTCGTAATCCACGACGGATTTACCGTCGTTTCTGATATAGAAGGTATATGCGAAGTAGTCGCCGCCGTGATAATAGCCCTCCGCATCCAAAACGTCCTCGGAAATTTCCATCATGGAAATGCACATCGCACCCTCCAAGGGCGTACTGTAAAGGTAAGAGCTTGGCTTTGTGAAAGCGGATGATTCACTCACGGAAAAACCTTCGCGGAAAAGGTCATCGGTCAGGTTGATCGTAAAATGACCTTTCATTTTTGTAACCAAAGACATCACAAAGAACGTCGTCAGCACAAGGAGCAGGGAGGCAATCAGCGCCCAAAGCCATCTTGCTTTCAGAAACAGAAGAATGGCTCCACCTGTTCTCTTATCAAAATAGAGTCCCATAGAGGAAGCTGTCAATTCAAAATCCTTTCGGCTTTTGATTCCGACATCGCGAAGCTCCTTTCGGATTCTTTTTCTTCCCTCTCGGATTTCTCTCACTTCATCTTCCGTGAGAACGACTCCTGCGCGTTTTTTTTTGAAAAGTCTTTTTTGTTCGTTAGTTTTCGGGGATTCTATGCCTTCATCGGAAGGCTTTTTCTTTTTTTCATCACTCATTTTCTCGTTCCCTTAAAAGCGAGTCGCGAATCAATGTTTCTTCGTCAACCAAAGGACCTGTTGCAGCGCTGACAAAATGTTTTACGCCGCAGGCAACAAGCCAACGAATGGCATCCTCCGTTTCGGCATCCTTGGCATACGCCGTGATCCCCTTTTCCGGCAAGGATGTCAAAAGGTCTGCGATATCCCTTTTGAGATACAGATCGGGACGCAAGCGGACATACTTGAAACCAAATTCTTCAATACGTTCGAGCGGCAGAGTTTCCGGATTCCAGGAATCCACCATCAGCGTAATACCATTTTCAAGATAGCTTTTCAGAATTTCTTCCAATTCTTCGTTTGCGTTGATCACAACAAAATCGGGAATCGTCAAAATCAGACATTTTTTATCAACAGGTTGATCTTCAAAAAGTTGTTCGAATTTAGAAAGCTGGGACACATCCATATAGAAAGACGGAATCATATCCAGAACGATGGCATCGATTGCAAGCTTGCAATTTTCAATGCGCAAAAGCGTGTCCGCCGCTTCATAAAGAAAATATGTGGAAATTTCGGGAATCAATTCAAGCCGACGGAGCTGCGGCTCAATGATTTCAATGTTTTCTCTTTCCGAGGGGTTGTCGGCAATGCCTCCGAACCACGGAATTGCTTCATATGCGTTAATTTTTCCTTCCAAGCCGTTTACCATCGGACGGTAACTCAGTCCCATCGGACGATCCGGTTTCTTATCAACGAGAGGGATGGTTTTCGGCAAGGTCATTGTATAGTGAACATAGTTCAGATAAACCTGATGGCATTTTGCTTTGCAAGCCGTCAGGACCTTGATCAGATCGGGAGAAAATCCCGTACCCGCCTGCGCGAGCAGCGCTTCATAAGCTTCTTCAAAAGGATTTTCGGATTTTGTTTCGGAAGCAAGTCTGTCTAACTCTTTTGCAAGACCGACAATCTGTGCAATCGGACTGATTGCGTTTTCCTTTCTTCCATCGGGATATCCGGAGCCGTCCCAACGCTCCATGTGCTGCTGACAGCTTTCATGGATCATCAGCCACGGGATGCTTTCCGTTACAAATTCGCCGTTTCTTTTTTCTTTGATATGGAGAATTTTTTTCTGCAAGGAAATGGTCAGCAGTCGGCCGTCCGTGGTATATTTTTTATAAACTTCTTTTTCCTCTTCGGTAAAATCGTTCTGCCAGATCTGATATTCGTGAGGCACGAGCGCTTTTCCGATCTGATGATACATGCCGCATTTATAAGCGAGATCCGCAAGCTTAATTCGCATACGTTCTGCACCCGCAGGAGTCTGCACACCGTAAGAGGAGGCGCAGGCCTGAGCAAAAAGCACTTGCGTATAGGACGCAACGCGAACAGACTGCTGTCTGATCACGGGAGCCAGCGCGCGGAACGCTTCATCCCACGTATTATATTCTTTTCGTGTCCAAGTTTGCTCTTTCACAAGCCGTTCCTTTCTGTTTTCGTGTTCTGATTTGGAGATAGTCGTTTTTTGGATAAATTGTGCCCGATCGATTTTTGATTTCGGCCGGGCACAATTTTTCAATGATCATTTATCGCGTTCGCGATATAAAAATTCTGATACAGAATTATTCTTCGTCAGAAGCTTCGTCTTCGAGAACTTCTTCAGTTTCTTCTGCTTCTTCAGCTTCTTCAGACGCTTCTTCGTTTTCGCCTTCCATGGAACCGTCTTCATTTACAGTGCTTTCGCCGCCAATGCCTTCGGTGTCATTTCTGTTTTTGTTCTTCTTGAGCATACCCACAATAAGGAGAATTGCAAGAATTACGCTGATGACTGCGAATACGATGAAGAGAATCAGCCAATGTGTACCATTATTGCTATCACCGGGTTCCACAGGAGCAACAGTTGTGCCGGTTGTTGTAGTTTCACTGCTGGTTGTGGTTTCTTCCGGTTGGGTTGCAGGAGTATCCGAAGTAGATTCGGATGTGGATTCCGAAGTAGATTCCGTTGTGGATTCCGTTGTGGATTCCGTTGTAGATTCCGTTGTGCTGGATTCTGTGGTTACACCGAGTTCTTCCAGCAAAGCAGCCAACTTATCTCCCAAATCTATGAGCAAATAGGCAGCATTATCGATTTCTTCCTGATTTGCAGGGATATATTCGGGAGCGAGAATTGCTCTGCCTGCTTCAAGCGCATCCATCAAGGCCTGTCTTGCCTCTTCCAATTTCTCGTTCTGGAAAGTAACGAATTCAAGAAGTCCGTCTGCTCTGTTAACTGCAGCTTCCAGTTCACTGTAGTTAAACTTTGCATCATCCAGTGCATCCAATGCCTTCTCAAGTGCGTCAGCGCAGTTATTTACTTCTGTCTGATTTCTGCTGGAGCCCGCAAGTTCTGCACGAACCAAAGCATTCTCGAAATTGCTCCATGCTTCTGCAGGGTAGAATTTCCGGTCGCCTTCGTAATCTTTAGCTCTTTCCAGCTGTGCAATCAGCTTGGAGTAGTCCATTTTAACTACGTTGTCAACAACTTCGATGTCAAGGCGGATTTCGCGTTCAACAAGGTCTACGGGACCGTCAACGCCGAAAACATTGTAGGTAATAACAATTGTAGCCTTGGCACCGGTTCTTGCGTTATTAGCAACATCTACGGTAATAAAGAGTTTAAGATCAGGAAAATCGCCTTCCTCTTCGCAAGCAAGAATAAGATTGGAATAGCCATTTTCACGCAAACTTTTCGTATTAAAAGCTACCAAACCCCAACTGTTAATTGCGGAAACCCCAACGGTAACCAAATCTTTATCGCCTTCAATTCTGATTTCGCCATCAAGAATCTGGTTGTAAGGAATTCCCAATTCAAAGCCACTTGTTCGTACTGCTTTATCTCCCTTTGCAACTTTGAGTGTCTGTTGACCGACGAGCATAACATCTCCGGCAGTTTCTGTTCCTGCAAAAACAGGAACGGAAACCAAACTAACAAGGAGAGACAAAACCACAAACAATATTAAAAGTTTATTGGTTTTTTTCATAATTCAATTATTCCTCCGCATTCTTTCAAGTATCAATGCTTGATATTGGATTCATAGTTAGCTGCACGAGCAAACTTCTGAATCATCAGTGCCAGGTCCTGACCGTTGATCACACCGTCGCCGGAGAGATCGCCAGCGTAATAGAACAAGGAATTTTCAGGCTTGCTGTTTTCGTCCAAGGCAAACTTGTCATCCTTTTCAACGTAGCTGTTAGCCCATGCCTCGTTGTCGATTTTATCAACTTTACCGTCGCAGTTGATATCACCTGCAACAACAATGTAAAATTCCTGACCACCGTTTACCTTAATATAGTCAGTTGTAGCAATCAGTTTTCTGCCTGTCTTTTCAACGCCGTCTTTACTGAAGATTTTAACATCTTCAACATTGAGCAGTGCTTTCAACTGATCAACAGTAATACCCTTAGCAACTGCATCGAGGATAATTGTATTGTTATCTGTAAGGATATCGGAACCGTAGAGGAGATCGGAAGTTCCGATGGAAATGCCGGTGTAGAATACGGTATCTTCATCAAAGAGTACCATGGTGAGGTCAACATCAAAGCCTTTTACGTTTTCTCTGTCGAATACGTAAGTAGCGTCTGTGTCGCTGTTGGTCTCAAGGTAGGAACCGAGGAATTTGGAATAGCCGCCGGAAATGTCGAGACGAGCAAGAACTTTTCCTGCGATATTGAGAAGATCTGCATAAACAGCTTCAAGAGCAACCAGAGAAGAAGATTCAAGGTCGATTGCAGCCATCATGGTTTCAAAATCAGCAGTGCTGAGTTTTTTCAGAGCATCGATGAAGTCGCCAACGGAAACTTTACCGAGTGCTTCGGTAAGAGCAGCGTAGCCATCGCCGTCCATTGCACTCTTGATTGCTCCAACAAGCGCAGTTTTGTGATCGGGGCAAGCATAAGCAACAGCAGCTGCCATGAGCGCACCGTAACGTCCGTCTTCGGAGAAGTCGAGAGTTGCAGTAACTTTACCGGTGAGATCAACGGTAACTTTGCCGTTTGTGTAACCGAAGCCGCCGAGATTAATGGAAGCATCGATATCAGCAATCTTTGCAAAAGCATTGAGAAGTTCAACAAGAGCTTTTTCTTCTGCTTCTGTTTCAGAAACAACTCTGAAGCTGAGGGTTGCAGTCTTTTCGTCTTTGGATGTTACGTTAACAGTAACGTATTTCTTGGAACCGTCAACAACTTTTGTTGTGATTTCCCAAGAGCCTGTTTTAATTTCGTAAGAAGCGAATGCTTCGCCGTTATCTACAGCTTTTGCAAGAGCTTCAAAGTTTGTGAATTCTGCGATAAGAGTATTTGCGAAATTGGTAATACCTGCAAAATCAACACAGTTATAAATGTTTTCTGCGATTTCTTTCTTAGAGCTGTCGAGCATACCGAGAATGTCGAGTTCAACAGCATAAATCTTGTTGCCGTCAACAGTCAGGGAAGCTGCGGTAAATGCGTTGATTGCGATGTCAAAAGCAGTATCAACGAGGAATTCTTTTACGCTGGTATTGTTTGCAGCTGCAATAAAGCCTGCATTCAGAAGAATTTCAACGTTGCCGTTTTCATCTTTGACAACTTTGTAAATCTTGCTTTCAACAACGCCATTGTTCACAGCGTAGCCGTTAGCGAGCATGGAAGTAACGTCGCAGGTGTATTTACCGCCGGTAATAACAAAGTTACCGGAAAGTTCACCGTTTACGCCGCCATTCTTTTCGAGGTTGCTGTTTGTGATTCTGACAGCAGCCTTTGTGGACATATTACCATCAATGGTAAAGCCGTTAAGGTTAATGAATACTCTGTTAGGAATTACAACATCGGAAGAAAGAGTAACGTCATCAAGAAGAACGATGATTGTGTTTGCGGAAGCATTCTTCAATGTTGCAGCGAGGTCGCCTGTTGTAGCAAGAACACCGATGTAATCTTTGGGATTAGCCATGATGTTACCTGCCATGTCTTTGAGATCTTCTTTATTAAGATCATCTTTGCCATTGATACCGATTACGGAAGGATCAATTACGATTGCTTCGATATCGGTTTTTTCAAAAGTAACGTCTTCAATGGAAACCTTGATGGTGATGCCTTCACCGTTTTCAAGTTTGCCGTCTGCTTCGGCAATGGCATTTTTCAGCATAATCTCAAGGGTAGGATCATCGTCGCCCATTCTATCAATAAGTTTATCAACAAAAGCAGTGATATCGAAAGTATCCTCTGTTGTTGCTTTCATGTTATTGCCTTCAGCATCTGCTATGAATTCAATATTATTGACAAGGGAATTGAGAAGTTTACGAACAGTAGCAAAATTGCTTTCGCTCATAAATCCGGAGAGTTTGTAGTTCACGCCTACTTTTTCAAGCGTATTTTCCAATGCTTCGAGAGTGAGATTTTCATCAGCAAGGAGGGTTTTGACCAAAGAAAGAATAAAGTTTACAGAACCTTCGAAATCGACATTGTCAATATTGGTAATATCTGCATAATCAAGAACGAAAAGTTCTGCAAGGTAGTAAGCCAAAAGTTTGGAAGGAACCTTGAAAGATACGTTCAGCATGCCGTTTTCACCTGTAATGGTAAGATAATCATCAAGTGTGGAAACAGCTCTGTCAAGATAACTCATTTCTTTTGCCATCTTGCCGTAATCTTCAAATGTAATGTAGAAGTCGTAGTTTGCGAAATAACGATCCTGTACATCAGCTACTTGCATATCGGTTCTGAGAAGTTTGCCACCGAGTTCTTCGGAATAAACAACATCAAAGCCTTCAGCAACTGTTGCGTTCTTAAGAGCAGCAACGGTATCTCTGATATCGATGATATTACCATTTGCGCCGATCATTGTACTGATTGCTTTCAAAAGATTATCACCATCGTTACCGCAATTAAGGAAGAGGTTAACGAGTGACTGCATATAGAACTTACGGGAGAACATACCGGTACCGGCTTCATAAAGAGTTTCTCCGTCAAGTTTGATATCTTTATAAGGAGCAACCATAATGAACACTTCGATAATGGAACCGAGGAGATCCTGGTAGTCAATTGCATTCACATAAGGAGTAATGCGAAGAACAACGGAAAGTTTGCCGTCTACTTCAACGGGGATGAATGTCATAACAGGAACCTGAAGGCCATTTACTTCAATGGTGGAACCTGCAAGCATATCGTTGAGATTCTTGAGGAATTCAAGGAGATCAGCATTAGGATCTGCTTCTTTGTCCTCTTTATCGACACCACCGCCGATGATTTCTTCGAAAAGATCTTCCCAAACATCAAGATTTTCATCACCGAGGTCGCCAAGAATTTCGTCGAAATTGATTTCACCGTCATCACCGATAAAGTCATCAAGATTAATATCGCTGTCACCAAGAATTTCTTCAAAATCGATGTCACCGCCACCGATGATGCCGGAGATCAGATCATTGATACTATCATATTCACCGATTGTGAAGTCTTCGCCACCGAAAGGAACGTTAACGGAACCCTGGCCAACAATATTTTCGATCGCATCACCAAAGATATATTCATAATAAATATCAGATTCATCGGGAGCAGGGAGAAGGAGGCTGTAGCTACCGTTAGAGTAGGAAACATTGAAAGTAACATTACCAAGCTGAACCTCGATAGTCTTTTCGGGTTCTACGGGAACGGTAGGTTTCTGAGTTTCTGTTTCTGTTGTGGTTTCTTCAGTTGTAGTTTCAGATTCTGTTGTAGTTTCAGATTCTGTGGTTTCGGATTCTGTTGTAGTTTCAGATTCTACTGTGGTTTCGGATTCTGTTGTAGTTTCAGATTCTGTTGTAGTTTCAGATTCTGTGGTTTCGGATTCTGTTGTAGTTTCAGATTCTACTGTGGTTTCAGATTCTGTTGTGGTTTCAGATTCTGTGGTTTCAGATTCTGTGGTAGTTTCAGATTCTTCGGGATCTCCAGGTTTTTCATATTCGATCACAGAGATACCTGCAACGGTAAGAACAACATCTTCGGAAGCACCATTTACAGCAAGAATAGCATCAACAAGAGAAGCCATGTCTTCTGCATTGGTATCAATCGCCTCATTTACAGGAAGCAACTGGAGATCTTCGCGATTCATGTTTTCGATGATTTTGTTGATCAGATCTTCTTTACCGGAAGTTTTGATCAGCCATTTGAAGCTGGGGTCCGCAGAAAGATCGTTAAAAGCAGCTCTCAAAACTGCAATCTGTTCTGCGAATTCCGCACTGTGAACACCGGTATAGTAATAAGTAAAGCCATCGTTTACATAACCCGCAAGATAAGTATAGAGAAGAAGGGTTCTTCCATCTTCAGCAACGCACTTATCAAGAAGCATATCGATTGCCGCAACGCCTGCCTCGGTCTGAAGGATTCCCTTCATGCCTTCAAGGTCGAATTGCTTAACATCGAAAGCTTTGAGTTCGTTAATCATGGAAGCATAAACATCCAAAGCAATTTTCTGTTTTGTTGCCTCTTCAGCAAGAAGAGCAGGAAGCTTTACAACCGCATCAGCTTCAGAGCCTTCGGTTACAGCAATGCTGTAATTCACTTCGATTGTTTCGAACTCGGTATCAAGAATTGTGGTCTGACCGTCGATCAAAACGGCTTCATAACCATTGACAACAATGCTTACGGGAGTCCATGTACCAACTACGGTTTCAATGGATTCTGCTTTCACGGTTGTTGTCAGTTTGCCAAATTCAACACCGATATAGGAATCGACATTGCCGGCAAAAAGCTCAGTCAAAGAGGCATTCACAGCCGGATGATTGAGTACCGCTTTTTCAGCATCGGTAAGGCCATTTGCAACAAGTGTTGCAAGTGTTGCAGACTCGATTGCTACGGAAAATTTAATTTCTTCCGAGGAATCAGTCGCTTTGTTTTGTTCGTCTGCGAAATCAGCTGCGAAAACACCAATGTTCAAGCTACCGAAAAGCATGAACACAGCCAAAGCAGTCGAAACAAAACGCAAAAATGTTTTTTTCACAGTTCTAATCCTCCAAATTTTTTCTTTTTTATACCGTAAGCAAAAGCGAAAAGAAACCAATCCATACGGGTTCATATCCTTTCGGCTTTGCGAATCGGAAACCACATCCGGAATCTTCGTCATCGTCATGTATATGTAGGAAACCCGATTTCCATAACGACAGGGAAGCAAAAATTCCGGAACCGCACGGCTTTTTTATTTCAGCCGTATTAAGGAGATCCGAGCGCAACGCTTTCGGATACGATCGCATGCGGTATAAAATTGATTTCGTTTTTGACGGAAACCCGTCCTCTCGCTTTGCCATAAGCTTTCCTTTCGATCTTGCAAAGCGCATGTTTTTCATGCTTTTTTACATTTCTCGTCAGGTAGGCAGTATATAGCTATAGATATTATAGCATGTCATTTTCATTTTGTCAATCCATTATCATGACAATTACAACATATTTTCGACATAAAATGTCAACAAAATAACCAAATCGAAAGAAATTTATCTCAAATACCAAATCTGATTTCATCAAACAAGCATTTTTCCTTGAATGTTTCTTCTACGATTATAATACATGGAAATTCAAAAAATTTCAATATTTTTTAAACAAAATTAAAAAATTCTTAAAACATTGCTCTCATTTCTTTTTTTCGATCCTTTGCAAAAAATCATCCTTATTATTTATATATTGATTGTTAACGCTTTTTTCGAAAGAAATCAAAAAATTTTGAAAACCCTCTGTTTTTTTTCTTTATTTTGTGATAGAATAATATTGAAACATGCTTTTATGCTGAATAACTTACAGAAAGGAAGGTATACCCATGCCGAAATACAGACGTGCAAGAATCAATGATGAAGTTTCCCGTGTCATTGCCGAAGCGCTTCGTGATGTAAAAGATCCCCGTGTAAAAAACGAAATGATCACAATTACCAGCTGTGACGTTTCCGGCGATTTGAAATTTGCAAAGGTTTACTTCTCCGTTTACGGCGCAAAGCCCGAAAACATCAAAGAAATCAAAAAAGGACTTTACAGTGCGGCAGGTTTTCTCCGCCGCGCCATTGCGGAAAAAATCAATTTGCGTATTACACCCGAATTGAATTTCGAATATGATAATGCCATGGAACGAGGCGCCAATATCTCTGAGCTTTTGAAAAAAACAGCCATTCCCGAAGAACTGGAATCCGCATCCTTCGAAGATGATGAAACCTCATTCCAATGAAAGGATGGGAATTATGATGAATAACATTACCGTTCACGGCATTTGTAAAAATTTGATGAGAAACGATTGCTTTCTCATCTTCACACACGAAAATCCCGATGCGGACACCATCGGCTCCTGTTTTGCGCTGATCTGCGCGCTGCGCATGCTCGGAAAAAAAGCTTACCCTGCCTGCTGCGATAAAATTCCCGCCTCCCTTGCTTTTATGACGGAAGGCGAACGGGAATTTCATATCGAAAATGCTCCCGAAGATTTTACACCCGAATATTATATCAGCGTAGATGTCGCATCCTGCGCACAGCTCGGCATTTACCGCAGTTATGCCAATCGGATCAATCTTTCGCTAGACCATCACGCAACGCATGAAAACTTCGCGGAATACGCCTTAACGGATGCCCGCGCAGCCGCTTGCGCAGAAATTGTATACCACATCATCAATCGTCTGCTCAACGGGGAAATTACAGAAAAAATAGCTTCCCTGCTTTACGCAGCACTCGCCGCCGATACGGGTGGATTCCGTTACGCAAACACTACGCCGCTTACACATAAGATCGCTGCCAAGCTGATCGAAAAGGGTGCTTCTCATGCAGAGATCTGCCGCAATCTTTTTGAATGTAAAACCAAAACCGCGCTCGCCGCGGAAGCGTTTGCCATGGCAAATGTTACCTACTTCTGCTCAGGCAAAATTTCTTATGTAAAAATCACCAAAGCAGACAAACTTACCCACGGCTTTGAAGACGAGGACACCTATGACGTCATTAACGTCATCCGCCGTGTGGACGGTGTCAAAGTGGCTATTCTGATCCGTGAAAAAGATGACGGTACTTATAAAATTTCCACACGTTCCTCCTGCGAAATCGATGTTTCCAAAATATGCGCCATCTTTGGAGGAGGCGGTCATGCCGGAGCTGCGGGTTGCAGTGTTGCTCCCGGTATGGCAGACAGCGCACTTGAACGCATCATAAAGGAATGCAGACTCCATGAATGACGGCGTTCTTTTGATTCATAAACCATACGGCATCACATCCTTCGACGTAGTCGCCCGCGTACGCCGTCTTTACGGAACAAAAAAGGTCGGTCACACAGGCACGTTGGATCCCATCGCCACAGGATTGCTCCCCGTTCTCGTGGGCAGAGCCGTGAAAGCTTCCGAATTTCTGACCGAAAAAGACAAAGAATATATCGCGGGACTCCGTTTGGGACTGACCACGGATACGGAGGACATCACGGGTAATATTCTCAGCGAAAACAGCAATATTCCCGATACCGACACCGTTTTCTTTACTGCAAAACAATTTATCGGAGAAATCATGCAAATTCCTCCCATGTACAGTGCGCTGAAGGTCGGAGGAGAAAAGCTCGTCGATCTTGCAAGAAAAGGAATCGTGATCGAACGGCAAGCGCGCCCGATCACCATTCACGAACTGGATATTGAGGGAGAAAGATCCGATTATACCATGCGTGTTTTCTGTTCCAAGGGTACGTATATCCGAACGCTTTGCGCGGATATCGGAAACCGTCTCGGATGCGGCGGCATTATGACCTCTTTGGTTCGCACCAAAACGGGGGGATTTTCCCTTTCTGAGGCGCATACTCTGGAAGAATTGGAAGAAATGTCTTTTGAACATCGCTCAAACCTCCTTCTTCCCACAGAAATGCTCTTTACGCATTTGCCAACGATCCGACTTCCCGATTTCTTCGCCAAGCTTTCCCGCAACGGCTGTGAAATCTACCAGAAAAAAATCGGAACAGATTTTTCGGTCGGCACTATGCTCCGCGTTTGCGATAAAAACGGATTTTATGCCATCGGAGAAATTCGGGAATATACCGAAGGCTCTGCAGTAAAGCTCCTGAAACGGTTCGACATTGAAAGTAAATAATATTTCAAAAAGGTACTTATGTCCTACGGAACTTCCGTTTGCATAAGCACCTTTTCTTTCTCGCGCTTAAAATTATCTATCCATCCGATGCAAGGAAATCGGCGAACGGTCTGCCGTACAAACGGAAATCAAAAGAGAAAGTCGAATGATACTTGCCATCCAACCGAACAAAAGGAAGAATATACTCTTATCCCCTGCACCGAAAAGCAAAAATAAAAAAGCACAAACAACCGCTAACACTGCTCCGAAAAAGGAAAGAATAGGTATAACGAACAATTTTCTGATCGGCTTCGGCATAGTCGTACTCTCGGAAACCGTCATGGAAAATAAATAAAACAACGGTGCAGGCGTTACAGTCAGCAGCGCGTACAAATCTCGGGAAAATGCGCTGAAATCCACCGTTTCGAATTTACGGAACACGATGCGAAAAAGCAAAGGTGCAATCAGAAATACAAAAAGCTCCGAAAATCTTCCCAAAGCGGTCAAACCGTGCGCGCCAATAAAAAGCGATAGCAAGAGAATCAGCACAGCCACGGAAGAAAAGGACACAAAGGACGAAAAAGAATGTACTGAAAAAGCAAACAAAAGCCATGTCAAAAGCATTTCCGCAGCGCTCAGAAAAATCAAGAATCCCATTAAAACTTTGGAGGTCCAATGCGGTTTCCCGCAGGAAAGAAAATAAAGGAATCTTTCCTTTTCCGTAAATCTCCTCGGCGCGCACTGCAAAAACAAAAAGCCGAAAAAAGAAAATAAAAACGCTGAGCCTAACGGTAAAAGTAACGAGAGGAACGAATGTTCCCGAATCAAAAAAAGCCCCGAAAAAACATAAGAAAACGAAAGAAAAAAGAGTTGAATCACCGTAACTTTCGATTTCGAGCATTCTGCCATTTCTCTTTTCCTTTCGTCCTCTCTTACGAGAATTATTTTTTTCCGTTTGTTCTGCGAATCGTTTTTCCCGTAATAGAAATCGGCGCGCGCTTCATTGACCACAGAGGGGCCATATAAATAAAATCCCTGAGTCCCCACGGATCCATCGGCGCAATGGGCGACAGATAAGGAACCCCGAATGAGTTCTTCGCGCAAAGCATAACCGAAGCACCGGCAAATGCCGCAAAAAAACCGAACAACCCAAGCGCACCCGAAACCACAATCATGAAGAAGCGATACAGAATATTGGTATTCATATACGGAGGAATCATAAAATTACAGACAGCAGCAAGCGCCACCACAATCAAAACCGGAGCGGAGGTAATCCCCGCTTTGATTGCGCTGTCCCCCAGAATCAGAGAACCAACCAGTCCCACCGCCGAACCAACCGCTTTCGGCATACGAAGACCAACCTCCCGTACCGCTTCAAAAATAAGAAATATTACCAACACTTCCCAAAAAAGAGAAAACGGCAGCTTTTCTCTGGCACCCGTAACGGACGAGAGTAAATATTCGGGCAAAACCTCTTTGTGTCTGACAAAAAGAGCTACGAAAAGAGCAGGCAAATACAACGCAATCAAATAGGCAACGCATCGTAAAAGCCGAACAAAGGTTGCATACCAAGGACTTTTGGCATAATCCTCCGTCACCTGAAAAGCCTCGCAAAAGAGATACGGTGCGCTCAGAACAACGGGAGAGCCGTCCACAACAATTGCCACTCTGCCTTCCATCAATTTCGCCGCAATCTTATCAGGCCGTTCGGAATTGCCGACCGTCGGATAAAAAGGAGCTTTGCCATCCTGAATATAAATCTCAATATATCCGGAATCCAGAACCGCATCCGTTTCGATTTCGGAAATTCTTCTGCATACCTCGGATACCAATTCATTTTTTGCAATCCCTTCCATATACAGAACAGAAACATCCGTTTTGGAAACCGTTCCGACTATAAAACCGCGTCTTTTCAGTTTTTCGGAATGCAAACGGCGGCGCAAAAGCACCACATTGTTTTCACCGCTTTCCGTAAACCCTTCGTGCGGTCCGCGAATAACATTTTCTGTATCCGGCTCATTGGTTGCGCGTCCCGTATCGTTTTTTGTAAAAACGGAAATACCGAAAGCCTCCTCTCGGATATCCCCAAACAGAACAGCGTTCCCCGCAAGCACAGCATCCTTCGCGGCAGAAAAATCCTGCAATTTTTCAATCTTGACATTGGTAATCAAAGAAGATATCGGAACGGAAACTTCTTTTGCTGCATAAGCCCGGGAGATCGGTTCAATCATATATTTATTCATATATTCCCTTGAACTGAACCCAACAAAATAAGCAATATAAAGTTTTGTCTTTCCGAAATCCAATTCCCTTACGGCGAAATCCGTCATATCGGAGAATACCGTAAAAAATTTTTCTTTGATCTTTTCTCCGTCTATCATCAGAAAATAACCTTTCTACGAAACCGTGTGTCGGTAATGCTATCAGTATGCGCAAAAATCAAAAGGTTCATTCATTTTTTCAAAAAAATCGTGTTGACAATCAAAAATAGGAGTTTTGCAATGATTTTTTTCTAAAACAATGCAACAACCTGTTGACTTTTTTCCGTATATCCAGTACAATAAAAGCAAACTAGAACATCCTCCCTTCGTTTCCGAGAAACATTTTCGCCAAAAGGCAGAAAGGGATTTTTATGAAACGTTTTTTCAGTCAGCTCAAAAAACGCGTAAAAGCAAGTCCTCTTCATTATGTTTATAATGTGAAGGACGATCTTGGCAGAGGCCGATCCTGTATGCTTCTTTCATCTATCATGGCAGGTCTTGTGGGACAGCTTTCGGGCGGACTTTTTTACACAAGCTTCCTTCTGATGTACGGATTGGATAAATCCCGTATCGGAATCCTGACATTCATTCCCTACATCACCTGCCTGCTCAATCTCTTCTCTCCAATTCTTCTGGAACGATTCAAAAAAAGAAAATGGATTCTTGTCATCAGCAAGATGGCATTTTACACCGTCAACATTATCGGCATTACTTTGCTTCCGATGCTTGTGAGGGATCCTAACGCGCTTCTGATCTGGTTTGTCATTCTGATTATCATCGCAAACTCGATCAACCAGCTTTTCGCTTCGGGTTTTTCCGCGTGGAATGCCAATTTTCTCCCCGACAACGTCCGTGTGGATTATTTCAATTCCTCAAGCTGTATCAACAGCGCCATCACTTACGCCGTCACACTTGCAGTATCCGCAATCGGAGATGCGCTCAAAGGCACTGCGCATGAAGGAACCATGCTCATAGCCATCCGATTCATTGCCTTTGCGCTCGCGTTGATAGACTGTGTAATCTGGTTGGTTCCAAAAGAATACCCGTATGCAAAGAAAGCGCGCACGAAATTCTCCAATATTTTCACACTCCCCGTTCGAAACAAGCGTTTTCTCGGCACGATTCTGATTGCAGCTTCCTATACGTTCGCACTTAATCTCCCCAATGCCACGCTCAACGCCTATATCTTGGAAGATGTCGGCATCAGCTATACGCTCTGCAACGGGATTAACGCCACATATTTTCTTTTCTTCCTCTTCTTTTCCAACATGTGGAAAAGTCTGATTTCCAGGCATTATTGGTTCCGCGCATTCGCCATCGTGCTTTTACTGCATGCTGCTACATATTACGCCTATGCCTTCGTAACGGCGGATACCGTATGGCTTTACGTTACCGTCCGCTTTACACAGCACGTACTCGGCGTGGCTACGGGAACCATCATGGCTTCCCTCCCCTATATCAATCTGCCCGATGAGGACAGAACGAATTATCTTTCTTTCCATACGATCGTTGCCAATCTCGCCGCGTTTTTCAGTATGATGCTTGGTACGGTCTTTACGGGACTGATGGGAAATTCCGTTCTACGCATTTTCGGCTATCCATTCTCTTCCACACAGATTCTTCTGTTCGTCTGCGCAGTGTTGCAATGCGTGGTTGCCCTGATCTGCGTGATTTCTGCAAGAGCCCTGACACCGCCCGAAATTTACGGAGGATTGCAACATGCAAGAAAAAAACGCCTTTAAATTTTTCACAAAAAGAGGAAAATTTTCAAAAAACTATTGCAAATCCGAAAAAATATGATATAATAGATTTGTTATGCGCTGTCATAACGATGAAACGGTCCGCTGCATGCTCGCATGAACGTTTTATAATATATATTTTTAGGAGGAGCCAATCATGGATAAACTTCAGGCTTTCGCAAACGAGCAATTGAAGACAGAAATTCCCCAGTTTGAAATCGGTGATTCTGTCGTTGTACACAACAAAATCAAAGAAGGTAACAGAGAAAGAATCCAGCTTTTCGACGGTCTTGTAATCGCAAAGAAGAACGGCGGCATTGCTGAAACCTTTACCGTTAGAAAAATCGCTTACGGTATCGGCGTTGAAAAAACTTTCCCCCTTCATTCTCCCAACGTTGTAAAAGTTGTCGTTACCCGTCGCGGTAAAGTTCGCCGTGCTAAACTCTACTATGTTCGTGACCGTGTAGGCAAGCAGGCAAAGGTAAAAGAACTCATCTGAGTTTAAAACCCTTACAAGCATAAAAAGCGAAGCTTTTCGAGAGCAATTTCGAGAAACTTCGCTCTTTTATTTCCCCGGGCACGCCATATTGTGCTCAAATTTTTTCATATATGCCGATTTTCATGAAATTTCGTATTGAATTATTCCGGCATTTGTGTTACAATAGGGTTGTAATTTTATTTTTGAAATCAGAAAAGAGGATTGATTTTATGGGCGGTTTTTTTGGCGCTGTATCAAAAGAGGATTGCGTATTTGATCTGTTTTACGGCATAGACTACCATTCCCATCTCGGCACCCGACGTGCAGGCATGGCTGTTTACAGCAAAGAATCCGGATTTGATAAGTCCATTCACAATATTGAAAGCACCCCTTTCCGAACAAAATTCAAACAAGAAGCCAACGATATGTGCGGACAGTATGGCATCGGCTGTATTTCCGATTATGAAGCACAACCCGTTTTGATTCGTTCTCATCACGGCACGTTCAGCATCACGACTGTTGGTAAAATCAATAATACCGAAGAAATTGCAGAAGAAATTCTCAAAAATCATACGCATTTCTTTGAAATGCAAAACGGTGCGGTCAACCAAACGGAGCTTGTTGCCGCCATTATCAACCAAAAAGAAAATTTCATTGACGGCATACGTTACGCACAGGAAATCATCGATGGTTCTATGAGTATGCTTATACTTACCGCCAAGGGTGTCTATGCCGTGCGTGATAAATTCGGCAGAACGCCCATCATCATCGGCAAAAAAGAAGACGGCTACTGCGCAAGCTTTGAAAGCTTCGCCTACCTCAACCTCGGTTATACGGATTATCAGTCGCTCACACCCGGCGAAATCGTCGTTATGGACGAAAACGGCGTGCATACTCTCGTTAAACCAAATCATCCTATGAAAATCTGTACTTTCCTTTGGGTTTATTACGGCTATCCTTCCTCGTCTTACGAAGGCATGACGGTTGAAAAAATGCGTTATCACTGCGGCGAATGTCTCGCAAGAAGAGATGCGGGAAAAGTGAACCCCGACCTCGTTGCCGGTATTCCCGATTCCGGACTTGCGCACGCCATCGGTTACGCCAATGAATCCGATGTGGAATATTCCAGACCGTTTGTGAAATATACGCCCACATGGCCCCGCTCGTTCATGCCAACACATCAAAATAAACGCAATCTGATTGCAAAAATGAAATTGATCCCGATTCATGATCTGATCGACGGAAAGAAGCTTCTGCTGATTGACGACTCCATCGTCCGCGGCACGCAGCTCGGAGAAACCACGCAGTTCCTCTATGACAGCGGCGCCGAAGAAGTTCACATCCGTACAGGCTGTCCTCCCATCCTCTTCGGCTGTAAATATCTGAATTTCACCCGATCTTCTTCCGAAATGGAATTGATTTCACGCCGTGTGATTGCCGAATTGGAAGGCAAAGAAGCCGACCGTGAAACCGTTATGCAATACACCGATCCCGACAGCGAAAAATATCAGCAGATGGTCGAAAAGATCAGAGAAAAGCTGAACTTCACTTCCCTTGCTTACCTCCGTCTTGACGATATGCTGGAATCTACGGGCGTGGATAAAGAAAACCTCTGCACCTACTGTTGGACGGGAGATGAATCCTGATAAAATCATACCGAAATAAAAAGCTATGCGTCCATTTGGAGTACATAGCTTTTTTCATGCAATTGTATAGATACCCGAAAGGCACGCCTCCATCTTGCACCGTTCAACGAATGAAACAAAATTCAACAATTCGTTTTTCATTTTCTTATCACCTAAACGTAAAATTTTTTTATAATGAGAATTCCTCTCCCTGCAATTTGCAGAAGAAGTGTTTCTGCCAACTCGGCAAAAAATCGCTTGCTTTCGCATATTTGAATATCAAAACGAAATATCCAAGGTGTGCAAGTCTTTCATTTGTAAGGGTATGTGTAAGTATTCCACTGCCTGCAACAGCCCAATATCCTTTCCGAGTATTACCGTTTTGATATGCTTTCCATTTAGGCATTCCGTATTTCATGAGTTTCTCAACTCTCGTTCTCGGTAATTTCCATTGCTCCAAAGATACATCCGTATTCTTCGGCGTAACCACTCGTTCCAAGACTTAATCTCTTTCTTCATATCCGCAATTCCGTAATATCCAAGCCAACCTTGCATGAATACCTTGATGCTTTGAAGCACGGTTTCAAGCTTTCTGCCTTGGCTTCGGGAAATCAGCCTTTTCAGCTTTTCTTTGGCTTTCTTCTTGGATTTTGCGTGAACTCGGATATTTGCACCTCTCCTGTTCCTTCCCATCGCAAATCCAAGAAACCGAATTTTCGGATTGAATACACACTGACTGCTCGGCGCTTTTCGGTATTTACCTTGAGTTTTAACTTCTTCTCAAGATATTCCGTCAAAATATTTAGACAAATCGAGACATACTGCATATTTGTAGCCTTCATCTGCCCATTCTTTCACTTTCAGAATTGCGTCTTTTGCACTTCTGTTTGGTCTGTAGCGGACTTTCACCGCCAAGTGATTGCGCATACCGAGCGCACTAACAAAAAACCGTACAAAACGCTTTTGAGTTTTGTACGGTTTTTATTTTTGAAAATCCACTGATCAAAGCGGCATTCTTTCCAAATTTTTTGCAATTTTCTCCAATGCTGCTTTTTCGATCCGTGAAACATACGAACGGGAAATGCCAAGCGCATCTGCCGCTTCTCTTTGCGTAATCGGTTTTTTTCCATTCAGACCATACCGCAAAACAATAATTTCTCGTTCGCGTACATCTAACATACGGTTCACGATTTCCACAACGCGCTTTCCCTGTAATTTTCTATCCAGATCTTCCGCAATCGTATCGTCCACACTGATAATATCACTGTAAGTCAGCGGCGCGCCGTCCTTATCCGTATCAATCGTTTCACTGATGGAAACCTCATAGGAAAGTTTCTTACGCGAACGGAAATGCATGAGGATTTCATTCGCTATCCTCTCCTAACGGACTTTCGGAATCCTCTGAATTTCCGTTAGGATTTTTGTCGTTATCGGGGTTATTTCCCCCATCGGGCGGGTTAGGAAATTCATAATCACCATCACTGCCGAACAGATAAAGATGTGCGTTTTCGCCATCCCACACGATTTTGCGGATAAATGTCCTAATAGCAGCCCGTTTTTCCTCCATGGTATAATCATCAATGTTTGCACTCATGCAAGCCAAAGTCTGACTTATTATATCAAACTCAATGTCTGCAAGTCTGTGTTGTGCTGTAATGGCTTCAAGTTCAGACAGACGGCTTTTCAGAGCTTCGCTCTTTTCGTGCAATTCATCAATCTGCTCCATAATGTATTTTTCTGCGTGTGTGCCGTCCGCTTTGCCCAAAGAGATAACGAGAGCCTTAATATCCGCTTCATTATCTGCAATAAGCTGTTTGACCTTTGCGACCTCGGCATTATAACCTTCGAGATCGCCGCTGATTTCTTTTTTCGTCTGCGTTATCTGTTTTGCAATTTCGTTGCTTTTTTTGCCCAAACTCTTTACTGTGGCAATAACCTTTGCGTCAAGCATATTGCCGTTGGCGTTCTTCATATCGCACACATGACCTCTGCTACGCTCTTTTGTGGTGCAGAGATAGGTGTATATCG
>JAFQEK010000002.1 GCA_017399025.1 Clostridia bacterium
ATTATTTGCTCCCCGAAGGACCTCTGGTTCATATATATTCAGCAGGTTCGGAAAAACCCATGACGTATTATTCCCAGAAGGGCGAAGTGGATCTTCCCATGATCGTGCTCACCAATGAAAATACCGCTTCTGCATCGGAACTTTTCACATCCGCGCTCAGAGACTATCAAAAGGCAGAAATCGTTGGTACGAAAACATTCGGTAAGGGTTGCGGTCAAACGGGAAAAATTCTCTCTGACGGAAGTGTGGTATTTATTACAAACTTTATGTATAATCCCCCTTATTCCGAAAATTATGATGGCGTTGGTATTTATCCCGACCATGAGGTTGTTCTTCCCGAACATCTGGAAAATACAAACCTTTTCCTGATTCCTCACGGCGAAGATATACAGCTTCAAAAAGCAGTATCTGTTCTGACGGCTTCCGTTGCAGAGAATTGAAATGCTCTGCACCATCCAAAACCGAAAAAATCAATATATTTAAGGAGATAGAGAATCATGGCAAAACAAATTGTTGTAACAGAATCGAGTTTTCTGAAATTAAAAGCAGAACTTGAATATTTGAAAAATGTCAAACGTAAAGAAGCGGCTGAAAACGTAGGTATTGCGCGTTCCTTCGGTGACCTTTCGGAAAACAGTGAATACGATGAGGCAAAGAACGAACAAGCGAAGATCGAGGTACAGATTTCCGAATTGGAAGACACCATTGCGCATGCAAAGGTTATCAGCGATCATGAAATTCAGACGGACATCGTCAATGTCGGCGTAACCGTTACCATTTACGATATGGAATATGACGAAGAAATCGCATACACCCTTGTCAGCTCCAGAGAAGTGGATCCGCTGAGCAATCTGATTTCCGACCAATCCCCCATCGGCAGAGCACTCATCGGTACCAAGGTCGGCGATATCGTTACGGTTGAAATTCCGGACGGAACAGCAAAATTCCGTGTTGTGAACATTGCAAGATAACATTGTGGGCAACGCCCACTTGAGATTTCTCGCCTATCGTGGTTTCCATTATGTCCAAACGACGCAAAACGGCGAGGTCGAATTTGCGTAATTCCCGAAAGGTAAAAAAGTGGGCAACGCCCACCGGATAACGGCTTGCTTTGCAAGCTGTGTGCTCAGCCTATCGTGGTTTCCATTATGTCCAAACGATGCAAAACGGCGAGGTCAATGAGCAATTTCTCAGAAAATATAATAATCAGTAAAGTAAACGGAGAACATAAAAAATGGCAGAAGAAAAGTCCAAAGTCAATAACGAAACGGAAGAACTGTCTGCGGAAAAGGTGAATGAAATTTTTCAGATCCGCCGCGATAAGCTCAAAAATCTCAAAGATACAGGCAAGAATCCGTTTGAAGAAGTAAAATACGACGTCAGTGTAACCTCTGCACAGATCGTTGCGAACTATACGGAGGCAGACGACGAAATCCCCGCAGAAGAAAAAGTGATTCATTCCGTTGCGGGCAGAATGATGAGCCGCAGAATTATGGGTAAAGCTTCCTTTGCGCATATCAGCGACAGCGAAGGCAAAATCCAGGTTTACATCAAGCGCGACGAAGTCGGCGAAGCGGATTATGCCGATTTCAAAAAATGGGATATCGGCGATATCCTTGGCATTGAAGGCTATGCGTTCCGTACCAAAACGGGCGAAATTTCCCTCCATGCGAAAAAAATCAAATTGCTTTCCAAATCCTTGCTCCCTCTTCCCGAGAAATTCCACGGCTTGAAGGATACCGATCTTCGCTACCGTCAGCGTTACGTTGACTTGATCGTGAATCCCGACGTAAAGGAAACTTTCGTAAAGCGTTCCAAAATTCTGAAAGAAACCCGAGCATTCCTCGATGCAAAGGGCTTCCTCGAAGTGGATACCCCCATTCTGCTTCCGATTGAAATTGCTGCTTCCGCGCGCCATTTCAAAACGCATCTGAATGCGTTGGATATGGATATGTATCTGCGCATTGAAACCGAGCTGTATCTGAAACGTCTGATCGTCGGCGGTATGAACCGTGTGTATGAAGTCGGCAGAATCTTCCGTAACGAAGGTATGGATACCAAACACAACCCTGAATTTACGACCATTGAGCTTTACCAGGCATTCACCGATTATAAGGGTATGATGGATCTGGTTGAAGAGCTTTACAAGCACCTCGCGCAGACCGTTTGCGGTTCCGAAAAGATCACGTATCAGGGTGTTGCACTTGACCTTGGCAAGTGGGAACGTCTGACCATGGCAGAAGCCGTTAAAAAGTATGTGGGTGTTGATTACTACGATTGGGCAAGCGATGAAGATGCGCGTGCTGTTGCAAAAGAAAAGCATGTTGAAGTTGCGCCCGATGCAACAAAGGGAAGAGTTCTGATCGAGCTTTTCGAAGCGTTTGTCGAAGATCAGCTCATTCAGCCTACCTTTATTTACGACTACCCGATCGAAAACAGTCCTCTCGCAAAACGCAAAAAAGATGATCCCATGTTCACGGAACGTTTTGAATATTTCATTTGCGCAACCGAATATGGCAATGCGTTCAGCGAATTGAACGATCCTGTTGATCAGAAAGAACGCTTTGAAAAACAGCTTGCTGAAAAACGCAAAGCAGAACCCGAAACCAAAGCGGAAGTGGATTACGATTTCATTACTGCATTGGAATACGGTATGCCTCCCACAGGCGGTCTCGGTTTCGGTATCGACCGTTTGGTTATGCTTCTGACAGATCAGCCTTCCATCCGCGACGTTTTGCTTTTCCCCACAATGAAACCGATGGAACAATAATAATATCAAAACCACGCGCTCGCGTGGTTTTAATTTTTTTCGTTGGAAATGATGAAAAATAGGTTAATGCGAGTTTGATGGAAAACAGAATGGTAACCGAGATTTTAGCGGAATGATTTCCTCGTGCTGTCATCCTGAGCGAATTTTTTATATGTAAAGGTGATGAACAGGAAATCGAAGAAATTTATTTTGGTAAAATCACCAAGAAAAATGATTTTCGTAAAATCGAAAAATGTACTCAAAAGATTCAAAATACTGTATAATTGCCGTTTTTTCATAGGCTAAATATTTTTTGGAGAAAAATATTGACAAAAAAATCAAAAATCGGTATAATGAAATCAGAAGATGAAAGAATTCTTAAATCTTTCTTAAAGATAGGGAATTTGGGAAATTTTCAAAAAAGCGTTCTGCTCGGCAAAACTGCTCTGTAATAAAAATTTTTTATTTGGCTCCCCGCCAATAAAAAATCCTCTGTTGCTACACAACAGAGGATAATAAGCTCTTCAAACGATCTGAGCGGAATGCGAAAAAACAAAGAAAAGTTTTAAGTTTTGAAAACCAAAACTTTTGAAAATCTTGAAGAAAGGAGGACATACATAATGAAAAACAGAAAAAGAATTATCGTAGCGTTCATGCTGATCGCTGTTATGCTTCTTGGTATCGGTTATGCTGCTTTGACAGATACTCTTACCATCATCGGTAATGCGCATATTGATACTGACGTTGCAAATGCAACCTTTGACGAGAAAATTTACTTCTTCAATGCAGAAGCTACCTCCAGCACAGGTACAGGTACAAAGGATGATGTTGCCGCTTGCACTGATGATGATGCAACATTTACCGCAAACAAGCTTGCTGTTGTAGGTGAAACATCCGTCTTTACATTTACTATTAAAAATGATAGTAATGTTGATGCTGAAATTAGCGTTAATGCGACTAAACTTTCCGGTGCGGATAATCCTTCAAACTCTAACGAAGAGAAATTTGATGTTACCTATGCTTATCCGGATGGCATGAATATTGCAAAACAGGGCGGTACTATCACCGTTGTTGTTACCGTAACCGTTAAGGAACCCGTTACATCTGCAACCAGCGCAACGTTTGGTATTGAACTTACTGCTACATCTGTAGATCCGTAATTTCTGCTGAATGCTACAAGAAAGGAGAACCGTATGACGGATCGGAAAGTGCTCCATCGCATAACGATATCTTCGCTTGCGGTTCTCCTGCTTGCGTTGATTCTGCCAAGCGCAGTCAGCGGAAGGATTCTTGCAGCAATCCTTCTGCTCCCCTTGGCAATCGTTACATATCTTTTTGTGAAAAAAAGAAGCATTCTCTCCATGAACAAAAAACAGATATTGATGTTGATGGCAGTGATCGGGCTTCTTTATTTAATGCTTTATTATCTCTCAGGCTTACATTTCGGCTTTTACCGCTCGGGGTATAGATTTGATTTCTACTATGGATTGCATTTTGTTCTTCCCATCAGTGCGATTATCATTGAAACAGAGTTCATTCGTTGGATTGTTCGGGCGCAAAATAACAAAGCCGCAGATGTTCTTACTTACTTTTCGTGTGTGATTGCCGAGGTTTTGATCGTTTCCAATATCAGTGGGATTACTACTTACAGCCATTTTATGGATGTTTTGGCACTTGCGTTGCTTCCCGCGGTAACTGCTAATTTTTTGTATCATTATTTGTCCAAACGATACGGCATGCTTCCCAATATCGTTTACAGACTTTTGATTTCGCTCTACACGTATATTATCCCTTACAAACCCGCAGTGCCCGATTCCATGCTTGCGTTCATCAACCTTTTGTTGCCGATCGCAATCTATCTTTTTATCGATGCGCTTTATGAAAAAAAGAAGCGCTATGCATTGGGCAAAAAAAGTAAATTTGGTGTTATTATTACGGTTTTGGCGGTTGCGATTATGGCTTCCGCAGTTATGCTGATTTCCAACCAATTCCGTTACGGTGTCCTGGTCGTTGCTACAGAAAGTATGACGGGCGAGCTGAATAAAGGCGATGCCGCTTTGTTTGAGCGTTTCGAAAACCAGATCATCACCGAAGGACAGGTTATTGTTTTTGAAAAAAACGGCTCTATGATTATCCATAGAGTGATCAAAATAGAAAAAATCAATGGTGTCATGCGTTATTATACCAAAGGCGATGCCAACGATGGCAGAGACTCCGGTTTTATTACAAACAGCGATATTGTAGGACTTGTCAATTATAGAGTTCCTTATATCGGTTACCCGACCATCTGGGTCAGAAGCTTGTTTAAGCACTGACCGCAAAATTTGATTTTGAAAAATAAAAATACTATAAAATAAAGAAAGAAAGGAGAGTGCAGAATGTCGGAATTTGAAAAACAACAAAGAGATGCCTATCAACGCAAACGGCAAAAATGGATTTTGATTCAATCCGTGATTATCGGCGTATTGGTATTGGGAATGTTGATTACCGGTTTGGTATATTATAAAATGAATAAGGCAACTTATGTTTATTATACCGAAGAAGGCAATGTCATTCACAGAGCATATCTTTCCGAAAATAATTTTTACGAAGAAGATTATTTGAACGGAAGCCATGCTTATGTCGCATCGTTGATTGAAAAAATGACGGGCGATTTCACTTATAAGTTGAAATTGGATGCATCCGATGTAAATTTCAAGTACTCTTATAAGATTGAAGCGCAAGTTTCCGTTGCGGAGAAGAGCGCAGATACGGCAATATATAATCCCGTGTTTGAGTTGGTTCCTGAAAAAACCATTACCACAAGCGGCAATGCGCTTTCCATTCATGAATTGGTAGATATTGATTATCAGAAATACAATTCTCTTGCCAAGGATTTTGTTGATCAATATGGCTTGGATTCTTTCACAACACAGACACTTTACGTCAGAATGCACGTAGAGGTTCTCGGCGAAAGCGAACAGTTTGCCGAAAATAATACGGGTGAATATGTTGTAACGCTCTCTGTTCCTTTGAATTCGGAAGTTGCGAAACCCTCTGTTTCCACTTCTGTTCCTGCGGCTGAACAAAAAATTCTTGCATGTGATAACAGCTCTAAAACGGGATTTTTGATTGCGGCGATCATTCTTGCTGTTCTCTCTGCGGCAGCAGCGATTGTTCTGATCGTTTATATGTATAAGACGAGAGATATTCATATCAACTATGCAAGAAAAGTACAGAAAATCGTTTCTAACTATAAGTCTTATATCCAAAAGATTCTGAATCCGTTCGATACGACGAATTATCAGATTCTTTATGTGGATACCTTTACGGAAATGCTGGAAATCCGCGATACGTTGCAGATTCCGGTTTTGATGTATGAAAATGAAGATAAAACCTGCGCACAGTTTATGATTGTAACATCCGGTGTGCTTTATATCTACGAAATCAGAGTAGAACATTACGATGAAATTTACCATACGGCAGATCTTCCCGAAATCGAAGACGAAGATATTGACGATATCGGAGACGATGATGTTGATATTGAAGAGCTCGAAGAGGAAGAAGAACCGATCATCCTGGAAGAAGTGGATGAAGAGGCACTTGCCGGCGCAATGGCAGCTCCCGATCTTGAACTTTCCGAAATTGAATTCGTAGATGAAGTGGATGAGGAAAACGAAGCGGGCGTTGAGGTTATCGGTGTTGTATGGCCTGAACATAAACACAAAAATAAAATTTACCGTTACGATCCCAACGGTGAAATACTTGAGGATGGTGATATCGTTCTGATTCCTTCTCGCGATGTACACAGCAATAAAGATATTATCCGTAAGGCTGCGGTTGCTCACGGAAATCACAGAGTGGATCCGGAAATGCTGAAGCATCCTTTGAAAAAGATCATCGGTATCGTTCATCGCGCGGCGCATATGGAAGCTGTGCTGACGGATGATCTTTCGGAAGAAGCGGAAGAGGAATCGTGCGGAGTAACATCCGAAGAACAGATAAGTGAAGTATAAATAATGGCAAAGGAGGGTATATTGATGAAAAAACGCGTGATTGCAGTGATTTCTTTCATACTCTCCTTTGCTTTTTGTTTTATTTGCATTGGTTATGCGCAATTGGTGGATACGCTTACGATCACCGGTACAGCCGAAGCAAAACCGCCGGAAGGTATTTTTATCACGAGTGTTGAATATGTCGGAAAAGGTGTCGGTGTGGAATCGGAAACGCATAACCATATATTCCCGACAACGGTACAAAACACGGTTTTGCTGAATGGAAATGCTTGGAATGACAGACCGCTTACCTATAGAATTACCGTTTTTAATAATACGCGCTATAAATACTCGTATAAGGGAATTGAATGTAATATTTTAGACGGATACGATAATGATCTTTACACTACCGGTGATTATTGGAATGGTTTTACCGTTTATACTAAAAATAATGCCAATGACAGTACTGCTACCTTTAAGGAAGGCGCAACTGTAAATCCCGGAGAATCTATTACCTTTTACGCGACCTATCAATTTGGCGGCGGCGTGCCTTACGGTATGAATTTTTCATTTTTACTGAATTACAAATTCGGCATCCACGTAGATTCCTTAGGCGATTTGGCATTGGAACGCGTTTTGATCCGATTCGGTGAAATTCTGAATACCGACTCCACGTATCAGGATTTGATTACTCATATTGATGACAAATATCAAGGTCAGGACTGGCAGGCGAACTACATCGGTAATGTATGGGGCGCGCATAATGATGATACAGAAACGGTCCAGCGTCTTTTTGGAGAACAGTTATCCTTTACGATGGACGGTGTTACCAAAAATATTACACTGCTGATCAAACGAGATAACTTTGATAACAATAAAAACACAGGTGACTCTTATTCTGCTACATACAGAGAAACCAGTTGGCCCTATAACACCTATACAACCACGAATAAGGGCTGTGAAATGGTTCTTTATATGACCGCAAATGACCTGGATAAGATTATTGAAGAGGGTGAGTATTCGGCAGACAGAAATCAGGCGGATGTTTATATTGCAATCTTTACCTGTCAGGCAGATGCAAACGGTAATCCTGTCGGCGATTGGTATCAGATCGGTGATGTTTATAAGGGCTATGCGCCCATCGTTTCTTATGATGGTTCCACAAACGGAACGGGTTCTTTTATAACAGACGACTGG
>JAFQEK010000116.1 GCA_017399025.1 Clostridia bacterium
AAAACAGAAAGAATTACTTTTGGAACGGATCAATTGATCCGCAGATATTTCATTGGCGTTCCGTAGGGGCGAACTGTGTTCGCCCGCAAAGCCTGCCGTTATCCGATGTTGGCAATATCGTTTTAGACGAGTTAGAACGATGGAATCAAACATATCCTGCGGTATCACTACATTCCTATGTGATTATGCCGAATCACCTACATATAATGGTTGTTATTTCTGCCGATGAATACGGGCGACCACAGGTCGCCCCTACGGTGGAACGGATGGTAAAACAATTCAAAGGTGTGGCAACAAAAAAGATTGGTGCATCCATTTGGCAAAAATCCTATATTGAACACGTGATACGAAATAAGAAGGATTACGAAACCCGATCAAATTATATTTTCGAAAATCCGCTGCGATGGTACTACGACGAATTATATGCAGAAGAATAGGGGTATGGGCTTTGCCCGAAGCCTTTGTAATACAAAGGCGAAACTGGCAAAAAAGGAGATAGATGTATGATACAATCGGTAAACAATAAAAATATAAAAGAATGTGTTGATGTCATTAAAGAAAGTTTTTTGACTGTCGCCAATGAGTTTGGTTTTACAATAGAAAACGCTCCTCGCTTTACAGCTTTCGCCTCAACAGAACAACGCCTATCTTGGCAATTAAACAACGAAAAAAGACCTATGTACGCTTTTATTGTTGATGGGAAAATTGTTGGTTATTATTCTTTGGCATTACAAGATAATAAGGAATGTGAGCTGAATAATTTATGCGTTTTGCCTCAGTTCAGACATCAAGGCATAGGAGAAAAACTTTTATTGCATTCATTTCATACAGCTAAAGGTTTAGGATGCTTAAAAATGAATATCGGAATTGTCGAAGAAAATCAAGTTTTGAAGTTATGGTATGAATCTTTTGGATTTAAGCATATCAAAACCCAAAAATTCGACTTCTTTCCGTTTACTTGCGGATATATGGAGTTAAAGCTTACATAAATGACGATACCCCGACAGACTTTGAAATCTGTCGGGGCTAATTATTTGTTTCCTGCGGATTAAATAAGGCAACCTGATTTGTGATTTCTCCGATAAGAACATCACGCATTACGGACAGCAGGTGTTTTTGCATGCGGACATTGGCCCGCTTATCTTCTTTTCATGAGTTTTTGGCTGCGGATATCCTTTCCCGCGAAAACACAAATTTCAAATTCACCGAACAGTCGGGAGGTAATGCGGTCGGAATATTTCGCAAGAAGCTCTTCCTTGCGGACATTGGTGGAAATGATCATACTCTTTTCCGAAATCAAACGGGTATTGACGAGATTATACAAGCAAGGAACCGTAAACTGCGTTTGCATTTCCGTACCAAGGTCGTCAACAATCAGGAGATCACATTCAAAATATCGGCTTGTACGGTTTTCTCCGTGCGGTACGCGCCCAAAGCGTTCGGCTTCGAAATCCGAAAAAATCTGTTGCGCACTTTCATAAACCACATCATAGCCGTTTTCAATCACAATTTTGGCAATGGCGCTGGAAAGATGCGTTTTTCCGAGTCCCGTTGTACCGATAAACAAAAGATTTTGCATCTTCTGACCGTTAAATCCTGCAGCATAGGCAAGCGCTCTATGGAAAATATTCTCCATATTCCGTCTTTCGTTTCCCTCATAATATCTCAGATCAAAGGTTTCAAAATTCTGTTTTTCGATCAGTTTCAGAACACCGGAGCTTTCATATCCCGCATAATTCAAAGCTGTACGCAGACATTTACACATTTTTCCGTTCAGAAATCCCGTATCCATACATTCGTTGCATTCGTAATGAACGTCGCTGTAATTTTCAGGAAATCCGTTTGAGCGCAAAATTTCCGCTCTTGCTTCCAAAAGGAGTTTATTTCCTTCTTCCATACGGCGGACTCTCTCCTGTAAGCCTTCTTTTCCGTTCAGCGCTTCTCTCATAATACGCAAGCCCGTGGTCGCAAGCGCACGGTCGATTTCCGCAACCTGAGGAAGTTTTTGATGAAGCTCTTCTTTGCGCGCCTCCGCCGCTTGC
The DNA here is from genome assembly GCA_017399025.1 of Clostridia bacterium. Lineage (GTDB taxonomy): Bacteria > Bacillota > Clostridia > Oscillospirales > CAG-272 > QALR01. The sequence continues at coordinate 2,043 of JAFQEK010000116.1, forward strand.
TTTGCGCGGAGATTTTTATCTCTGAACTGCGCCGCTATACGCTTATAATTTTCAGCATTGTATGCCATAGTGTTCTCCTGTCTGTGCAATGATATTCATAATTTTCCCATCATAGGTCAAGATTGATTCTCCGAAGATTCTTCTCCTCTGAGCGTGGCGGCGGCAAAAAATTCATCCAGATCAAAACCGACGTTCTGTGCCGCATCCTCTTGTTTTTTCTTTTCCCGTTTCTTTTTGCTTTCGGGAATATAATTTTCAACGTCCTCTTTCGTACGGCATCCCGCTTTTACCCAGGAAGCAAGAATGGTATTCTCGTAAGAAATTTTCGGTTGGGGAATGGATGACATCATCTGATAATATCCCATTTCGATGACTTCATACGGCAAATTCCAATCAATGACCCAAAGTGAAATATATTCTCTTTCCTTCGGTGTCAGCGCACGCTCACCCATACCGTAAAGCAAGCGGATTCTGTATTCCATATCGTTTTTGCGTTCTTCCTTTTCGATAAACGCATCCAACGCGCCAACCGTAACCATACCGCCGTCATAAAGAGAAATCGCCGTTTTTTTCAAATAACGCAAAGAGGGCTTGCCGATGTCATGGCAATATTTGCAAAGCTTGACGATATATTCAAAATCAAGACGCAAGCCATCATACAGATAAAACAAAGTCTCCGTTTCCAACGGTGTAAAGGTTTTTTCCAGAATTGCGGAGCAAACATCGATCAATTCGCCAATCTCCCCGGATTCGCTGATTCGCTTCATATCTTCTCCCGTATAGGAAGGAACATCCTCATACACGGGTTTTGCGAGCTTGGGAAGCTCCGAAGAAACGGAGATCACCCCTGCGTTCTGCCAAAAGAGAATCGCCTGCGCCAAATGCTCTTCCGAAACATCAGCGGCAGCGCAAAGTCCCTCCGGTGTTTTTCCGTTTTCGCTGGCAAGTGCAATCAAAACCCTCAGCTGCTCCGCCGATGCCGAGGAAAGAAAAGGAACGCAAGCGCCGGGCAGATTCAAAACCGAACGCCCGAAAAGAAATTCAAAATCCATCTAAAAACCCTTTCTGCGGACAAAGTCCGCTTTCCGTTGATATAACGAAGAAATCAAGCAAAATCCGACAAGAAAGTGGGCAACGCCCACTGAATAACGGCTTGCTTTGCAAGCTGTGTGCTCAGCCCATTCAAGTTTCGCTCGTATCCAAACAATGCAAAACGGAGAGGTCCAATTTGAGCAATTTCCTATAGTTCAAGGAAAAACAAACCGAAAACTGAGATTTTCATTTCGATTTTGTTTTCCACAAGTTTGTGTGGAAAATTCATTTTGTTTTATCCACATTTCCAACACAGTTTTCCACATCCGAATGAAAAAATCCCCAGAATTTACAGTATTTTTTGGATTTTTTTCACAGAAGTGCGTTTCTCTTTCCACAGGTTGTGGAAAACCCTGTGTGGAATTTTCCTGTTTTCCCACAAATTTTTTTGAAGAAACCGGAGAAATGATACACAAATCCGACAAAATTTCACATTAAAATTTTGTCATTTTCGCATATTGACATCAAACGGAATAAGCGTAAGCATTGAGAGAAACGTCCGCCAGATTACCTGCATCCCATTCAAAAAATGCTGCTGCGCCGATCATCGCCGCATTGTCTCCGCAATAGCGAAGTTCGGGCATATAGAGCGAAAGGCCTCTTTTCTTTGTGAATTGTTCCAAAGCCGCACGCAAATGAGAGTTTGCGGCAACGCCTCCTGCAAGAACGAGCGCTTTCATATCGGAGTTGCGGTCAAACGCCATACCGAGTTTCGTCGTTACACTGGAAACCGCCGCCTTGGTAAAGCCTGCGGCAATATCCGCGCGGGGAATTTCTTCTCCCTTTTGCGACATCTGGTTCAGCGTATTGAGAACTGCGGTTTTGATACCGGAAAACGAAAAGTCCAAAGAATCGTCGCGAATGGCGGCAGAGGGAAATTTCATGGGATTTTTTCCTTCATAAGCGAGCTTGTCCATTGCCGCACCACCGGGATACGGCATTCCCATCACGCGCGCAACCTTATCAAAACTTTCCCCCATTGCATCGTCTCTCGTCGCGCCAATCAGCATATGAGAACGGTAATCTTCCACACGTACGACGGAAGTATGACCGCCGGATGCCACGAAAGCAATAAAGGGAGGCTTCAATTCGGGATGGCAAATATAATTCGCCGCAATATGTCCCTTGATATGATTTACGGGAATCAGCGGCTTTCCGTAGCTGTAAGCCAGGGATTTTGCAAAATTGACAGCAACGAGAAGCGCGCCGATCAGACCGGGATTGCTGGTAACAGCAACGGCATCGATCTCATTCATGGTCAGACCTGCCGCATCAAGAGCTTCGTATGTAATGCCCGAGATGGCTTCGCTGTGCGCGCGGCTTGCGATTTCGGGAACAACACCGCCGAATTTGGCGTGAATGGCAACCTGTGAAGCCACGATATTGGAAAGAACGGTGATGTTTCCATCCTTCCGTTCCAGAACAGCGGCAGCCGTTTCATCACAGGAGCTTTCAAAAGCAAGAATACGCATTGATAAACCTACTTTCTAAAAAAATTATGATAAATATAAATTATAAAGAACGCCGTCCTCACGGGGCGAAGCATAAAAATTTTTGCGGACACCGACCTTTTCCCAGCCAAGCTTTTCATAAAGCTTCTGTGCGGCGGTATTGCTCGCTCTGACTTCCAGCATCATGACGGAAAGGCCTCTCGAAAGAGCAGCTTTTCTTTGTGCCTGCATCAGAGCTTCTCCGACACCCATACGACGGAAAAGGGGACATACCGCCACATTGCAGATCTGTCCCTCATCCAAAACGCAAATCATTCCCGCGTATCCCGCAAATTCTCCGTTCACGAAGGCGCAGAGAAATTCTCCTTGCTCACAAAGTCCTTGGTTGCAAAGCATTTCATAGCTCCACGGAGCAGAAAAGCAAAGCTTTTCCAACTCCGCGGCATTCTTTGCCGATTCTTTTGTCATCGGCAAAATTTCAATTTTACTGTTCATCTTTCAAAAACATTTCAAAGATTTCGTCACGGATCCGTTCAACAGCCTTTTCAAGAGCCGCACCGTAAAGCAGAGAAATATCATAAATACCTCCGCCCGGGAACGTAACGACCTTATCCGCAAAATAGGGATAATATGCCTTCACGATCTCTGCATGCCGCGGGGTAGCCGCAACGATGAGATCATTATGGATCATATGCGCGGGTGCAAGTCTCTGAGACGTATGGGACGAAGCAGAAAAGCCGTGTCCGAAGATTTTTTCCAAAGCCTGCGCGCAGCTTTCCATCATCGGCTCTCCCGCGTGCGCATAAATGCCCGCAGAAGAAGCATCGTAACGGTCTCTTCCGTATTCAAACAGAATGGCTTCGGCAACGGCGCTTCGGCAAGTATTGGCGGAACAAACGAAAAGAATCTTTTTTCTCATCAGATTACTCTGGAGGGCTGATTTTCAATGGCTTCGGCAATGGAAGCTGCAGTATCGTTTTCGCAAAGTTCAATGGTACCCGCATCGCACATAGCCGCAAGAGAAGGATCGATCGGAAGCTTTGCAAGAACAGGAATATTGAATTTGGCGGCAATTTCTTCAATCTTGCTTTCGCCGAAAATGTGGATTTCCTTGCCGCAATCGGGACATTTTACATAGCTCATATTTTCAACGATACCAACGATCGGAATATTCATAAGCTTTGCCATGTTAACCGCTTTTTCAACGATCAGGGAAACGAGGTCCTGAGGGCTGGTAACAATAACGATACCGTCAAGAGGAATGGACTGGAAAACAGTCAGCGGAACGTCGCCCGTACCGGGAGGGCAGTCGATGAGCATGCAGTCAAGATCGCCCCAGACAACATCTGTCCAGAACTGCTTTACCGTACCTGCAATAACGGGACCTCTCCATACAACGGGAGAAGTTACGTCTTCCAGAAGTACGTTCACGCTCATGACTTCAATGCCTGTTTTTGTTTCCATGGGAAGAATACCGCCAAGGGGAGCCGCTTCACAGATGCCTGTCAGACCGAACGCCTTCGGAATAGAAGGACCTGTGATATCCGCATCCATGATGCCTACTTTATAACCGC
>JAFQEK010000117.1 GCA_017399025.1 Clostridia bacterium
AGGTCATAGTACCGAGGAAGAAAAAAACTTGGGAAGGACCGAACAATCATAAGTTTTGAGTAAACGACGAAAGGAGGTCGGTATGCGGAATACTTACACACACCATTACAAACAAAAGACTTGCACACCGTGGATATTATGACATATCCGAGGCATACAAGTCTCTGCATTATTTATGATTGAACCGCCGTGTACCGATCGGTACGCACGGTGCTGTGGGAGGTCGGCGGTCAATCACCGCCTCCTACCCGATTCATTCGTATAAACGACTGTAAACAATCATTTACCATTCCATCGAACTTGCGTTAAAATTACATTTCTCCAAGAAGCGATTCTGCCGCCGTCATGATTGCGTATTTACCGCTTTCGTAGGTCAGACCGCCCTGGAAATATGCCGTATACGGCGGGCGGAGAGGACCGTCTGCAGAAATTTCGATGGAAGAGCCCTGTGTGAACGTACCGGCAGCCATGATAACTTCATCCGCATAACCGGGCATACCCCAAGGTTCGGGAACAACAAAGGAATCCACGGGAGAACCTTTCTGAATCCCTCTGCAAAATGCGCAAAGACCTTCGGGATTGCCGAACTGTACGGTCTGAATGATATCGTGGCGAGCTTCGTTATATTTCGGTTCAACGGCAAAGCCGAGCTTTTCAAACATGTAGGAAGCGAAAGCCGCGGTTTTCTTTGCCTGTGCAACCACGTGGGGTGCAAAGAAGAAACCTTTGCAGATTTCGCGTGTCTGACCGAGTGTTGCACCGCATTCCGTGCCAATGCCAACCGTAGTCAAACGGTAGGAAACAAGCTCAACCGCGCGTTTGGTACCGCAAACATAACCGCCCATCTGCGCAATACCGCCGCCCGGATTTTTGATCAGGGAGCCGACGATGATATCTGCGCCGTAAGCCGTCGGTTCGGCTTCATCGCAAAATTCACCGTAACAGTTGTCAACGACCACGTAAGCGCCGCATCTTGCCTTGACAAAGGAAACGATTTCGCCGATTTCCTTTGCGGAAAGTGTGGGACGGTTTGCGTAACCCTTGGAACGCTGAATGAAAACGACTTTTACGCGCGCGCCGTGTTCTTCCAATTTCTTTGCGATGCCGTCAAAATCAATACCGCCGTCGGGCAGAAGCGCAACGTCATCGTATGTAATCCCGAAATCGGCAAGAGAGCCGTCGCCGTTGCCTTTGCCTTCGCCGATCACTTCAAAAAGCGTATCGTAAGGCTTGCCCGTAACCGCAAGCATGATATCGTTCGGACGGAGCAAACCAAACAAAACGGTCGAGATGGCGTGCGTGCCGCTGACCATGCCGTAGCGGACGAATCCTGCTTGTGCACCGAAAACATCTGCATAAATGGCGTCCATAGCGTCTCTGCCGAAGTCGCCGTAGCCGTAACCTGTGGTTCCTCCGAACATGGAGTCCGAAACCCTGTGTTCGCGGAAGCTTTCCAGAACGCGCTGTGTGTTGACCTGCGCAATTCTGTCAAATTCCGCAAACGCGGGCGCAAGTTCTTTTTCCGCTTGTGCGGCAATATCCAAAATCTGTTGAGAAAATCCCATGTTATTATCCTTTTCTATCTTTTAATTCAATTTCTTTTGGCAAAGTCCTGCCAGAATGCGGATACCGCCCGCAACGTCGTTCATATCAATCACCTCAACGGCGCTGTGTCCGTAACGGGTGGGAACGGAAAGTGCGCCTGCGATACAGCCGCCCGCTGCCTGTTGAAGCATGCAGGTATCCGTGCCGCCGCCTTCGAGAATTTCCGTTTGATAAGGAACCTTTTCTTCTTCTGCGATTTCTTTCATCATCGCAATCATTTTGGGGTTGCAGATGACCATTGCATCTTTGAGCTTGATGGCAATGCCTTCTCCGAGATTGACGGCAAGAGGCGCGCAGGAAGGCATATCACCCGCGCCGCCGATATCCACGGCAACAGCATAATCGGGGGTGATGGAAAAAGCGGAGGTTTTTGCGCCGCGCACACCGACTTCTTCCTGAACGGTAAAGACGAAATACGTGTCGTTTTCAAAGGAAGCGGCTGCTTTTGCGGCTTCTGCAAGCATCATACAGCCGATACGGTCATCAATCGGTCTGCCTGCAACACGGCTTCCGGCAAGCTTGAACAAGCTTGGCGCAACACGGCAGGTGTCGCCGATTTTTACGCGGCGCATGGCATCCTTTTTGCTCTTCGCGCCGATATCCACGTAATAATTTTCGGGACGGTAATCTCTCTGGGGGATACGTGCTTCGGGTACGAGAACACCTTTCGTGCCGTTTTTGAAAATAACCTCGGAGAACGATGCCGCCTGATAATTGATGCCGCCCAGACGGGAAACACGGATAAAACCTTTTTCGTCAATGTAGCTTGCCATAAAGCCGATTTCATCCATGTGTGCCGCAAACATCAGCTTTTTCGGCTTTTTGCCTTTACCTTTTTTGAATGCGATCAGATTGCCAAGCGCATCGTTATATACTTTGTCCACGTAAGGCGCGATTTCAGCCGCCAGAACTGCGGAAATATCGCCTTCGTCGCCCGAAACACCCATGGGCATGACGATTTTTTTCAATTGTGTAAACATGATAGTCCAACCTTTCTTTTTCACTATGGAAAATGCGTAAAACGTGTCAGCCGTTATTCCTCTTTGAGAAGCCATGCTTTGGTAAAGGCAGTGAGAGCTTCCAGATCACGGTATTTAATGATTTCCGCACCGGAATGTAAATTTCTCGTTGGGAGACAAACGGAAAGCGTTTTCACACCGTCTGTACTCTTATGAATGGCGCCGCTTTCGTTTCCTTCGACCGATGCCGTTCTCGGATACTGATAAGCGATGCCTTCTTTTTCACAGAGTCCAACCGCATTTGCAAAAAGCGTGCGGTTGTAAACCGTTTTGCTGTCTGCGGGAGAAATAACAATGCCGTTTCCGCAGACTGCGCCGATTTCCTGTTCCTTTTCATCCTTGGGATAATAATCGCAAACGGGGAATGCATCCAGAACGAGAGCCGTTTCGGGACGGATATTGAAAGCCGCCGTTTCCACGGCAAACATTCTTTTTACGATCTCACGCTTGACGGAAAAAACGAAATAACATTCTTTTTGCAGAGTTTTTGCTTTTTTTGCGGCGTGGGTTTCCTTGATAAGAGAAATCAGGGAAGAAACGCAAGCGCGTCCGCCGATTGCTTTGCCTGCATAGGTTTCGCCTGCAAGGGGTGTGAATTTCGGCTCGAATGTACCGAAATCACCGATTTTAACCAGAGTTTCCGCTTCGGTGCGGTTCTTTGCGCCGATTTCGATATAAATACGGTCCTCGTAGGTCGGACGTTCTTCTTCATTGCTCGTCATGACGTGAATCGGCTTCGTGCTGACCACGCCAACCGTTCCGTCAAGGAAACGCACACGTCTGCCCGAAAGCGTTCTTGTTTCCGCATTGCCAAGCACAACGATATTGATTCTGCCCTCGTTATTGATGTTTTTTACCATAAAGCCGACTTCGTCCATATGCGCGCAAACCATCACGCGCGGACATTTTTTTCTCGGCTTGATCACGGCAATGAGATTGCCGATTTTATCGTATGTAACGGAATCGCAATAGGGTGTAATTTCTTTTTCGATCCGCTGTGCAACCGCTTTTTCTCTGCCCGAAGGCGCGCATTCCAAAGAAAGTGTTTTCAAAAGCTCTTTCATGTTCATGCCTCCTCTTTTTCTTCGGCAATGCCGTATTTATCACGAATGACAGCCGCCACAAGCGCCGCAGATGCTTTCATATCATCCGGATGTACCATTTCGTTTGCCGTATGCATAAACCAGACGGGAATGCTGATCAGCGCGGTGGGGACACCGCCTGCGGCAAGATAAATGTCATCCGCATGGGTGGAGGTGGACATGGCTTCCACTACGCTCTGTACGGGGATATCGTGTTTTTTTGCGGTTTCGAGAATGAAGTCGGTCAAATCCGTGTCGAGCGTTGCCGTCAGGGAAACGACGGGACCGCTTCTCATATCGGAAGAACAGATTTTTTCGCTTCCGGGCGCATTACCGAACGTAACGTCCAGCACGAGCGCAAGATCGGGACGGATGCGGTAGACCGCAGATGAGATTGCGCGGTGTCCGACTTCTTCTCGTCCGGAGAGAGAAAAATAAAGATCGCAGGAAAGCGTTTTCATATCAAGGGAGGTCAGCGCATCGAAAACAGCCGCGGCAGAGCATTTGTTGTCAAAGCCCTTGCCTGCGAGATAGCCTGTTTTCAATTCCGTGCAGACGGGTTCGAAGCCGACAGGTGTTCCGATGGGAGCGGCAATTTCTGCTTCTTCCTTGGTCATGCCGATATCAACGAGCAGCTCCTCCATGGGAACGAGTTTTTTCTTTTCCTCTTTGGTCATCAGCTCGCGCGGTTTTGTAAGCACAATACCGGGGATCTTTTCTTTGCCGTAGACAACGAGTTCGGCAGCGGGTAAAATACGCGTATCCACACCGCCGAGATTACAGATATGAAGAAAACCTTCGTCCGTAATGCTCTTGACCATCAGACCGATCTCATCGTAATGCGCATCGACCAGTACGCGGGGAGCATTTTCTTTTCCGCATCTGCGGATGAAAATATGGTTTCCGATCGTGTCGTATTCGTGCTCGTCGAAATACGGAGCGATCAGCGCTGTCAGCGCTTCCTCATCGTAGTACTCAAAGCCTACGACAGACATCTTTTCGGAAAGCGCAAAAAGCAATTCTTTTTGTTCCATACCTTTTCCTTTCTTTTTTAGCTTGGGATATATCTTTTTTATTCTATAGAAGCTTGTTTTTTGTCATTCTGAGCAAGACCTGCAAGGGCGCGCCGAAGACTCTCGCTCTGTCTGTTGCAAGCTTATGCTGAGATCCTTCGACATAACAGACAGCCATAGGCTCTCTGTGCTCAGGATGACAGCACAAGGGAATGATTCCGCTAAAATCCCGTTTACGAGTTTTCATCGAACTCACGTTATTGCAACTCTCTTACCAATTCGCGGAATCGGTTTCCTCTGGCTTCAAAATTCACGAAAGCGTCAAAGCTTGCCGCCGCAGGAGAGAGTAAAACCGTATCCCCCTCTTTCGCCGTTTTTGCGGCAAAACGGACGGCTTCGTCAAAATCGCCGAGATATGCGGTTTTGTTTCTCGGATATCCGTGTGCTTTCAGCTTTTGCAGGACTTCAAGACCCGTATCACCCGTGGCAACCGTGAATTTTGCTTTTTTTGCAAGAGGAGCGATCAGCGGTTCCAAGGGGATGTGCTTGTCGTAACCGCCGACAATCACGATCAGTTCCTCATCAAAGGAAGCAAGCGCGGCAAGCGTTCTTGTGGGACTCGTGTCAATGGAGCTGTTGTAATACTTCGCGCCGTTTTTTTCGGCAATCAGCTCAATGCGGTGGGCAACACCGCCGAACGTACGTGCAACGGCAAGCATGTCTTCCGTATCCACGTAACCGTGAACGGCAGAAATTGCCGCCATATAGTTTTCCACGTTGTGCATACCGACAAGCTTGATATCCTCCCGTTTCATCACGGGAACGCCGTCGTGGAAAATCACACCGTTTTCGAAATAACAGATATGTTTCGCTTCGGGTTTTTCTTTGGAAGAGAAGTATGTAACTTTCGCTTTCGCTTCCTGCGCCATAGAGGCGGTAATGGCGTTGTTCGCGTTCAGAACCAGACGGCAGGATTCGGTTTGATTTGCATAAATATTTTTCTTGCTTTCCACGTATTCTTCCATGGAAAGATGCCAGTTGAGGTGGTTGGGCGTTACATTGGTAACGACAGCGCACAGGGGGGCCGCTTTCATCGTGTGAAGCTGAAAACTGGAAAGCTCCAGAACGGCAAAATCCGAGGGGTGCATTTCTTCAAGGAAAGGAAGCAGGGGCGTACCGATGTTGCCGCCCACATATACGCGCGCGCCGATTTTTTCTGCTTTTTGTTTCAGCATTTCGGAAATGAGCGTTGTGGTCGTCGTTTTGCCGTCGCTTCCCGTTACGGCAAAGATTTTGCAAGGACAGAGTTCGAGGAAAACTTCCATTTCGGAAGTGATCACAGAGCCTTTTGCTGCAGCTTCGGCAAGCGCTTCGATATCAAAACGGATGCCGGGCGAACGGAAGACGATATCCTCCGTGATATCGGAAAGATAATCCTTTCCGTAAATCATTTGTACGCCGCGCGAGGTCAGAAAGTCCGTGATTTCGGGAGAGGGATTGGGATTCTGATCTCTCGCTGTGAGAACTGCGCCCGAGGAAAGCAGGAAATCCACAGCCGCACGGTTGCTGATTCCCATGCCGAGCAGCGCAATTCTTTTTCCTTTTATATAGTCTTGAAATTGTTTCAGTCGTTCGTTCATAAAATTCTCCGATCTTAAAGTTCCAAAGCATCGGAAATCGCCGCGAAATCGGAAAGTCCGAGCGTTTCGCCTCTGACGTCGGCACGGTAGCCGAGAGAAACGAGAACGGCTTCGATTTCCGCCTTGGTGTGTCGGTTGGTTTCACCCGAAAGAGAATTGGAAAGCGTTTTTCTGCGTTTGGCGAACGCGCCGCGGATCACACGGAAAAGATTTTCCTCATTCACACAGGAAACGGGAGGGGTTTTATGAATATTCATACGAATGACACAAGACGTTACCTTGGGAGGCGGAATGAAATTCGCAGGGGAGACGTTGAAGATTTTTTCAATGTCTGCGTAGTACGAAGAGGAAGCCGTGATGGCTCCGTATTCTGCCGTACCGGGCTTGGATGCCAGGCGGTCGGCAACCTCCTTTTGAATCATAACCGTTACGGATTCAAAGAGTCCTTTTGTTTCCAACAGCCGCATGATGACGGGGGATGTAATATAGTAGGGAAGATTTGCGCAGACCGCAACGCGCATGCCGTCAAATTCTTCCTTGACCAATCGTTCAAAATCGGTTTTCATGGCATCGCCGCTGATGATCTTTACGTTATCGTACGCCGAAAGCGTATCCTCCAGAACGGGAAGAAGCCCCGTGTCGATCTCGATGGCAACCACCTTGGCGTAATGCTCCGCCAGCTTTTGCGTCAGCGTACCGATACCGGGTCCGATTTCAATGATGCCGAGCTCGCGATCTCCGCTTCCCGCCGCATCGGCAATACGGGAAACCACATTTTCGCTGATCAGAAAATTCTGACCGAAACGCTTCTGGGGAGAAATCCCGTGTTTTTCCATGACGGCGCGCGCGTATGAAATATCCGTCAGTTTCATGTATACCTCCTATACCGTTTTTCTTCGATGTGTAAAACAACCGAAAAAAATGAAAATTTTTTTGTTTAGATATTGACAAACGAGATTTTTTATGCTATCATAATATAGCAAAATTCGCTTATCGCTTTTATGCTAATGTGGCTCAGTCGGTAGAGCAGTTGATTCGTAATCAACAGGTCATGGGTTCGAGTCCCATCATTAGCTCCAGAATCTCCGATTTTATCGGAGATTTTTTTGTTCCATAGGAAATTGCTCAAATTGAACCTCGCATATCTGCGAGCTTTTGCGTAGGGAAAGAACCGCGTAGGATTGCTCTGCAATCCTACGTTTTTCCGCGCCATTGTATATTATATATCATTCAAAACGGAAATGCAACAGAAAGAGCAAAATAAAAAGCCTTTTGAAGAAAAAATTTCTGCTCGACGGACTTTTGTTTTGTCTGTGAATTTCACGGCAAAAATCCCGTTATCAATCATGAAAAGGAATGGTGATAAAAAATATGAAAACCGAAACATTGTTAAATAAGAATAAAGATGAAAAAAGCGAAGTAATCCTGGTTTCCGTCATGGAAAAGGGCGCGGACCGTCATGCCTGCGAAGCTTCGTTTGACGAATTGGAACGTCTTGCCGAAACGGCGGGCGCAACCGTCTATGCGCGCATGGTGCAGGAAAAGGAAAATCCCGATCCCCGTACTTATATCGGAAGCGGTAAGGTCAAAGAGCTTGCCGAGCTTTGCAAAAACGGAGAAATCAAGACCGTGATTTTCGATTGTGAACTCTCACCCTCTCAGATCAAAAATCTGGAAAACGACATCGGCGATGTCCACGTGATGGACAGAAGCATGCTGATTCTCGATATTTTTGCGCTTCACGCCACGAGCGGCGAAGGCAAGCTTCAGGTTGAGCTTGCCCAGCTGAAATATACCGTCCCCCGTCTGACGGGACACGGCACGGAGCTTTCCCGTCTGGGCGGCGGTATCGGTACAAGAGGGCCGGGTGAAAGCAAGCTGGAAACGGACAGAAGACATGTCAAACGCCGTATGGATGCCTTGGAGGAAGCCTTGGAAACACTTGCGAAAAACCGCGCCGTACAGAGAGCGGGCAGAGATCGCTCGGGAATTTTCAAGATTGCCATCGCGGGTTATACCAATGCGGGCAAATCCACGCTTCTCAACCGCCTGACCGAAGCGGGCATTCTTGCCGAGGATAAGCTTTTTGCCACATTGGACCCCACAACCAGAAAATTCGAACTGCCCTGCGGCGAAGAAATTCTGCTGACGGACACGGTTGGCTTTATTCGCAACCTGCCCCACCATCTCATTCGCGCATTCCGTTCCACCTTGGATGAGGTCTGCTATGCCGATGCCATTCTCGTCGTAATCGATGCATCCGATCCCGAATTTACGGAGCAGGCAGAAGTTACGCGCGCGCTGATCGATGAACTCGGTGCTTCCGATAAACCCTGTCTTTTCGTTTACAATAAATGCGATAAGGGTATGGCTTCCCATCCCATGACGCCGAGCACGGACAACGTCTATATTTCCGCCGTAACGGGCGAGGGCACAGAAGAGCTTGTACGCCGTATGGAAGCGCTCGCAACCGCAGGCAAAAAGGAATATGTATTTGAGCTTCCCTCAGATAAATTCGGTTTGCTCAATACGCTGTATTCGGAAGCGACGGTTCTGGAAACGGAATATACGGAGTGCGGTGTGAAAGTAAGAGCAGTGTGCGATCGGAAAACGGCAGGCAAGCTTTCTGCGTATATCGTTCGGATTTGAGCGAAATTCAAAAATAAAAAGGAGATTGCAACGGTGGAAGAAAAAAATCTGACAACGGTCGGCAAAGAAGCAAGTGCCGAATTTACGGAAAAGAAATCTGTTTTCATCGGCTATACCGCCCCTGTGCAAAGCGCTGAGGAAGCGGAGGAGTTTATCAGAAAAATCAAGAAAAAACACGCCGATGCCAGACATAACGTTTCGGCGTATATCATCGGAAATTCCGTTCGTTACAGCGATGACGGCGAGCCGAAAGGCACGGGAGGCGTTCCCGTTCTGGAAGTCATCAAAAAAAGCGGCGTGGACGGTACGGTTGTTGTGGTTACGCGCTATTTCGGAGGCATTCTGCTCGGCGCGGCAGGTCTTGTGCGCGCTTATTCCAAAGCCGCCGCCATGGCAATCGAAGAAGCGGGTATTGTAACGTATCGGGAATATACGGAATGTACGGTATCCTGTGATTACGCGCTTTACGATAAATTGCTTTATGATATCGGAAGAAGAACCGTGATTACGGACAATACCGAATTTTCGGGGAATATCGTCCTGCACCTTGCCGTTCTTTCCGAAGAATACGAGGCTTTTGAAAAAGCGCTCCATTCCATGACAAACGGAAAAATCGCGCCCGTGAAAACGGGAACACGCCTCGATGCATGATCGTGCGGACAAAAATACGGTATTCCCAAAAATTTCCGCAGAAAAAATAAAAATTTTTTGAAAAATAAAAAGGATTTTTTGATTTTTTTGCGTATATTATAATACAAAGATTAAAATTTGCTTTGGTGCCGCTGTATACGGCTTTTTTAACCTATAAGAAATTACTCGAATCTGATCTCGCCGTTTGCGTTGCCCGGAGGCAAGAAAAACTACGATAGGCGGGCAGATTCGGGTGGGCGTTGCCCACTTTTTACGGAATGAAACTGCAATACGTTCCGAAATATAATTACCGTCCGTCATGCGGTGGGAAAGGAGGCGGTCCGGAATTGAAATTCCCTCAGAATTTTATTGAGGAAATCAAATACAGAAATAAAATCGAAGATGTCATTTCTTCTTACGTAAATCTGAAACGCGCAGGCTCCAATTACCAGGGCGTTTGTCCGTTCCACAGTGAAAAAACGCCTTCCTTTACCGTTTTTCCGAATACGGAAACTTTTCATTGCTTCGGCTGCGGCGCAGGCGGAGACGTGATTTCTTTCGTTATGCGCGCCGAAAACCTGGAATATCCGGGCGCAATTGAATTTCTTGCCAAACGCGCAGGTTTGCAAATGCCCGAAACGGGCGAGAGCGGGGAAACCGTGAAAAAAGCGCGTTTCTATGAAATGAACAGAGAAGCCGCGCGCTTCTTTAACCGCTGTCTTTCGCTTCCCGAGGCGGAGGAAGCCAGAAAATATCTCGCATCGCGCGGATTGACGGGTGCCGCGGTCAAACGCTTCGGACTCGGTTTTGCGCCGAACAGCTTCGATGCCCTGCGCCGCCATATGCATGAGCTCGGCTACGGCGACGAAGAACTGAAAACCGCTTTTCTTTGCGGACGGAGCGAAAAAACGGGAAAATATTTTGACTATTTCAGAGGAAGAATCATTTTTCCCATCATTGATAATTTTTCCAATGTCGTTGCGTTCGGCGGACGTGCACTCGGCGACGGAAAGCCGAAATACCTGAACAGCTCCGACACGCCCGTGTTCAAAAAAAGCAGAATGCTTTTTGCTTTGAATTTTGCGCGTAACGCCTGCGCCGAATCCCTGATTCTCTGCGAGGGTTACATGGACGTCATTGCCGTGAATATGGCAGGATTTCCGAACGCCGTAGCAACGCTCGGAACCTCTCTTACGACGGAACAGGCGCGTATTATGGCGAAATATACGAAAAAAGTGATCCTTTCCTATGACAGCGACGATGCAGGTGTCGCGGCTGCCAAAAGAGCTATCCCTATTCTGACGGATGCAGGACTGGAAGTAAAAATGCTTCGCATTGAAGGCGCGAAGGATCCGGATGAATTTATCCGCAAATACGGCTCCGTGCGCTTCAAAACGCTTCTTGACGACAGCAGAAACAAAATGGATTATCTCTGCGATGCCGTTCTGCGTAAATACAACATCCTGATTCCCGAGGAAAAAACCAAAGCGGCGGCAGAGCTTTGCGCCATGCTCTGCGATATTTATTCCGATGTGGAACGCGAAATTTATCTGATGAGAATCTGCGAACGCATTTCCGTCGATCCGCAGAATATGAAGCGGGACGTTGCAAGACAAATGCGAATGCGGCAGAAAAAGGAAACTGAAGAGATCAAAAGAAAGATCGTTTCCGAATCGCTCGGCTACGGCGACCGCGTGAACCGCGATTTCGTAAAAAACGCAAAGGCTGCCCGTGCGGAAGAAGCCATCATCGGCATCCTGCTCCTGCGTCCCGAATTTGCAGGAGAAATCCGGAAAGAAAAAATTCCCCTGAAAGAGGAAGATTTTATGACGGAATTCGGAAAGCGGGTTTTTCGTGCACTCATGTCCTTTGAGGGACATTTCGATATCGGTATTCTTGCGGAAACCTTTTCGCAGGACGAAATTTCCCGTATCGTGAAAATGCAGGTGGACCGCAACAAGCTTACGAGAAACGACCTTTCTGTTTTGCAGGATCACATCCGCACACTCAAAAGCGAATCTGCGTACCGTCCTTCCGACGACGCGTTGGATGATATCAAAAATCTGATTAACAAAAAAAAGAAATGATTTTCATAAATGGAGGAAAACAACATGGATCAGGAAAACAGAAAAACACACGCTGCAGGAAAGAAAGAGACCGCTTCGGCAAAAAAAGAACCCGCAGCGCCCGAAAAAGCAAAGGAACCCGAAAAGACAGAGAAAAATAATATTCAGGATCTGATCGATAAGGCGAAAGCCAAAGGTTCTCTGACCAATACCGAAATTCTTGCCGCGCTCGGCGATGCCGATTACGATATCGACCAGATCGATAAACTCTACGAAGCGCTCGATTCTCTCGGTATCGACGTCAACGCCTGCTTTGATGACGAAGCGCTGATCGGCAGCGTGGAGGACGAACTCGAAAACGACCTCGATTCTTTTGACAGACCCGAAAATATGGAGAGAGCACTCGCTTCCGAAGGTCTTATGATCGATGACCCCGTAAAGCTTTATCTGAAAGAGATCGGCAGAGTGCCGCTTCTTGATTCCGACAGGGAAGCAGAGCTTGCGCGCAGAACTTCCGAGGGCGATGAAAACGCTAAGAAGGAGCTCGTGGAAGCAAACCTCCGTCTCGTTGTCAGCATTGCAAAGCGTTACGTCGGCAAAGGTCTTTTCTTCCTTGATCTGATTCAGGAAGGCAACCTCGGTCTGATGAAGGCGGTATCCAAGTTCGACTATACCAAGGGTTATAAGTTCTCCACATACGCAACATGGTGGATCCGTCAGGCGATCACCCGTGCGATTGCGGATCAGGCGCGTACCATCCGTATTCCCGTCCATATGGTGGAAACCATTCATAAGGTAACAAAAACCTCCCGTGAACTGCTCCAGGAAAAGGGACGTGAAGTTTCTGCGGAAGAGATTGCAAAAGAGCTGGATAATATGAATCCCGAAAAGGTACGCGAGATCATGAAGATCGCGCAGGATCCGATTTCTCTGGAAACACCCGTCGGCGAAGAAGAGGACAGCCATATCGGTGATTTCATCGAAGACCAGGAATCCCCCGCGCCTGCGGAAGCCGCTTCCTATGAGTTGCTCCGCGAACAGCTCAACGAAGTTCTCCGTACCCTTACCCCCAGAGAAGAGCAGGTTCTGCGTTTGCGCTTTGGCTTGGAAGACGGACGTCAGCGTACACTCGAAGAAGTCGGACAGCAGTTCAATATCACAAGAGAACGTATCCGTCAGATCGAAGCAAAGGCACTCCGTAAGCTCAGACACCCCAGCCGTTCCAAAAAATTGCGTGATTACTTAACTTAATGCGGAATTTTGTAAAAATGATTCGCAAAAAATAAAAAATGGTTTAATTTCACAAGAATTTCGTTTTTCGTTTGGCGTTTGTGCACATTTTATTTGGATAAACATGATAACCGAAAAAATGAATAATTATACAAATTGTTCATGAAATATGGGGAAAAAATGGGCGAACTTGTGTACACTCAACGGAAGCCGAAGAAAAAAACCTTGACAGAAAGCCTTTTTTGATGTAAAATTTATAGTGTTATATTATATCAATTTCCGAATTGAGTTCGGAAGAAAGAAAATGGGGAGGAACGCCACATGTTTAAGAGAATCATTAGTTTCGGTTTGTGCCTCGTCATGCTCGCCGTGCTTTTTGCGGGCTGCGGAAAAAAGCAGGAGCAGACAACGACTACAAACCCCGAGGATTTGCCGCAAACAATTAATCTGATTGGCATTACTGAAAGAACGACCACGCAGGAAGCCATCGATTTTGTTGAAGATGCATTGAACAAGCTTTCGAAAACCAGATACAAGACGAAGATTGAGCTGACTCTTGTTACGGCAGACGAATACATGAAGGAAGTTGAAAAGAGAGTTGCAGAGGCAAATCTCGCTTCCGTCAAACTTGAGGCAATCAAAAAATACAACGCGCTTGCGGTAAAGGAAGCCGGCAGAGCGCAGAAGCTTTTGAGCGAATCCAACACCAAAAAGAACAAATGGACTTCGCAGGTAACTTCCGTTGTTGCTTCCACGATGTCTACCGGTGAAATCTATTCCGCAGAACAAACCACGGTTTACGAAGACGGTAAAATCGAAGTCGTATATCCCGCTGCACAGTCCCCGATCGATATTCTTATGATCGATGGCAAAGAGATGTATGAAGAACTCGAAGCAAAGGGCTATTTGCTTTCCGTCAAGAAACAGCTCGAAGAAAAATTCACAAAATTCAGACAGTATATCTATCCCACATTCTTCGACCAGCTCGATGCAATGACCGGCGATATCAAGGCGATTCCCAATAACAATCTTCTTGCGGAATACACCTATGTGATTATCGATAAGACCATTGCTGACCAGTACAATGACGGCAACGGCTTCAACATCGATAATGTTGACAATTACGCCGATCTCGAAGAATTCCTTGCGTATGTCAAGGATAACCATACCGAATACGCGCCTTTGGCAACAGAACCCGAAGCACTCGGTATCTATCAGTTCATGGAAGGCGAGCTCGCAATCGGTACTTACTACGATCCGATCTACGGCTACGATCCTGCAGAAGGAACCGATTTCCGTGTTCAGAACCTCCTTTCCATTCCTCAGTATCAGGACCATGTTGCACTCATGGAAAAATACAATGCCAACCAGTATATTGACACCGCAAAGGAAAAATTTGCTGTCAATGTAATCAAGGGCAACGCTTATGTTGAAAAAGAATACGGCGATGATTATTATGTAAAGGTTATTCAGAATCCTTTTGTTGAACCCGACAAAATCTTCGACGGTATGTTCGCGGTTTCTGCTTTTACTTCCAACGAAGTGAAAGCACTTGAAATCATCGAAATGTTCACCACCGATCCCGAAGCGAAGAACATCTTCCAGTACGGTATCGCATACGACGGTGAGAACGAAACAAAGGCAAACTATAAGCTCGTTGAAGTGGAAGGCGAATCCGGCAAGTTCATCATCGAAAGAATGAACAATAATTATATGATGGATAACCGCCTTACCGGTAACGTTTATATGGGTTATCCCGAACCCGCTGAAGACGGCAAACCCGCTATGCCTTTCGATGCATGGGATTACTACAAGATCACAAACCTGGACTCCGGTATCGCACCGTTCCTGAATCTTTACATCACCGAATCCGGTCTTGATGATATCCTCAGTTCCGTTTTGGCACGTGCCGCGCTGACCGCAGCACTTGATGAAATTGACATTGATTACGACAAATACCTGGTCGCAATGGCAGGCTCTTCTCAGGATAAGACCACTTATTCCGACGCATTGAGAAAAGCAAATGCAGTATTCTTCGCAAATGAGCTCGCAAAAGCCAATGCAAGAAACGATGCGTTCAAAGTAATTACCCAAACAGCAGGCACATCTCTTGCCGTTACCGAATTTGTTAAGTTCATTCAGAGCGGCGAAGGTCAGACCATCATTGGCAATGTAGGTTACGTTGCAGTGGATCCCTATGCTATGCCTTATGACAAGGTTGATACCCTTACCACCGGAACCATTAACATTTTGTCCAATACCGGTTCTTCTACCAGACAGTTCTTTGACAGCGTAATGAATACTCTGATTGAAGAATTCAATAAGATTTATCCCGAAGTTACGTTTACAACACCCACATACGATCCTGCAAAGGGTTACAGCGATGCCATGAATGATGTCAACAACCCGAACAAGATTGGTTTCACTTACGCTGCGCAGGTACCCGGCAAAACCGAAACGCAGATCGCAACCAGCTATTTCTCTGTTTTGCTTGATCAGAAAGACGCAAACTTCATGCAGGTTTGGTATGAAAACAAATTGGTTGACAAAGTAAAGAACGAACAGTATGCAAATATTGTTTCCGCAACCGATTTGCAGCAACTGATTGAAAACAAAATCGCTTCTTTGGGCGGCGCAAGACCCAACCAGGGCCAAGCAAATACCGAAAGAGTAACCTTTGCTGCCGCAAGAAAGAATGCACAGGGTTATTACACCAATATCGCTTATCTGCGTGTGATGGCTAATGAAATTTTGTTTAGTGATGATGCCGCAAAAGCTGCTGAATTTTCCGCAATGAGCGACAAAGATTTCATGACAGCAATCTTCAACTATGTTCGTCAGAACTATGAAACAGAAAACGAATTGACTCCCGAAGAATACGAAAAACGTGTTCAGGACTTCATGGTATCCGTTCTTGAATATTCCTCTAAGGAAAACAGCAATGAAAAATACTATGTTTCCTGGGAAGCATTCATTACCGCGGAAGAAGGCTCCGGACTTTACGGAACCGCTGCTAAAGCAATTACTGAACAGTACAAGGATCAGCTCCGCAAGAAGAATTACTACTACGGTCTTTTGAGTCTGGATAAACAGATGGATCTTGTTTACGAAATCATGTGCGAAGAATATCTGAAATCTAACGGCCTTAGCGAAGACGACCTCAAGGCAATCGTAATGAACAGATATCTGAGCGAAGTCAAGAGCAATGCTGCAGATTTCACTGAGTACGCAAAGAATAAGAAATCCGATGAATACACGAACATTGTATCCAAACTGAGAAAGAAATACAAAACGCTTTTGATCGAAGAATTCTCTGCTACCGCATACAAGAACGGTGAAAAGGGTATTTCCAATGACCAGGTTGTTACTACTCTGTACAATCACTTCCTTGAGGAAGAACTCGGCATCTACAATAAGATGGCTGATATGGCAGGTGTAGATGTAAACGAATTCCTTGAATCCGGTGAACACTATGCGAACTTCGCAATGTATATCTCCACACTCAAGACGAAATACGTTTATACACTCCTTACAGAGTACAATCAAGCTGAAATTGATGCTTGGGAATTGACTGAAGCAAAAGAAAAGATCTTCAAGATTCTTGAAGAAAAAGGCTTCTACACCAACGAGCTTGCAAGATATATCGGTATGGACCTCAGCGCATATATGCTTGCGGAAAGTGATGCAAAGGCTTATCAGACTTATCTGAATAAACTTGCAGAACAGCTTGCCGAAGATATTGCTGCAAAGGGTTACGATAAAGATGCACTTCTGAAAGGTGACGGAACGGAACTGGAAGCAGTTGCATATGAAATTGTTGCTGAAAAATATTTCGGCGATAAATCGAGCGTTACTGAAGAATTGAGAAAAGTTTCCGCTGATTATATGCAGAAGATCAAGGACGGTTACAGCAGCGAAGAGATGAAAGCAGATGCAGAAGCTTTTGCTGAATCCAGTGATCCTCAGATCATTTTCTTCAATGCCGTTGTAAACGAACTTCAGGCTATGTGGGAAGCAAAGAAAGCTGAAACCACAAATTGATTGAACAGATAAAAAAGATGCTTGCTTCGGCAAGCATCTTTTTTACTTAGCGGCAATTTGCCGCTTTTTTTCATTCCATAGGAAATTGCGTAAAACCGACCTCGCCGTTTGCATTGTTTCGATACGAGCGAAACTTGGATAGGCTGAGCGCACAGATTGCAAGCAATCCGTTATCGAGTGGGCATTGCCCACTTTTTTCGTTTTGGGATCAAAAGTGTTCTATCCGCAAGGACAAGTACATATATATCATAGTACCGGAACAAAGAAAGGAAGATGATGAATATGGATGAAGAGTTCTTGCGGATTTTAAAATATTTGCCGGGAAAGGTTTCTTCGGCGGCATACCGTTTTGCTGAAAATTTACGGGGAAAAGAAGCCTCTATTTCCGAAATTCGATTGCGCGCAAATGCACCGATGTCCCTTTCCCTGGGAGATCGGAACGTCTGTCTGTTTGATGGGAAAAGTATTGTGTGCAATGAATTTGAATTGGCGGAAACTTTACAAAAGCTTTGCGAGGATTCGGTACATACTTACAGCGAAACATTGAAAGAAGGGTACGTCGCGCTCGAAAACGGATATCGGATCGGTGTTTGCGGCAGAGCAGGGATTTCGGGCGATTCCATCAAAAGCATTTATGGAATTTCTTCCCTTTCCATACGCATACCCCATCCGATCAGAAATGTTTCACGAAAAATCCAATCTCTTTTATTGGAGGACGGCATTGTGAAAAGCGCGTTGTTTTATGCTCCGCCGAATGTCGGAAAAACAACCCTGATTCGTGATATTGCTTCTTCATTTGCAGGTGGGAATCATCCGAAAAAGGTGGTTCTGATCGATACGCGCGGAGAACTTTATATGAAAGAAATGTTTGAGGACGGTCTTGTAGACGTTCTGCGCGGCTATCCGCGTGCCAAAGGGATTGAAATTGCAACGAGAACTCTTTCTCCCGAAGTGATTTTCTGTGATGAGATCGGTTCTGCGGAGGAAGCAAAAGCCATCCTCAGCGCACAGAACAGCGGCGTTCCCTTGATTGCGACGGCTCATGCAGAAAGCAGAGAAGCTTTACTGCGCCGGCCGAATATCCGTATGCTTTACGAAAACGAAATTTTTCGCTATTATATCGGTCTGACACGGAATATCGGAGATAGCCGTTTTGTCTTTGATGTTTTTGATACGGCGGTTTCCGTGGCTTCTTTGTGCTGATTATGGAGGAAACGGATCATGCTGAAATGGATTGGTGCATATCTTTGTTTTCTGACCTCGCTTTCCATCGGATGGACAGCAGGAAAAAACGAACGAAAACGAACGGAACAATGTGAAGCTTTTCTGGAGCTTTTTGTTTATATACAAAATCAAGTGGGCTATTTTCTTGCGCCGACAAAACTGATGTATAGGAATTTTCACAATGCCGTCTTGCAAAAAACGGGATTTTTGGATGCCTTGTGTGCTCATGAAACGGATGCCGTCTATTTTGATGTTTGGGAAAGCGCGCTTACGGAATGTAAAGAAAATCTGAAACTGTCCGAACAACAGATGGAAACCGTACGGGCATTCGGTGCTTGCATCGGCAAAACAAACGAGGAACTCCAACTCAAACATTTGGAATATTATACCAAAGCATTTCGCAGCGAAACAGAAAAACAAAAGAAACAAATGCAAAAAAATATCAAGCTTTACCGGACGCTTGGCTTTTCCGCAGGTGCGGCGATTCTGATTCTCGTGATTTGAAAGGGATGATTCATTTCTTTCATCGCACGAAACATCATGCATTGATAGAACTCGCCGTAAGGCAAATATAACTGCAATACGGCTTACGTATTGTTTGGGGGTGTTTTTTTGAATACGGAACTTTTATTGAAGGTTGCGGGGATCGGAATCCTCGTGACGGTGGCATATCAGATTTTACATAAATCAGGCAGGGATGAACAGGCAATGCTGGTTTCTCTTGCAGGCTTGATCATCGTTCTGTTTATGCTTGTACAGGAAATCGGAGGGCTTTTCGAATCCGTGGAAAGCATATTCGGACTGTGACGGTTTTTCAGATCTGCGGTTTTGCGCTTCTGGGTGTTACAGTCGTTCTGATTCTGCGCAGTTTCCGTCCCGAATATGCAACGGTTGCCGGGATTGCTGTCGGTATGCTCCTGTTGCTCGGAACTCTTCCCGGTTTGCAGACCGTGATGGAATCTATGATTTTTATTTCCGAACGGACGGGTTTTTCCGTCTATTCGTCCGTGATTCTGAAATCCATGGGAATCGGAATATTAGCGCAGACAACGGCGGATGTATGCAGAGACAGCGGTGTTTCGATGATCGCTTCCAAGGTGGAATTTGCCGCCAAGATCATCATTTTGTTGCTTTGCGTTCCGATTCTGCAAACACTGATATCTTTGATTGAAGGTTTTTTGAAATGAAAAAAAGATGTTTGAAACGCATTGTTTTTTTGATATTGCTCGCTTGCTTTTTTGGGAGTTTTCCCGTTTGTGCGGAGGAAATCCCGGAAAATGACCGTATCCCTATTACCGTTCCCGAAAATCTTCGCGATTATTTGCCCGGAAACGTGGAAAATTTTCATGCGGCGGATGTAACGGCACAGTTTGATTTCAGCTTTTTTTCGAAAATCGGTATAAAAATTCTGGCGGAAGCCGCGCCTGAGGGAGCAAAACTTTTTGCCATGCTATTGGGTGTAATTTTACTCTGTGCAGTTCTCGGAATTGTCAAAAGAACGGTAACGGTTCCCGGCTTGCAGACGGCGATGGACCTTGTGGGTACGGTTTGTGTGGCAAGCGCGGTTTTCGGTGTAACGGAGGGAATTTTTGCCCTAGCGGAAGAGTTTATTTCAACCCTTTCTTCTTTTATGGCAAGCGTAACACCTGCGATGGCAGGATTTATGGTTGCGCGCGGAGAAATTACTTCGGCAGCAGTGATTTCGGGTGTGATCTTTACGGCAGTTTCATTACTTGAAAATATTGTCGCGCGGGTGCTGTTTCCTTTGATCCGTCTTTCGATGTGTATGTCCCTCGTAACGACTATGTTTGGAATACCGGGGATTTCGGGGATTGCACCCGCCGTCAAAAAAATGATTACGTACGTGTTCGGATTTGTAACCGCTTCGCTTTCCGCTGTACTGATGTTTCAGAGAATCATTGCGAAAAGTACGGATTCGCTTGCCATGCGCGGGATCAAATTTGCAGTTGGCCAATTCGTTCCTTTTGTGGGAGGTGCCGTCAATGAAGCTCTTTCTACGGTGATCGGCGGACTGGGAACCATCAAAGCTGCAACGGGTGTAACGGGTGCTGTGATTGTTTGCGTGATTGCGGCGGTTCCCGTTATACGGATGTTGCTGAATAAAACCTTTATGGAATGGATTTCTGTGTTTGCGGGGATTCTGGGGCTTTCCTCCGAAGGAAAGATTATGGCTGAAATCAGCTCGTATCTCGGTTATGTGGCGGCGATTATGGCAATTTCGGCAGTTTTCTTTATTCTTTCGCTTTCCATGATGGCTGCGGTGTAGCGGATTCTTGTTAAAAAATCCGAAGTGAAAATATGAGCAAAGCATGTGAAATTGCCGTTATACGGACGAATTCATGCTATTGCTTTGTGTTTATCGAAAAGGAGACGGTTATGCGGGATTGGATTGCATATCTCGGAGAAATTCTGTTGATTACGGCGGTATCGGGGTTGCTGTATACAATTGCGCCCGAAGGGAATTTGAAAAAACATCTGCATTTTGTGATTTCACTTTGTGTTCTGGTTTCTTTGGCGGTTCCCATGTTTTCGGCAGTTATGCAATTGCCCGAAATATTTGAAAAAAGCTATGAAGAAGCAGAAAAAGGAGGGACAGAAACCAATGAGAAGCTGACGGATTCTCTGATATCCGTGAGCAAAAAAGAAATTGAAAAAGCCATTGTTTCTTATCTTTCGGGAAAATACGGCGTTGCGCAAACGGATATTTCCGTGGAAACGGTTCTGGATGCAGAAAATCCCGAATCCGTTGAAATTCTTGAAATACGAATCATTTTCAAGGAAAAGCCTGCGATATCGCTTGAAAAAATACGGGAGGATATTCATGAAATGTTCCTCGGAAAAAGCAGTGTTACCGTAAGCGTGCAATCGGAATAGAAGAAGGAGAGGTGTTATTTTGCAATTTTTGGAAGGACTTTCCGGAAAGAAAAAAAGTCTGATTCTGGCAATAGCGGGGATCGTAGGGCTGATGTTGATTCTTTTCGGCACGTTTGGAGAGAAGAAAAATCAAAATGAAGAAATTTCGAAAAAAACAAAAGAAAATGTTTCGACTTTGGAATATATTGAGCACTTGGAGAATAAAATCGGAAACATAGCAGAACAAATCACAGGTTCGGGCAATGTCCGTGTCATCGTGAGTGTTTCTTCGGGGACGGAATACATATATGTTTCCAATGAAAAGCAGGGAGAAAATTCTTCCTCGAAGGAATATATCACGGTGCGTACGGAAAACGGCGCAGACGAGTTGATTTTGTTCAAGGAAATCTATCCTCGGATAACGGGTGTTTCCATTGCTTGCAAGGGCGGCGATTCTCCGGAAATACAGGCGAAATTGATCGCAGTTATTTCCACATCGCTTGATATCGGAAGCAATCGGATTTGCATTGTAGGTATCCGTTGACAGAAATCAAAATTTATAATTCAAAAGGAGATTTGAATCATGAGAAACGAAGAAAGAGCAGCGCTCAGAGCAGGCGCAAACGAAGAGGTTGAAGAAACCGTGAGTGTTTTGGAATTGCCCGAAACCGAAGAAAAGGAATTCAAATTCAAAAGCATTTTTACAAATGGTGAAAACGGTCTGAAAAAATTCGGTATCCGTAATATCGTGATCGTACTTTCCGTTTTGCTGATCGGCGCTGCTGTATTTGTCAATTGGACGATTTTCGGCGGTGATAAGGACGATACACCCGAAATCAAGGATCCTTCCTCGATGGTCGGCAATCAAACGAATGACGGTCAGAATGCCAATGCGGGCAATACCGATGACAGCGTGGATTTCTTTGCCGCTTCCCAGATCGAACGTCAGCGCGCAAGAGATGAAGCCATCGAAGTTTTGCAGAATGTTGTTGACGATGCAACCTCCCTCCAGGCAGCAAAGGAACAGGCACTTGCCGATATTGCAGCAATTGCGGCAAACATTGAAACCGAAGCCAATATCGAAT
This sequence comes from Clostridia bacterium, assembly GCA_017399025.1. GTDB lineage: Bacteria > Bacillota > Clostridia > Oscillospirales > CAG-272 > QALR01. The sequence goes on from JAFQEK010000117.1 coordinate 22,159, forward strand.
CCCTGATCAAAGCCAAAGGCTTTGAAGAATGTGTTGCCGTTATCAACGGTGATAAAGCCAATATCGTTGTCAAGAGCGACGGTCTGAAGCCCAATCAGCTTTCCCAGATTCTTGAAATCGTTTATCTTCAGGCAGATATTCTTCCCGCAAACGTAACCATCTCCGAGAAATAAGCCTCAATATTTTTGAAAAAATCCCCGACAGGTTTTCAAATCTGTCGGGGGCTTGTCTTTTGACGGTTATATTTTAACATTTTGAATAAATTCGATGGATTCGGGCGTTTGGTTCAGCGTCTCGTGATATTGATGTTTTGTAAGGGTATCCTTTAAATTTCCGATATAATCGGGTTTAGAGATTTGTTTTGCTCTTTCAAGCAATTGTTTTGCCTCATCCGTTTTCCCGTAATGCAGAGCAATGACAATGCCTGCGACAGTCAATCGAAATTCGCTGTTGATAAAAGATTTTGAAAAAGCATCTGTTTTTTCGTAGTACAGGAAATAATCTTCCAGTTCCTTTGAATATTGAAAGAAATCTATATGCAGTTTCATCCAGAGCAAATCTTTGGAGAGTTCCTCAGCATAACCTTGCTGTTCCGGTCCCAATGCTGCTTTTGCTGACAAATAGGCATCAAATGCTTTCGGATAATTTCCGCTTTTTTCATATATATGACCTATAAATAAATAGGACGTATAGGTGGAAAACCATCCGTCCTCAAAATTTTCAAGACCGTATTGAATCAATCTGACCGCTTGATCCGCATATTCCGGTGGGAACTGAATGGCGGTTGTATAACAATGCTGACGTTTTAAGAAATTACCGCGGATTTTTTTCAACAGTTTTTCATATTCGCTGAAATCTTCCTCTGTCATTCCTTGCAGAATGATTTTGTTCTTAAATATTTTTATTTTGCTCACTTTATCAGCCTCCCTGTGTTTCAAACGGTAATTTTATTATAACATAATGGCGACAGTCAAAAAACTTTCTTTAATGACATCAACACATTCTTTTATATTTTTATTGTTAACCGATTGTATCATACATCTATCTCCTTTTTCGCCTTTGTATTACAAAGGCTTCGGGCAAAGCCCATACCCCTATTCTTCTGCATATAATTCGTCGTAGCACCATCGCAGCGGATTTTCGAAAATATAATTTGATCGGGTTTCGTAATCCTTCTTATTTCGTATCACGTGTTCAATATAGGATTTTTGCCAAATGGATG
>JAFQEK010000118.1 GCA_017399025.1 Clostridia bacterium
ACATTGTGAAGCCTTCCAGAATGTAATTGGTAACCGATTTTGGGACACAAGGAGCGGAAACTTCTTCTATACGGAATGTCATTTCCGCTTCTTTCAGTTTTTCGCTTGTTGCGCGGAGTTTAATCGCTTTTGCACCGACATTTGCGGTGATCAATGCCTGACACCAACCGCAGAATGCTTTGCGGTAAGGCATGTGGTCTGCCTCATGGCTATTGGGATCACCGTTTCCGACACCGCGGATATAACCTTCGCCTTCTACTTCAAATTGAATCAGATTATTTGCGTAAGGAACCACAATACCTTTTTGGTCAACCACGCAGAAATTCACAACAGCAGTATCGGCGCCGTCATTTTTTATGACATCGCAATCGGGAAGAATACGAATTGCGTACGGTTTTCCCGCTGTCCTCTGTTCATCCTTTGCAACGCATTTTCCGTTTCTGTATGCTTTTGCCGAAATACGTCCGGGTACATATTCCACTTGCCATTCCGCCGTTTCGCAAACGTCGGAGGATTTTCTGCCGAGAGATTTTCCGTTCAGGAAAAGTTCGACCTCATCGCAATTGCTGACTGCCATCACGCGGACGGTTTCGCCTTTTTTATGCGTCCAATGTGGCAAAATATGAACCATCGGTTTGTTCGTGAAACAAGCTTGATTGAAATAGAAGGAATCCTTGGCAAAGCCGCAGGTATCCATAATGCCAAATTGGGAAGATACGGAAGGCCATGTAAAAGGAGTGGGTTCTCCGCGGTAATCGAATCCCGTCCAGATAAAGATACCTGCAAAGTAGTCGCGTTTTCTGACAAAATCCCAGGTTTCTCGGACAGTTTGACCCCACGGAACGGTTTCTTCGTCATAATTGGAGAGCACCTGCGCGTTTTCTCTGTCGGTTTGATAACAGCCTCTCGTGGTAACGGCGCTGTTGTTTTCGGAACCGATAACAGGATTTTCGGGATGGAGTCCATGCAATCGATCCACCGCGCGCAAGCTGTAGTTGATTCCCACGATATCCATGTCCAGACCTGCGCCTTCCATGGAAGAGCCGTTCATCGCGCCGATGAGCAAACGGGAATCGTCCAATTGCAGAACACGGCTTTTCATTCGGCGGAAAATTTTTGCGCCTTCTTCGGTATTCTGAAGAGGTTCTTCATTGAAAAGCGACCAGAAGAGAACGGAAGGATGGTTACGGTCGCGTTTTACCATAATATCCAGATATTCCAGAACTTCTTTTCGGGATTCAAACCGGCGGTTTTCGTCCATGACGATCAGCCCCAACTCATCGCACGCATCCAGAATTTCTTTTGCGGGGAGATTGTGCGCACAGCGGTAAGCATTCGTACCCATTTCTTTCAGACGCTTTATGCGGTAATACTGAACGGAATCGGGAACACCAACACCGACACCCGCATGGTCCTGATGATTGCAGGTTCCCATGATTTTCAGCGGTCTTCCATTCAGGAAGAATCCTTTTTCGGCATCCACGGAGAATGTACGGAAGCCTATACGAGCAGTTTCGGTATCTACAGGTTCTCCATTCTGAAAAATTTCAACGGTGAGTGTATAAAGCTTGGGGTGATCAATGTCCCAACGCTCGGGACGGGAAACATTCAACTTTTGTAAAATGGTTTTTTGCGTATCTGCCTCGATGGAAACATTTTCTTGTGTATGGGAAACGATGGGGGTATCTCCGTCAAAAATCGTCGCACGCACGGAAACTGAACCGCTTTCGTAATTGCTGTTTTCCAAAGTGGTTTCTACTTCCACGCACCAACTGTTTTTTGTTCCCTTTTTGAGGATCGGTTTTCCGAAAATACCGTTATGCGCGATATGTATTTTGTTTTTTGCAAAAAGCTTGACGTGGCGGTAAATACCGGCACCCTCATACCACCAACCTTCCGTTTCCATGCCTTTGATATAAACGGAAAGGACGTTCGGTCTGCCGTCAAAATATGCGCGGTCCGTAATATTGAAAAACGTTTCCGTATATGCGCTGAATGAGCGTTCCATCAGCGAGCCGTTGAAATAAAATTCGGCGTTGACAGCGGTTCCTTCAAAGCAAATGAAAAGCTCTCTGTCCGCAAGAGATTCATCTAACAGGAAGGATTTTCTGTACCATGCGTTGCAACGGGAACGGTAACCGTGGGAAAGCAGATTTTCTTCCGAAAAATCACTTTCCGCATAGTAATCGTGGGGAAGATTGACAATGCGCCAATCGAAATCGTTCCAGATTTTACCCGCAGGACCTACAACCGCGCCCGATTTGCAACTACTGTAAGAATCCGCATGGCTGTTGTTTTTTTTCATTTCAATATCGCCTCTGTGAAAACGCCATTCATAATCAAGATTCAGGATGATTCGTTCCATTGATAATCCGACTCCTTTTCTATTGTAATTTTCAATATGATTATACCACAAAAAGGAAATAAAGTCTATATTTTTCAGAAAATCAAACACGGAAAGCCGATAAATATTTTTGTATCACCGAGTCAAAATATTTTTCATATGAAAACGCTTGAAAGAAAACGGAAAAAATGATATAATAATCGTAGAAAATTGTAAAGGGGAGAGTTTTTTGTGAAATTTGCATATCCCGTATTTTCTTTTTTGCTCTCGGTCGTTTTTCAAATGCTTTTTCTTTTTGCGGAAGACGGCACAGCATTTTTCATTGTATGGGCAATCATTTATCTTCCTCTTACCTCATTTTTTTATTCAAAAAAATATCTGAAAGATGGAAAAAGAAGCATTCCGTATACCTTGATTCACTCTTTTTCACTGGCATTTTCATATTTGATGTTTTATGATCCGAATATCGAAACGTACTGTTTTGCTCTTATTTTGTTTGTATGGTGTGAAGTATGGGCGCTTCTGGGATTGATACGAAAAGAAAAGATTCCGATCTTATTTATGCGGAAAAAACATTGTCCGTAAGAGCAAAATGAAAGAATTGACGCAAAAATGAATCGAAAACATCCATATTCCCGCATTTCGGGAGAGATTCTCCGTTTTTGGGGTGGTATTCTTTCTGACGAAATGATAGAATGATACCATCCGAACAGAACCAAATACAAGGAGGATACGTCTATGGAAAAGAAAACGATCGGAAAATTTATATCGGCATTGCGAAAAGCAAACGGCATGACACAAAAAGAGTTTGGCGAAAAGCTTTTCGTTTCGGATAAAACGGTCAGCCGATGGGAATGCGATGAATGTACGCCGGATTTGTCGCTGATTCCCGCAATTGCTGAAATTTTCGGTATTACGGCGGATGAACTGCTTCGGGGAGAAAAAAACAATCCCGAACGTTCAGCAGGAGAAAAAGCAGAAGAGAAACAAAAGGAAAAAAGCGAAAAGCAATTTCGTTTTATCCTGGAACGAAACCGAAAGAAACATCAGAATTTTACGATGATTTCCATAGGCATTACGATTCTCGGTCTGATTGCCGCCATGATTGCCAATCTTTCTTTTTCAAAAGGATTGATTGCGTTTTGTCTGGCGTTGGCTTTTTGCACGGCAAGCGAAATATGTCAAATCTGTTTTACCGCAAACGCAAGATTTTCGACGGATGAAGAGGACGATGCCCGCGCAGATCGGATTCGTTTGTCAAATAACAAAATGACGAGAAAGGCAATTGAAATTTCTTTTTTCAATCTATCGGCAGTTGCCTTTTGTCTGCCTCTCGCAGTTTTGCTTGACAGTCCGAATTACGGTTTGAAATTCGGTTCATGGCTTTTACTGGGTATTTTATTTACTTTTATTGCTGTGGTGCTTGCTTCCGTTCTCTATGCGCTGAAAATTCGCGCCTGTCTTTGCAAACGAGGTTTATTCGAGGTAACGCAATCCGATACGGACGTATTTGCCTGGAATCGCAAACTTTTGCTGAAAACCGTTGCCGTTTCTTTGAGTATTGTTCTCACGCTTGGAATCGGCGTGTTGATTTTGGAAGAAATCGGCTGGAAAGGACTTGCCAAAAAAGAAGTTTTTGATAACTGTGAGGATTTCAAAGCCTTTATGGAAAATCAATATGATACGTGGTACGAAGAAGGATACAGATATTACGACAAGGGGAGCAATGCTGTTGTGAATATTCCCATTCAAGGAAACACAATGAAAGAGCATGGGAAAATCGTAAATTCCGATGGAGAAATCATCTGTGAGTATTATTTTCATAATTCTTTGAATCAATCCATTCGTTTTACAGAATCCGCCGAAGACAAGATGCCCGTTACCGTCATTACCATGCGTGCATACAACATCGCTATCAACGCATACGATCATCTGCACATACTGCTGTACGGTTTGATGGTGATTGAGGTTGTGATCGCTTGCATATTCTATTTGAGAAAAATGAAAAGGACTTGAAGTC
>JAFQEK010000119.1 GCA_017399025.1 Clostridia bacterium
ACGTGAACGGAGATATAAAGATCGCCTGCCGGTCCGCCGTTCTTTCCTGCGTTACCCATGCCGCGCAGACTGATTCTCTGTCCGTTATCAATACCTGCGGGAATGGATACTTCCAATGTTTTGGTTACGCTCGACATACCCGAACCCTTACATTTTTTACAGGGATTGGAAATGGTCTGTCCCGCACCGCCGCAGGCATCACAGGTTTTTGTGGTCTGGAATACACCCAGAGGGGTTCTTTGCTGTACGCGCATTTGTCCCGTACCGTTACATTTGGAACAGGTTTTCGGAGAAGAACCCGGTGCACAGCCGTTGCCGTTACAATCAGAACAATGCTCGATTTTGGTATATTTGATATCTTTCTTACAGCCGAACGCCGCTTCTTCAAAGCTGATGGTGATTCTCTGCGCGAGATCATCGCCTCTTTGCGGTCCGTTCTTTCGCGCACGTCCGCCGCCAAATCCGCCCCCGAAAAGATCACCGAAAATATCATTGATATCAAAGCCGAAGCCGCCGCCGAAATCACCGAAACCGCCGCCGCCGTAATTCCCCTCTGCCGCTTCCGGTCCGTACTGATCGTAGCGCGCTTTCTTTTCGGGATCGGAAAGAACGGCATATGCTTGGTTGACTTCCTTGAATTTTTCTTCCGCTTCTTTGTCGCCCGGATTCATGTCGGGATGATATTTTTTGGCAAGGGAACGGTATGCTTTTTTAATTTCATCGTCCGAAGCGCTTTTCGATACGCCGAGGACTTCATAATAATCTCTCATAATCGTCCTTTCTCGATTTGCAAAATGCAAAGAAAATCCGTATTATTTTATCTGTTTCCTTTGCACAGCGCAAAGTGCAAAACGGAGAGGCGGCAATCCGCGCTCCCGTTCTGCACCCGAAATTAAAATTTCAAATTATTTTTCCGTATAATCCGCATTGAAGCTGCCGTCTTCGTTCTGAGAGCCTGCGCCGTTCATATCTGCGCCGGAAGCTTTATAGAGCTTTTCGGAAACTTCGTAGAATTTCTTCTGGAATTTTTCGATTGCGGCTTTGATGGTTTCCACGTTATCGGAAGAAATGGTTGCTTTGAGCGCTTCTGCTTCTGCGCGTACCGCAGCTTTATCTTCTTCGGAAATCTTATCTCCTGCATCCGAAAGGATCTTTTCACACTGTCCTGCCATGGATTCAGCCTGGTTCTTGGTTTCAACGAGTTCTTTGAACTTTCTGTCTTCTTCCGCGAACTGTTCTGCTTCTTTGACTGCTTTATCGATATCTTCCTTGCTCATATTGGTGGAAGAAGTGATGGTAACGTGCTGTTCCTTACCGGTACCCTTATCAAGTGCGGTTACGTTTACGATACCGTTTGCATCGATATCGAAAGTAACTTCGATCTGAGGAATGCCGCGGGGAGCGGGAGCGATGCCGTCAAGGAAGAATCTACCCAGGGTAGTATTATCCTGAACTCTTTCTCTTTCGCCCTGCAAAACGTGGATTTCAACAGAGGTCTGACCGTCAGCGGCGGTGGAGAAGATCTGAGATTTCTTTACGGGGATGGTGGTATTGCGTTCGATGATCTTTGTGCAGATACCGCCGAGGGTTTCGATACCGAGAGAAAGGGGCGTTACGTCAAGCAGGAGAAGGTCTTTGACTTCGCCGCCGAGAACACCGCCCTGGATGGCTGCGCCGATGGCAACGCATTCATCGGGGTTGATACCCTTGAAAGGTTCTTTGCCGCTGAATTTCTTAACGGCATCCTGTACTGCGGGGATTCTTGTGGAACCGCCGACGAGAAGAACTTTATTCAGTTCGGAAACGGAAAGACCTGCATCTGCGAGTGCTTTTCTGCAAGGAATCATGCACGCTTCCACAAGGTCAGCGGTGATTTCGTTGAATTTTGCTCTGGTAAGATCTTCATTGAAGTGTTTCGGTCCTGTTGCATCTGCTGTGATGAAGGGGAGATTGATGTTTGCGGAAGTCATACCGGAAAGCTCGATTTTTGCTTTTTCGGCAGCTTCTTTCAATCTCTGGTGCGCCATTTTATCCTTACGGAGGTCAATGCCGTTATTTTCTTTCATAAAGGTGGTAGCAATCCAGTCGATGATTCTGTTATCGAAATCATCGCCGCCGAGACGTGTATTACCGTTGGTTGCAAGCACTTCGAATACACCGTCGGAAATTTCAAGAATGGATACGTCGAACGTACCGCCGCCAAGGTCGAAAATCATAACCTTCTGATCGATACCGTCTTTATCGATACCGTATGCGAGTGCGGCTGCGGTGGGTTCGTTGATGATACGGAGCACTTCAAGGCCTGCAATTTTACCTGCGTCCTTGGTTGCCTGTCTCTGGGAGTCAGAGAAGTAAGCGGGAACGGTGATAACCGCCTGTGTTACGGTTGTGCCGAGATAGCTTTCCGCATCGGCTTTGAGCTTCTGGAGTACCATTGCGGAAATTTCCTGAGGTGTGTATTTCTTACCATCGATATCCACTTTGTAATCCGTACCCATGTGGCGTTTGATACTCATAACGGTTTTATCGGGGTTTGTGATCGCCTGTCTTTTTGCAATCTGGCCGATCATTCTTTCGCCGCTTTTGGAAAAAGCAACAACGGAAGGAGTTGTTCTGGAACCTTCGGGGTTCGTGATGACAGCAGGTTCGCTTCCTTCGAATACTGCTACGCAAGAGTTGGTTGTACCAAGGTCAATACCAATAATTTTTCCCATAATCATTTTCCTCCAAAAATAAATAATGATTTATTGTGATGTGGTTTTGTTAACTTAAAATACAGAAAGAACTTTTCGATATCTGCTTCGGATTACGGTTCTGTCTGTTACCGATTTTCAGACCGTTACCTTTACCATAGCGTAACGAATGACTTTATCGCCTTTGGAATAGCCTTTTTGCAGGACTTCGGCGATTTTATTTTCGCCGAGCTCTTCGTCCTCGGTCTGCATAACGGCGTTATGAAATTCGGGATTGAATTCTTCGCCGCGTTCGCCGAACGCTTTGACACCGAGACGTTCCATGATATCTTCAAACTGCTTGAGCGTCATTCGGACACCTTCTGTCAGGGTTTCGCCTTCGGAATAAGCAAGCGCTCTTTCCAGATTATCGATAACGGGAAGGATGGCGGTGAGGGCGTCGCCGTATGCTTCCGTATAGGTGCTTTCCTTTTCCTTCTGGGAACGCTTACGGTAATTATCGTATTCTGCGATCATGCGCAGATATTTATCGTTTGCGGCGGCAAGATCTTTTTTTGTTTTTTCAAGCTCTGCTTGGGTTTTTTCAAGCTCTGCTTTTTCTGCGGCTTCCTCGGAAACAGCCTCGGCGGAAACCGTTTCTTCGCTGACCGCTTCTGCGGTTACATTCTTTTCTTCCATTTTGGAAAATTTCCTTTCTAATCCTGATCGGTCGGCTCTCCGAGCAATCCGATGACATGTTCGCCGGAAAGCGTTGCGGAAAGATATTCAACCGTTGAAATGACTTTGGAATAGTCCATTCGGCTCGGACCGAACACGCCGATCGCGCCGACCGCTTTGCCTCCGACCTTGATGGTTTTGAAAACGAAAGCGGAATTATCCACGAGCTTACCGTCATGACCGATAAAGATATTCACCTTATCGTCATCCGCGCTCTCGATAATTTTCATGAAATCATCCTTCTTTTCAACCATACCGATGACACGGCGCATTTGTTCCACGTTTGAAAATTCGGGATATTCCAATAATTTGTTTAAGCCTTCGAAATTGATATCGGCTTCTTCGGTTTTGCCGATGGTTTCATAAATGGCTTTGACCACGGGCGCGATGACGCTGCCCGCTTCGCCCATTTCCTTTTCCGCCTGCATCATCATGGGCAAGGTGATGCCGTCCGAGGAAATCCCCGTGAAAGAAGTATTCAGGATTGCCGTCAGGCGTTGCAGAATTTCATCGTTCAGAATGGTTTCCGTACGGATATGTTTTGTGGAAACGCTTTCATCGGACATCCGCATAACGAGCAGGAATGCTTTTTCATTCAGAAGCATATACGAATATTGTTCCACCGTCGGCACGCCGTATGCGGATTGGATGGCGACTGTCGTATAATTCGTCATGGAAGCAATCAGCTTGGAAGCGCTTTTGAGAATCGAATCCAATTCTCCCATCTTGTTACGGATGATATTATTCAGGGAAATGATTTCCGTTGCCGTAAGCTGATAGCTTTCCATCAGGGCATCCACATAAAAACGATATCCGAGGCTTGTGGGAACTCTGCCTGCCGAGGTATGCGGCTGAACGAGATATCCCAAATTTTCAAGGTCTGCCATTTCGTTGCGGATGGTGGCTGAGGAATACGGGATTTCCGATTTGGTCATTAAGGCTTTCGAGCCGATCGGTTCACCCGTGGCAATATGCGATTCGATTACGGAACGTAAAATCAGTTTTTTTCGTTGGCTGAGCTCACCGCCCGCCGTCAAACCGTTTTTCATCGGGATTCCCGTCCTTTGCTTTGATTTTCTATACGATTCAAGAATCTGCTCAAATCCGTTCCCGCCCTTTGCTTTGCTCAGATACAAGAAAAAACGCGGTCGGCGAGCAGTTTCCCGTGAGCGTTGCTCACTTTTTAGCACTCGATCGTGCCAAGTGCTAAACTTTGATATAGTTTTACCATTTTTTTTGCGTTTTGTCAAGAGGATTTCCCGATTTTTTTATGAATTTTTTGTTAATTTGATCATTCAAGTGCCAATCGTGCTAAAATTGATACGGTGCGGCATGCCGTTTACCGTTTTGTTCTTCCTCGGACTTGCATGATAATATATAGATATTTTTCGCGGCGCAAAGAGCCATACCTTTTCAATGTATGCCGTCTTGCGGTGATTTCATTCATGCGAAGAATATTTTTTCAGCGGAATTGGGTTCGGGCAATATTTTTTGCGTGATTTTTTTGAATTTTTGTCGGCGCATGTATATAAATCGAAAAAAATCACATCCGTTTTACAGACAAATTTTTGCATAATTTTTTATTTTTACGTTTTTATTCACAAATTTTATTCAGACATTTTTCGATTTTATTCGATTTTTTTCGATTTTTTTCGACAAAATTCGACATTTCCAAAATGGTATTTTACATAAATTACATGGCATAAAATTGTAATAAATGTAAAAATATAACAAAATTTGTGTTTTTATGTTGACAAACTGGAAGACTTATGGTATACTGAACTCATCAAAAAAACTTCAGGAGGATCTCTTATGAAAGAAACCCGTATTATTAGAAAAGTTGACAACCTTGGAAGAGTTGTTCTTCCCGCCGATCTCAGACACGCATTGGATATCGCAAAGGACGAATCCCTCGACGTTTACATCGAAAACGACGCCATCGTTCTGAAAAAGTACAACCCCACCTGCGTTTTCTGCGGAAGCAACAAAAACACAAAAGCATACAAAAACAAAGTGATTTGCGAGCATTGTCTTGCTGACATCACAAACGGAAAATTTGATGATTGATCATTTGGCTTTCCCGTAAAACTTTAAGTTTTTGCTTTCTCTCATCCTTATAAATATATTTTTGTCTGAAAAAAGCAAGATGAAAAGGCTTTGCCTTGGATTCTTGCTTTTTTCATCAGGGTTTGTTTGAAAAATAGCGATATGACAAAAAGTGAGGATTTTTTTCGTAGAACAAGCGCATCTTTTATCATCTCGGTTTTGTCGGAAGATTCAGAAATTCCGTATGTAAGCCATCCATCACGCCGTTGACACCGAGCGCATGGTACTGTTGCCAACAATTTTCAAAATTTTCCTTGGCATAGATGGGTGCGTAGCCCATCTCTTTATATTTATTGTAATCTGCGATCATTTGCGCGCGCAAAAGTGCTTGTACTCCTTTTTTGATGCCGCCGATCTGATGAAAAATCCATTTCATCATACCGAAAAGAAAACCCGGGATTCCAAGCATACATAAAATTTCAATGATTCTCAATCATGTCCCTCCTTGTTTTTATTGCATGGAAAATTGCTTCCATTAAACCTCGCCGTTACCAAACTTTTTTCTTTGCCAAAAAGAAAAAAGTTACAAAAAAGAAGTTGGCGAGCTTGGGCAGCTCGACCGCCTGTGCAGATTTTTTGCTTTCAGCGGAGATGAACTTGTAAAAATCGAGACGCAGGTATGTACATTATGGCG
>JAFQEK010000120.1 GCA_017399025.1 Clostridia bacterium
TATCATAATTAATTATAAAAAGGGATATCACATATAGAAGGGAGAGTTTTTATGTATAACATTAAATTTGAATCTTACGTTCCCGCACCTTCTCCTGCTACCTCGGATCGTATCGTAGCGGCGCATTATTATGCTGCTTGGAAGTACGGTGCCGCAGAGGTACACGAGGGTTTCAATGATCTGGCGGAAATCTATCCGGACAGAACCCCGCTTATGGGATATTACGACGAGGAAAATCCCGAGGTTTGCGATTGGGAGATCAAATGGGCAGTGGAACATGGCATCAACTGCTTCATTTACTGTTGGTACAGAAGACGTTCCAATATGGGCAAGCCTGTAACAGTAAATGATCTGCGATGCGGACACGGTATCCACGAAGCATTGTTTCACGCAAAATATCAGAATTACATGAAATTTGCAATCATGTTTGAGATAGGTCCTCTCTGGAGCGCAACGGACGAAAAGGATATGCTGGAAAATTTGATGCCTTTCTGGATGGAAAATTATTTCAGCCGTGATAATTATCTGAAAATTGACAACAAACCAGTACTTTTCTTCTTCAACCCCAAGCGTTTGGCAGAAGAATGTTTCTCAAGTGCCGAGCGTCAGAAAGCAACGTTTGATGCCTGCCGTGAATATTGCCGTGCGCATGGATTTGACGGCATGGTGTTTGCACCATGCAATACCGAGCTGACAAAACAGGCTTGTGAAGATGCCGTCGAACGCGGATTTGATTTCAGATTCGGCTATAATTCCGGTTACAGAGCACCCGTTGATTATTATAACGACGAAGATGATATTGTAAAAAAGCAATGTGAACTCTATCAGCAAAGACTCGAAAACGATCCGATGAGATTTATTCCGACAGCGTCTTGCTTCGCTGATGCCACACCACGCCATACTGAACGATGGCGTGCAATCAGCAGTTATCCTTTTTATAAGGAAAAACGATGGTATCTCAGCCCCGAAAATTTCAGACGTGTTCTGGAAGGTATGAAAGAAATTTCCGATGCACTTCCCGATGGCGCGTGGGGTAAGAAGATCATTATGATCGACAACTGGAATGAGTGGGACGAAGGACATTTTGTTGCGCCCAGTCATAAATTCGGTTATAAATATTTACAGGCAATTCGTGAGGTGTTTACAAAGAGAGATAATCTTCCCGACTATCGCACACCGCAGGATCAAGGCTTTACGGGATATAATCAATCATGGAAAACGCCTGATTTTGGGGAATTCTGTAAAGAAAAATATAAATAAGCGGCTATGTACGTACTGCTTTTGCAATCACACTTGTGTACTTCTTTGCAAGCTCGGTTATTGCAGCAAAATCGCCTGCCTCAACAAGTTTTTTATCCACAATATTGGAGCCAATACCAAAACCGCATACGCCTGCCCTCAGGTACTCTGACATATTATTTTCATCAATTCCTCCGACAGCCAGAAATTGAATATGCGAAAGAGGAGCTTTTACAGCCTTGATATATGCAGATCCCATACTTGTTATGGGAAAGAGCTTTACAAAATCTGCTCCGTATCGATGAGCATTCTGTATTTCGGTTGGCGTAAGTGCGCCCGGTATGGAAACCATACCGAACTCCCGTGTTTTCTTTATAACATTTTCATATGTATCTGGCGAAATAATAAACAGTCCACCTGCTTTTTTTGTAAGCTCTACCTGTTTTTCTGTCAACACCGTTCCGGCACCGATAAACATTCTGCCTTCAAAATGCCCGGAAAGCATCTCAATGTTTTTTGCCGTGTCTTCATCGCTTGTGCTTCCGTTTGCGCTGTATGTTATTTCAAGAAGACGTATCCCCATACATTGCCTCAGCAAGAGGAATCAGCCTGTCAGCCTCAATACCTCTCACAATTGTTATAATCCTATTTTCTTGTATTGATTTTATTACTTTATTTCTCATGGTCTTTCCTTATTTATTTCAAAATTTCTCGTACTGGAAGTGATCGACTTTTGTCCCTTACCTTTGCCCACTTTACTGATGATATAATATTACCATAATCCGCAAAGAGCCGATCTCTTTTTCAGTGCAAAACATTTTTGTATGCTCCTTTCCGTATCGTTTTTTTCATTATATCATATGATTTGTCTGCCGTCAATCAAACTTTTGTTTGAAACAGTAATTTCGGTGATGCACTCCGCATCGCGCAAGATAAAGTCAACCCGAAAAACTATTACGCTTATAATCCCGAATTTGACGGGCCGTAATATGGCTCGTAAGATATATCCTCCTCGGACTTTGATCCTTCAAGGTCCGAGGATTCCTTTTTCGGACGGTACAGCAACATCCTGCACTCTTGTAACACAAAGATCAAGTTTTTCACATGTAAACACTTTGCCTTGCAGAATCGTACACAATAAATCATATACTTTTTGATTGAAAAATTCATTCATAAGCAATAAAACCTTCTCACAAATTTTGTCTTATCGCTCTGTCTTTACAAATTCTCTATATTCTCTCTTTACCTTTGATTGCATCATGTTTTCATAAAAAAGCAAGTTTGACAAAAAAATGAATTTGTGATATAATAACAGATACAATATCTTACAAAAAGAGTTAAAAATGAATTGTAATTGAAAAACGAAAGGAGCTCTCTTATGATTCTCGTGCAAAACAGAACCCCTCTCATTTCCATTTATCTGTCGGCAGAACAATTATCCGACCGTGACAGTACGGCACTTTATGCGGCAAAGGAGCTTCGCTACTATCTCGACCGAATCACTTCCGCTTCATTTCCGATCGAAGAAAGCAAAACTTCTTTACCCGGTATTTATATCGGAAATATTACAGGCATAGATACTTCCGATCTCGGCGAGGACGGCTTTCGCATTGTAACCGATGGCGATCATCTGCGTATTACCGGAGGCAACCGTGGTGTCATCTACGGCGTTTATGAATTTCTCGAATCCTTGGGATGCCGTTTCTTTACGCATAACTGTGAGAAAATTCCAACGGTTCCCGATTTGACAATCGGTGATTATGATATCAGACAAGTCCCACGTATTGAATATCGGGAACACAATTACGCCGATGCCGTGCAGAATCCTCGTTTTTCGGTTCGTTGCCGATTCAACGGCGCGCATCATAAAATTCCCGTACGTATGGGCGGATATATGCCGTATGCGTGGTTCGTACATACCTTTGAAAAAATGGTTCCGACATCCGTTTACGGAAAAGAACATCCCGAATATTATTCTCTGATCAACGGTCATCGCGTGGTTCGTGATGGTGGCAGAACTCAGCTTTGTCTGACCAATCCAGAAGTATATGAAATTTGTGTGAATGCCGTCAGAAAGGCTCTGACCGAACATCCCGAAGCGCGTATCATTTCCATTTCACAGAATGACTGGCACGGCAATTGCCAATGCGAAAACTGTCTTGCCGTTGACCGCGAAGAAGGATCTCCCTCGGGTACACTCCTACGTTTTGTCAACCGCATTGCGGAAGAACTCGAAAACGAATTTCCGAACGTGATTTTCGATACACTTGCCTACAATTATACTCGCCCTGCTCCCAAATACGTCAGAAACCGTAAGAATGTTTGTGTCCGTCTTTGCTCAATCGAAGCCTGCTTTGCACATCCGTTTGAAACGTGCAATGATGAGACCCGTAACGTTATCCGTCCCGACGGTTCCAAGGCAAACTTCATCACGGATTTACGTAATTGGGGTAAAATTTGCGACCGTATGTATATCTGGGATTATACGACCTGTTTTGCACATTATCCGACACCGCATCCAAACTGGCGCGTGCTTCAGCCAAACATTCAAACGATGGTAAATAATAACGTGCGAGGTATTTTCGAACAGGCAAACGGTGCTTCCCGAGGTGGTGTTGATTTTAACGAACTTCGGCTGTATCTGATTTCCAAACTGCTTTGGGATCCGTGGTGCGATATTGAAAAACATAAGCGTGAATTTATGGAATATTTTTACGGTGCCGCTGCTCCCGCGCTCACGGAATATCTGAATCTTGTCTGTGATACGGCTGAAAAAGAAAATATCCATGTCGGCTTCAACGATCATCCCACACATGGATTTCTCCGTGAAGAATTATTGGATCAATATGATACACTGTTCGACCGCGCGGCAGAAGCAGTGAAGGGTGATCCGCTTCGTCTGTGGCGTGTGGAAAAGAACCGCCTCTCCATCCGTTATGTACGGCTCAAACGCGCAGCCATGCTTCGAGATGAATACAATCCCGAATCGATTAACCGATTTTTCTCCGACTGGCGCGCATATAATCTCTCCCGTCTTGATGAGTGGGCAAACATCGAAACCTCTCATCGAGCGTTCATTGAAGGCAAATGGCGCGGTGTCGAATATTTTGAACACTGGACAGGGGAAGAACAGGAACTTTTCTGATTTTCAAAAAATCCAGAAGTTCAATCATATTTGCGCTCTGCAATTACAACGGCATATCCTTGCCCTGCGGAAAAATTTCAATGAGAGGCAGTTATCATTCACGCATAAACCCTAAAATCAATACTATCAAAAAAGCTACGGCAAATATCTTCGGATGTCCCGTAGCTTTTTATATCAAGATATACCGTTTCTTCCACTCACAACAAAGTTTTCGCACGAACGGTAACGGTGGATTTCTGCGGCGTAACGGTCGTCATTGCAACCGTGAATTTACTCGGATTCACGGGAACGGAACCGCGCATATGCTCTGCGTTCCAATGCTCGAAGAATCCTCCTTCAATTTCAAAATAGCGAACGCCATCCACGAAATATTTTGCATTTTCATCCGCAAGGAAAAAATAATCTCCCGCTTTCGGCTGTGTCATAATGCTTCTCGTATAGAATTTTCCGCCAGGAGACATCGAAAATTCCAATTTTGTGGGAATCCGTTCACAACCGGAAGTTTCGATATCAAACGTTACACCATCCTCCAGAATGTGTACCGTGATTTCCGTATGAAAATTCTGTACGTTGATGGTTTTACGTCCCGAATGATCCATCTTCCACCAATCGGAGGTTTCGGGTTTCTCGGTAAGCCGTGTACGGTAGCCTGCATTGGCATCGCAAATCAGTTTATAGCCGTCTTCCGTCGGCACAATGCTGCTTGCGCGAAATTGTGAATGACGATCGCCGAAAAACGAACCTGCAAACCGTACTTGAAGTATGGATGAACCGTAATTCATCTGGAAAAAGACGGGGCCGCGGGTACAGAGAGTTGTCATGGTCAGATTGTGTTGGGGTTTATAAACTCTTGCATAACGGCTGTTCGGCAAGAAGATGCTCTGATCTTTTTCAGGCTCACGGGGTGTAATTTCGGAATATCTCTGCGCAATTTCGGGATGAAGTGTCAGATACGTGAGCAGAAACGGCAGGCGGTCTCCCAAAACGAAGTTTCCGTATTTTTCATAAATCCAATCTGCCATATAAGCAAATTCGGGATTTCTGTCAAGCAAACCGAGCAACACGTAATGCGGATAATACGGTGCAATGCTGTAACCGCCGTTATTATCCCAACGGGTGGAATTCAATGTATTAACCGTACCATCGGGTTCAATAAAATGATACATCAATCGGATATTGCGTCGGGGATATTCAAAGAACTCTTCCCTGTTCAGCATATATCCCATAACCATGAACGAATAATTGCAGATATTATTGTAACATCCCGTAGAACGCTCCGCATATTCGCCGTATTCATCGCAGTCAATGCCTTCCGCCAGAAATTCCTCGATGGCATCCAGAAATTCCTGCTCACCCGTATAACGGTAAGCAATGGCAAGACCGCTGCAAATCACCCAACGGTGATTGGGTGTATGAAATCCGAGCGTTGCCATTGCGTGTCCGTTTTTGCGAAGAATCTCCTTAATCTTTTCAAAAAGCTTATCTTCCACAGGCGTATGCCCGGTCAAATGCGCGATCAGTTCCGTTACAAGATAAATGGAATGGACATGAAATCCCGTCTGTGCAGGATCGTGGAAATTGGTGCTCAAAAGATCATCCGAGCCATCCTCGTGCATATAAAGCTCATAATGGCAAAGTCCTTTATATGCACGCTCCAAAAGTTCGGGATCATGATAACGCGGCGAACCTTCCAGATAATAGGCAAGTGTAAAAGCGACCAAAGCAGAAGCAAATTCCGCACCGTCCGTCAAACCTTGATCCGAACCCGCCGTCGAAAGATACATCGGTAAACGGATCGGATCATTCACGAGATCATCCCTTTTCAAAGAAGGATCAAACGTTTGGAAAAAATATTGCTTAATCAGCTCGTAATGATTTTTCATGACAAAATCCTCCATGTCATCGGCTATCATTGATTTATCACACTCGTTTTCGTCCAAAGAATCGAAAACGGAAACGATTTTCTCTTTACTCATTATATCACAGCCGAACATTTTACGCTATACACAAAAATTCTAAGATTATTATTTTTTATTTGTGCAAAATACACTATCAAAAATAAATCTTTCTCTCTCGCATTCACAGATTCCCGACAATATTATGAACAAATTGTAAACAAATGAAAATTCTTGTATCATTTTGCCTTTTATTTCAGAGTAAGCATATAGAAAGATTAATCACTACATAAAAATTGACGGCTGATTTCCTTCATGATATAATCAAATTCATGAGAATATCACGCGGAAACTATGGAGGGATGTACACAGATGCCAGTATTCTGTCTCACTTTGATTGATGACGAACATGATAGGATAAAATTTCAGAAAATATACGATCAATATGCGGATGACGTTTTCAAACGGATATATGGTTTGATAAAAAATCAGCAGGATACAGAAGATATTATGCAAGAAACCTGGCTTGCCGTTGCTGAAAACATTGCATTTTACCGCACGAAAAACGATGCTTCCATACGGGCATATATATTGCGAATCGCCAAAAATCGCTCAATTACGTTTTATCATAAAAAAGAAAAGATGAAAAAGCACCAATGCGGTGAGGAACTTGCAGATTTGACTGAAGACTGCGATTATGAAAATTTGCTTTTTGATATCTGTGCTAAATCGGACGTTGCAATTATTTGCGAATGCATCAATTCTCTTGATGAAATATACAGCGATGTTTTGAACTATTTTTATCTTCACGAGCGCAGCGTAAAAGAAATTTCAAAGCTCTTAAAATTAAAAGAAGTTACCGTAAGGGCAAGATTGTCCCGCGGCCGTATCAAACTGCTGAAAATGTTAGAGGAAAGGAATCTGAATGAAAGACAATGAATTATCCGGAAAAATGCGTTTGAAAGAAGCCTTAAAATTAAGCGATCAAACGTACGTAGACAAGCATCCGAAAACAGAAAATGAGATTCGATATTCCGAGAAATATCTGTATGATATCGAACGCTTAAAAAAAGGAAAAAAATTTCCGTATTCCAAATATTTCAATATTGCAGGAAAGCGTTTGGCGGGAATCGCTGCAGCAATACTCATCGTTGCAGGCTGTTCCATAACGGCGCCCATGCTAAAAGAATCCGTTACGGAATTTTTTGAAACGATTTCTTCCGTCATATCTGAGAATCCCTTTTTCAAAAACCCCGATATACAAAGTACACAAGAACTCGATCCCTTGACCAGACCGCAGGAATCAGAATCTGCGGTTGAACCGCATGAACACGATTTTACCGTTCTGAACGGAACCGATGCCAATAAACATTATTATTCCTGCAGTAAAAGCGGCTGCAAAGAGGAATACAGCGAGCATCACAAATATATTTATAAACCGGGAACGTCCTATCTTGAATGCGAGGTTTGCGGACGAAGACCCAAATAAGATTCTCAAAAGCCTTTCCCTGCACTGCAATAAAAAGGCTGATCAATGATGGGGAAGGCAAGACGGATGAGGTCTTGTACTTTACGGTTCTATTTTTCATCGAACTCGTGTTAAATTAAATTTTGAAACTACAACGAACAGATATCAACACGCTAAATTCCCGTTTACCGTTCTGTTCTTCATCGAACTCGCGTTAATTTATAAAAAATTTTGAAAGGAGCAGTTTTTTATGAAAAAAATTATCGCAGCCATTTTGATTGGTGCCGCAACTTTATCTTTAACGGCGTGCAGCAATTCAACACCTGAAGATTCTTTGATCTATGAAACGAAAGCAAGCAGTACATCAAGCAGTATCTCAAGTACGTCGGAAAGCACGTCAAGCGCAACGGAAAGTTCTTCCTCTTTACCACAGGTTCAACCGGAAAAACCGATTGCTCCGAGCGGTTGGGAATATCCCGCCATTGATCTTTCAGAAGGAAAATATACGGCAGAAAAGCTCGATTTCGATGCTTGCGCAAGAAGATTCGGTTATAAATCCGGTACTTATGAATACGAATATTTCCGCGCGCTTTCGGGCATTTCGTTTTATGCGAGGATTGCAAGTACACACGTTTCCGGTGTTGTAAAAAATTATGCTGTCAGCGATTTGGCGGAAGGCTTTTATAAAACAGTCAGCAGGGAAGCCTTTATCGCACCGTATGAGAAGATTCTTTTCCATGCGTTTTCTCTTTTGAAGAACAGTGATTTCACCTTGTTTCCGAAGGATGATACGATAATCAATCAATATCAAAATACTCTTTCTTATCTTTTGGATAAGCCCGTTGAAGTCTGGTATCCTTCCGCGCTTTCTTTCACGGATATTGATACGAAGCTGACAGAATATGCGCTTGAACTTTTGAGTCTGAAAGAAAAATATCCCGATTATACGGGTGAATTTACGCTTTCCGAGGAAGCGATTTCACAAGCAAACGCAATTGTGGAATCCTGCAAAACCGTTGCCGAAAACCGAAGCGAACAGTGGGAGGCATGGGAAAACTATTTCAAGGAAGCTACACCCAAGGCAACGGCATTGGCAGAGCTGATTCCCGAAAAAGACACCGTCAAAATCACGTTCACGAGCGACCATCCGCTTTCCGTATACATCGATCCCAAATATATCGTTGATTTTAAGGGGGAAGTCATACAAAACGGCAATGCCGTAGGTTATTTATATGAACCGATGGAATCTCCCGTGGTCTGCTATGTACCGATAGAACTTTTTTATAAAAAGCAAGGTGTTTTTCAGATAGCGAAATACGCTTCTGTCGAACCGATCAAATCCTATAAAGAAAACTACAAAGTGGATTTTGATGTTTCCGCATGCTATTCCGGGGCGCCGATTACGGTTTCCAATCCATTTCTTGACGCCGCACTGAAAAAGGAATTCGGCGGTTCTTACAGCGAGAAGGATCTTTCGCAGATTGGATACGTTCAAATTGCATACCATCCAACCATGGACAATGGCGGCGTGGATAAATTGGAGCCCTATATAATATTTACTTATCACAATATAGAGTGGGGTGCTTACCGCGGTAGTTCTTCATACGCGTATTCTGATTTTTTTGAAGAAGATTGGGTAGGAGATTTTCCGATGGAGCTTTTGAATGATATGGAATATTTTCCGCTTTTGAAAAGTGTAAAATTCCATCAAAGCGGTCAAGAGCATAATGTTCCATTCCCCGAAGGGTATCTTGAACGTATTCTCGCAAAAGAATATACCGCAAAGGATTTTGAGCCGTAAAGCGGGCAACGCCCGCAGGAAACTGCTACCGTATCGTAGATTACCTCAAACTCTGATGCCGGCTCGACGGCGGAAGCCGATTGCGCAATTTTCCATAACATAAAAACAAGGTGTTGCTCATGAAAAAAATATATTGTTTTATTTTGATTTTTCTTTCTTTTATGTCTCTTTGCTCATGCGCCCGGAGAGATAAAATTCTCGATCTTTCCGCCTTTGACGAAACATTTCGAGCGAAGTACAGCACTCTTTTTTATAATGAAAACTGCGAACACGATTTGCGGTATCGGAATATGCCCGATCCTCTTGCGGACGAGACGGTAACCGTTTACCATCAGGTTTCCTGTTATTACGGAAATTGCGGTTTTGAAACACATCTTGAACCGCATGTAATTTCTTATTCAAAAATTCAGGTTCAAAATGGGAATCCGAAGCTAAAAGAAAACGGGTGTCTTTATCATCGTTTGGTCGTTCAATGCGAATTTTGCAAGGTTTATCCCTATTTTTATATTTACGTTTTATGTCCGAAGCAAGATGCCTCTTGTAAGGGAGGAAAAAATTGCCTTGTCGGTGCGGATTGGGAGGAAATTTTATGCGATACGCCTTACGTAATATCCTACGACTGAAAACGCGGAGTTTTCTGACCTTTTCCATTGCGTTTGCCATTCTCTTTCTCTCCATGTTCGGAATTTTGACTGTTCGGCTCTGCGAGGATAATCGAAAACGCTTTTTCGGTCCGCTCGACGGCTCGGTTCACGTTACGAACGAGTCCTATGAACCGTTTTTTACTTATGAAGCAGCAGAATATCTGAGTCAAAATGCCGAAAGTATCGCAAAAATTGCCGCCGCCATGGAGCGCAAGGTTTCTTTTTGGGATATCACATATCTTGGCAAAGGAGAATATCTTCGAGAGCGGTTCGATTCCGAAAGGGTATATTATCCGCCCGGTACACAGAAGGTGGAATATCACGAGGGCTTTTCGCTTTGTGCGGTAACCTCCATGGATATTTTACCGGAGGTCTACAGCGGTGTGCTCGAGATGACCGAAGGTACCGTGATTACCGAAAAGAATAATGAAGCCGGCGCGAATAAGATCGTGATTTCTTCAGTTGTTGCGGAGAAAAACGGATTGAAGCTCGGAGACAGAGTGAAACTGGATCCGTTTTCCGTTTTTGAAGAGGAAGAAGCTGCCGTCAGCGCATATTTGGGATTCAGTTCGGAATATGTACCTTATGAATATATCATCGGCGGTATTTATGAAAACAGAGAAGATAATAGTCTTTCTGCTTCCACTCCGAGCGAGATCAATGAAAATAAGGTCTATATTCCCATCTCCACCTTGCCCGCTCTGTCAAGAGATCCCTATCTTCTCGCATACGGCTTGAGAAACGAAAACGGAGATTGCTTTGAAATTCCGTCCGTTATTCCCGATAAACTTTATTTTTATATGGAAAACATGAGTGATATAAAAATTTTGGAAGAAAAAATAAATGAAATCGGTTTTTCAGAAAATATTCTGCTTTCTCCGTATCTTTCCGATGCAGCGTCTTCCCCTTCCGCTCGTCTTTCAGAAATCATTACCCTACTTCTCGTCGGCGTTTCGGTTCTGGGCTTTCTTATTTTTGCGCTTTCTTCGCTTTTCAATATGAAAGCAAGACATCGTGAGCTTGCCGTTCTGACTGCGCTCGGACAGAAACGAAATCGCGTTGCGCTCTCATTTTTTGCTGAAATTTGTATTCTGACCTTTTTAGCCTTCGTGTGCGGTATTTTTCTTTTGATGGGCGCGGTCGCGCTTTTGGCTCTTCCGATTTCAAATTACTTGTATGAAGCGGAATTTTCGGCAAAGATCACACATGAAAGCGCAGATTTCTTTTTGCTTGGAAACGGAGCGCAATCTGCCACAATCGAAAAATTGGAGGATTTCTCATTTCTGTTTATTCGGTATATCCTGCCGAGCGCCGTATTTTCCGCATTGGCGGCAGTCTTGATTTTGCTTCTGATTTTCGGTATTGTCTTTATATATATCAGTAAAATCAACGCTTTGTCGGGAGTAGGAGGCAAAGAATGACTGTTTTGAAATTTGCTTTTCGCAATTTGGTTCGTTTGCCCCTGCGAACGCTTCTTTATTTTTCCATCGTATTTTTCATTGCGTTATCCATTTCCGCTTCTCTTTTTGTATATGGCGCGTGTGCAAATGCCAAAGAAGCTTTGGATGAAAGCTATATTTTCGTCGCTTCGCTTGTTCCGAGAAAGAAAGATTCCTTAAGCCTTCGGGATATCGGATACTGCGCGGACGGAACGGAAATTCTTTCTTATAACGTATCCATGTCGGAAAATAACGGCGTGATTCTCGGCGGTGCGTATATGCAAAAGCTTCCCAAAAAAACCGAGAGCAAAAATGCACCTGCCGCATGGATGGATGAAATCGGTGCAAAACTCGTTGCCGTAGAAAATCTTTATCTTGTTCCGTCTTTCTTTTCGGGAGAATGTACGATGAGGGATGGCACGGGTATTACCCAAAAAGGTTATGTGGGTGAAAGCGCCGAGGTTGTGATCCCTTGGTGGTTTGCCGAAAAATACGGGATTTCCGTTGGAGATATACTGATCAGACGGTATTACCGCAACGATTACGGTGAGTATATCTATTTGGAAAGCGGAGTTGTTGGTATTTATGAGACAAACGCTCTTTCTCCCAATGAAATGGATTATCCCGTATATATTCCTCTTGCTGTTGCGGAATTGGATTATGCAACGCTCGTTGCGGAACTTTATACACCGACCTCAGAGCTACTCATTGAACGCGCCGATTTTGTGTTGAAGGATAGACAATCGTTCGAACCGTTCGTTTTACGGACGAAGGAAAATGGTTTGGACTTCCGTGAAGCAGATCTTATATTCAACAACAGTTCTTATGACACCTTGAATGGAGAGCTTCAAAACATTACGGCGATTGCCATGCTCGTTTTCTTTACTGTTCTTGCTGTTGGCTTAGGGGTTCTCGTGTTTTTCACGATTTATCTTTGTCATGCGAGAAAACGAGAGCAAGAGTTGCTTCTGGCGCTTGGTATGAGCCGATATAAGATATCCCTTATGTTTGCAATTGAATTGATTGCCATTGTTTTCGTTTCAGCACTGATCGGTTGCGGTGTTGGTTATATGGCGGCAGATGGCGTTTGCGGTTATGTCAATGAATCCGTTTTATCAAGTGCCGAACTTTCAGAAAAGATTGAAAACATAGGCTCCGATGCAATTTCGAGTTTGACAAAGCCGTTGGAACAGAAAATCCGATTGGAGATATCCATCGAGGAATCCGAGATTTCATTGCCAAACGTAATGATCAACTATGCACGCATACCGAACGTGGATGAGATCGGTGTCAGCAAGCATTTGTATTATAACATCGGAAGCAATCTGCAGAATATTTTGGAAGGCAAGCGCCGTGAACCGATAAGTGTGGTTGGTATTACAGATATGAGTGCCGTAAAAACAAATCTATTCAATGATGTGCTCGTTAATGGAATCTGCGTTTTCGTAAGCAAGGATTTTGATATGAGTCAAACGAACAATGGGATTATCTATCTGACACCGTACGATTTGAACGGTTACGTTTCTCTTTCCAAAGATGCTCATATGTTAGGCAACGCAAGTCTGCCCGAAAAAGCTTACGTTCATATTGTCGGGACCTATGAAGAAAATCCTTACTGTTCGGGGAGCGATATGCTTGTTTCCATGGAAGATTACCACAAATTGTATTCTGAATTTTCCATTACGGACGAAAATTTTTATTTTGAGCGTATCGGATCGGTATATCCAAAGGAGGAAAAATGATGGAATTTTTAGAATTAAAGCATTTATCTTACGATTATATCACCAAAGCAGGAAAAGTCCACGCTTTGAAGGAAGCCTCTGCCGTCTTTGAAAAGGGTGTCGTTTACGCGATTGTCGGACGTTCGGGAAGCGGGAAATCCACGCTGATGTCTTTGATTGCGGGGCTGGACGTACCGAAAAGTGGAGAAATCTTGTATTATGGAGAAAATCTGCGGAATCTTGACCGCGATAAATTTCGGCGCGAGCATATTGGTATGGTCTTCCAAAGCTACTATCTGCTCCCCCAGCTGACTGCCGTGGAAAATGTGGAGCTTTCTCTGGAGCTTGCGGGATATAAGGGCGATAAGCGCGCAAAAGCCGAAGAAATGCTCTCGCTGGTCGGCATAAAAAAAGAACAATTCAAAAAGCGCAGCACGCAGTTTTCCGGCGGTGAACAGCAAAGAATCGCGGTTGCCCGCGCAATTGCAGCTGATCCCGAACTCATTCTTGCAGACGAACCAACGGGAAATCTCGACAATGAAAACACCATGAACGTCATCCGTATACTCGTTGAGCTCGCTCACAAATATGACAAATGTGTGATTGTCATCACACACGCCGCCGAAATCGCAGAAAAAGCAGACGTTGTTCTGAAAATGGATGACGGCGTGTTGAAAAGCATATGTTTAAACAGTGGGCGTTGCACACGCTTTTTATTTGCAAAATATTTATCTTCCTTACCATAATCTTTTAAAATCTCATTGAAGATCTCTCCATACCGTGATATAATATAGAGAAAACACAGAAAATGAAAGGAGCACGGTTATGCTTGAAAAAATGAGTGATTTTTTTGAAAACAGATTGGTTGGATACGATCAACATATGATGACGGAAATTGAATCCTCAACCGAATTCTACCCTTTTACAGCCAAAATGTTACCCATGGCTGAAAATAGCCGTATTCTCGATTTGGGTTGCGGTACGGGATTGGAACTGGAAGAATACTTTTTATTATGTCCCACGGCAAAAATAACGGGAATTGATTTATCGAAAGGCATGTTATCTGCCCTCAAAAAGAAATTTACCGATAAAGATATTACTTTGATTTTCGGTTCATATTTTGACGTTCCGTTTGATGAAAATGTGTTCGATGCCGCTGTATCGGTGGAAAGTCTGCATCATTTTACGAAAGAAGAGAAAATTCCGCTCTATTCCAAGCTCCACTCCGCTTTGAAAGACGGCGGTTATTTTATACTGACGGATTATTTCGCTTTTTCCGATGAAGAAGAACAAATGCATCGAAAAAATCTAATCGCCTTAAAAACAGAACAATGCATTACGGACGATGCATTTTATCATTACGATACCCCTCTTACAGTAAAACACGAAGCTGAGGCATTGCTCGAAGCTGGATTCTCTTCCGTTACGGTGTTGAATCATTGGGGAGCAACCTATACGATAAAGGCAGTTAAATAATGAAGAAACGAGACGTTATTTTATGAATAAAGAAGAATTGCA
>JAFQEK010000121.1 GCA_017399025.1 Clostridia bacterium
AATTGATCCGTTCCAAAAGTAATTCTTTCTGTTTTCCGTACAGATGGTTACAAAATATGCACCGGGAGAACTATAATCATAATTCTTTAGGCGAATATCTTTTCTTTTCGGAAATTCTTTTTTGTTATCCATTTTCATCACTCATCCCATTATAGCACAAATCGGCAGAGAAAACAAGTTCTCTGCCGAAATTTTGTACCGGCAAATTCTCCGTTAAGGACAACAGATAAAATTCCTCTGCCGAATTTATGGAAAAGCTTATTTTTCCGTGTTTTGATTGCTGTTATTGATATGTACGTCAAGCTGCTGATAAGGAATGGAAATACCGCGGCTGTCGAAGATCTGCTTGGAAGCTTCCAGAAGATCAAAGTAAACGGTCCAGTAATCAGCGGTTTTTACCCATGTACGGAAATAGATCACAAGCGCATCCTCCGTCTGTTCGCCGATGCGGACGAAAACGGGATGATCGGGATCCTCGTGAATGACGAGCTCGTGCATGTCTGCGAGATCGTGAAGCGTTTCTTTTGCAAGTTCAATATCGGAATCCAAAGCGATTCTGATTTTGAGGTCTACACGGCGAAGATCTTTTGCGCTGTAATCCACAACGGAGGAGTTGGAAAGCGTACCGTTGGGGATGGTAACGACCTTGTTGTCAAAGGTGGTGATGGAGGTGTAGAAAATACCGATGTCGGTAACCGTACCGATGTAAGAGCCCGTTTCAATGCAATCGCCGATGTGGAAGGGCTTGAAAACGAGAATCATGATACCGCCGGCGAAGTTGGAAAGACTGCCCTGCAAGGCAAGACCGATGGCAAGACCGCAGGAAGCGATCACAGCGGCAATGGTTGCGGCTTCCACACCGATGTTTGCGGTGATGATAGCGGCGAGAATCACGTAAAGCACAACCTTGACGATGTCAATGATAAGTGTCTGGGTGTTGCGGTCAAGCTTTTGGAATTTTTTGCCTTTGGAGATCGCTTTGATGATGCATTTGATTACGATGGGACCGATCAGAAGAATCAGAAGGGTTCCGAGAATTTTGAAGCCGTAAGCAAGAGCAAAATCCAAAAGACCGTTCCAAAGATTTGTAAGAAATACTTCGAAATCCATTTTTGAAAACCTTTCTTTGATGTAATGAAATTGAATTTATTTCAAGGAACGTATATTCCGTGAAATCTGAAAGAGAAACGATCAGTCTTTTTCGATAATCGCAATGGAAAGATCGGCAAGCGCCTTGGGTTCAGCGGGAGCAGGGCAACCGGACATCAGCTCGGAAGCGTTCTGTACCTTCGGGAAAGCAACGACATCGCGCAGACTGTCAGCGCCGCACATGATCATCGCAAGACGGTCAAGACCGAGCGCCGCGCCGCCGTGAGGAGGAGCGCCGTAACGGTAAGCGTCAACAAGGAAACCGAACTTCTTCTGAATATCCTCGTCGGTAAGACCAAGACGGCGGAACATCTTCTGCTGAAGCTCGAAATCGGTGATACGGATGGAGCCGGAGGAAATTTCAACACCGTTGAGAACGAGGTCGTAAGCTTTTGCGCGTACGGAGCCGGGATCGGTGTCAATGTATTCCAGGCATTCGTCAAGGGGCATGGTGAAGGGATGGTGCATAGCCGCCCAGGTTTGGGTTTCTTCGTCCCATTCAAAGAAGGGAAATTCGGTGATCCAGAGGAAGTTGTAGCCTGCGGGAATGATGTCAAGCTGTTTACCGACGATCAGACGGAGCGCGCCGAGTGTGGGAAGTGTAACCTTATCCTTGTCGGCAACGATCAGAGCAACGTCGCCGCGGCGGCAATCGAGTTTTTCCATGATGGCTTCGAGTTCGCCTTCTGCCATGAATTTAGCAAAAGAGCAGTTCGGTTTCGCGTCAACGTAACGGATGTAAGCAAGACCCTTCGCACCAATGCCTCTTGCATGCTCGGTCAGCTTGTCGATTTCTTTTCTGGTCAGCTTGGAAGCCGCGCCCTTAGCAACGATCGCGCGTACGGAACCGCCGTTTGCAACCGCACCGGAGAATACGGAGAAGCCGCTGTTCTTTACAAGTTCGGAAATATCGGTGATTTCCATGCCGAAACGAGTGTCGGGTTTATCGGAGCCGTAGCGTTCCATCGCTTCCTTGAAGGTCAGACGGGGAAGGGGAAGGGGAATATCCACGTTCAGGATTTCCTTGAAAAGTCTTGCGATGAAACCTTCGTTCATTTCCATGATATCATTTTCGTCAACGAACGACATTTCAAGGTCGATCTGTGTGAATTCGGGCTGACGGTCTGCGCGCAGGTCTTCGTCACGGAAGCAGCGGGCAAGCTGGATGTAACGGTCAAAGCCGGAAAGCATAAGGAGCTGCTTATAAATCTGGGGAGATTGAGGAAGCGCGTATACACAACCGTGGTGGATTCTGGAGGGACCGAGGTAGTCGCGCGCGCCTTCGGGGGTAGCTTTCATCATCATAGGCGTTTCGATTTCGATGAAGCCGTTTTCATAATAATATTCTCTGGTTACACGCGCAATTTCATGGCGCATGATGATATTGTTCTGCAAGGAAGGACGGCGCAGGTCGAGATAACGGTATTTGAGTGCGATTTCATCACGAACCTTAACGGCATCGTTGATTTCAAAGGGTGTGGTTTCGGCAACGGAAAGGATTTTGTATTCCGTAACGGAAATTTCAATTTCACCTGTGGGAATTTGTTTGTTGATCGAGCTTCTTTCGCGGACGGTGCCTTTTGCAACGACAACGTATTCCGAACGGGTACGGAATGCTTCTTCAAAAACGGCGCGGTCGGTGGTGTCGTCAAAAGCGAGCTGAACCAGACCGGTTCTGTCGCGCAAGTCGATGAAGATGATACCGCCAAGGTCTCTTGCGCGCTGTACCCAACCCATCAGACATACGGCTTCGCCGATGTTTTCTCTGCGGAGCTCACCGCAATAATGTGTTCTTTTATCGGATTTTTCAAGTCTTGCCATGAGAATTAAACCTCTCTCTCTTTCAAAATTTCAATTGCTTCTTGTATCGTAACGGTTTTCTGACCGTTCTGACCAAAGAGATCCTTGAGCGCAAGCGTACCGCTTTCCATCTCGTTTGCGCCGATGACAGCGGCATAAGGAAAACCGCATTTGCCTGCGTATTTCATTTTTTGTTTCATACCCTTTTCTCCGTAATAAACGTCGCAGGGGATGTCTGCTTCACGGAATTTTGCGGCAACGGAAACAGCGTACGGAACGGTTTCTTTGTCCATGGGAACCACGAGAACCTCGGAAATCGTGCCGGATTTGGGCGCGATCAGGCCGTTATCGCGGAGCTGGGAAAACAAACGTGTGAGACCGATGGAAATACCGATACCGGGAAGCTTTTTGTCCGTATAGTAGCCGGTCAGATTATCGTAACGTCCGCCCGAGCAAACGCTGCCGAATTCGGGATGTCCGTTGATGGTGGTTTCGTAAACAGTGCCCGTATAGTAGTCCAGACCCCTTGCGATGGAAAGATCGATACGGAAATTTTCTTCGGGCATACCGAAGGTGATCATGGCTTCGGTTACGGTTTCAAGCTCGTCCACGCCGTTTGCGAAGGTTTCGTTTTCCACACCGAGTGCACGGAGCTTAGCAACGGTTTCTTTTCTGTCGCCGCTGATGGTGATGAAGCCGATGATGGTTTCGGTCTGTTCTTCGGGAACGCCTGCGGCAATCAGCTCTGCAACAACCTTTTCTTTTCCGATTTTTTCAATCTTGTCAATGGTGCGCAGAATTTCTTCAATCTTATCGGAAAGACCGAGAGAGGAGAAGAAGCCGCCGAGAACCTTACGGTTGTTCAAACGGATGGTGAAATCACCGATACCGAGCTTTTTGAAAACGTGATAGATAACGGCGGGCATTTCCGCATCGTAAAGAATGCTCAGCTCTTCGTTGCCGATGATATCGATGTCGCATTGATAAAATTCACGGAAACGGCCCTTCTGGGGACGTTCGCCGCGGAAGACCTTGCTCATCTGGTAACGCTTGAAAGGAAATACCAGATCGTTGTAGTGTGCCGCCACATAACGGGCAAGCGGCACGGTCAGGTCAAAACGCA
>JAFQEK010000122.1 GCA_017399025.1 Clostridia bacterium
ATGGCGGTTATACGATGCCATCCATACGCCGATGACGACTTGTAAGCCGTGGTGAAGCATGGTCTGAATGTTCATGATGATATGAGGGGAGAACACCGTCGTGGGAAGAATCATAACGATAATGCCCGCAAACAGAGAAAAGGTTGCGATATACGCCATGACAGCGCGGCGCACCTTGCCGTCCTTCAGAAAGACAACGAGGGGAAGGGTATACATGGGCGTCGAGCAGAATTGGAACGGAAAATAATTCCAGTTATAGGCCCA
Source organism: Clostridia bacterium (assembly GCA_017399025.1). Taxonomy (GTDB): domain Bacteria; phylum Bacillota; class Clostridia; order Oscillospirales; family CAG-272; genus QALR01. The sequence continues at coordinate 265 of JAFQEK010000122.1, forward strand.
CGTTACGGTCTGACCGTCGAAGCTCATGGCGCCTTTCAGCTGTTTTGCAATCTCAAAGATGACCATTAAAAGCCAGCCGAAGAAGAGGATTATCCTCATTTTTTTATCGCTTACGTCGCGCAGAAATTTTACAGCGCATACGGTCAGCGCAATTGTCAGGAGAATGGAAATGATGTGAAACGAGTGATACAGCTCGGGTTTTTCCATCCTTGCTTGCAGAACGTAATAGACGAATTTTTCAAAAGCTGTCATAGTTTTCTCCTATTTGTATTTTTATGAAAACAATCAATATTTTACCACAAAATTTTGCGGTTTACAATTGTTTTATCATGAATTTCAAAAAATATTAACAATACGTTTTATTTGAGTTTTTCTTCCGCGGCAAGCAAAATGCGTTCACGGAGATCAATCAGATATTTTCCTTCTTTGGGATAGCGGAAAAATGTCAGAGGTTCGGAAAGTCCTTCGGAAATCAGCTCTTCGGTTTTTTCTCTTCCGAGAAGTTCTTCCGCAAGCTCCAATGCGCGGATGTCATCCATCGCCTCGCGCATCGCATTCAGACGCATGGTTTCCCAAACCGTGTCATCCGTCCCCGGATATACAAGACAAGTATCTCCCGCAGGTGCGAAATAATCGCCGTCCGTACAGGAAAGCACGTCCACATAATCGTAAGAATACTGATTATGATAATAATTGTATCCCCAATGCAAAAAGCCTTCGATCCGATTCAGATACAGCTGTACGCCGAGGATTCTGGTTCTTGCCATGGGCATGGCGAGATAACGATCCGTGGTTTCCTGTTTACCGCCCGCGCCGCAGTAATACGCCCAAAGTCCTTCGATATTGTGATCCAGAAATTCCTGGATATGACTGATATTGGGAATGGGCTTTTTCAGGATACCTTTTTCGTAAAAATTGAAATCGGAAAGCGCATCGATGATGTGATACCCTTCGAGATAGGGCGCGATTCTTTCCTTACAAGCCAGATATTTTTCGATTTGGCGCAAATTCGGTTCATCGGAAATATGGAAGAAGCAACGGCTGTCAATGCCGCGTTTTTTGAAGTGAGCAGTCAAAGCAGGAATCAAAGCGGCAAGAAACGTTCTGTATTCATCGCTCATAGAATCGGTTTCCCAACCGAAAATACGCTTCTCTTCTCCGTTTACCGTTGCCATGATCTTGGGAGCATGGTCTGCGCCCCATTGCGTAAAGAAATGAGGAATTTCATAATAACCGACACCCAGGCGCTCACACATATCAATCCAACGGTCCACGAGCGAAAAGTCAAAGGAATACGTTCCGTCCTCTTCGACGGTAATACCGAGAAGCTGGGTAGTCAGGCGTTCGCCGCCGACATAAGTATCCAATTCCTGTGTAAAAACAGGCATCATAATCATATTGATACCATTTGACAATGCGGTCGCAATGTATTTTTCGATCAAATCAAAATGACGGTCGGAAAAGACCTCTGCACGGTGCGCTTCCGCGATACAGTCGCAATAAAACCATTCCGTATGAATAAGCTTCTGCTTCGGCAGCTTCAAGGAAGAAACGCGGATGTGCGCCTCCGTTTTCGCCACTTCAAACTCTCTGCAATACAAAGCCAGGGTCAGCGAGGTAGCTTCTGCGGGAACTTCGGCATTTTCGGGAATTTCCACATCCAGCCAAAGAGAGTGAAGCTGTCCCTGGGGCAAACGGATACAGCCTTCTTCGATGGGAATATAGCGTTTGTAATTATAGCCTTTGTAACGGAGCGGTCGAAGCAGATTGGGATATAAACCCGGTTCCGTGCGCATATAATTTTCATCGTATTTTTGAGGAGCCACGGGATAATGATTGGGAACGCAGACCATTTCTCTGACTTTGACATAATCCGCAAGAGCACCCGTCATCCGCAAATAAAAATACGGCGGATCCGGATTTTCATTTTTAAGATTGATACAAGCAAGCTGAAAGGATAATTTTTCGTTCCGATACATCAGAAAATCTGTTTTTTCTTGTTTGCTTTCGATTTTTTCATCCAGAAAACAACTTTCCAATGAAGAGATCAATTTCACGGCAACCTGAGGCGGCATGGGAAAATCCTCCTTAATTATTTCTATAAGATGGATTCATTATATCATATTTTCCCTTTTCTTTCAATAGTTTTTTGAAAAACCGCAGAAAATACTGCCCCTTTTTCACGGCACGGAAAATCCCCCCTGTTATTCCTCTTCCTTTTTCTTAGGTATTTCGATGACACCCTCGTTTTTTTCGAAATCTTTGATCGCCTGTCTGATCAGGTAAAGAATCTGTCCGTTTGCGGAACGTCCGTAATATTTGGATATATAATGTAATTTGTAATGCAATTCGGGATCGATTTCGATACCGAGATGTTTGTTTTGCTTATTTCTCATAAAAAAACTCCTAAAAATACTCAATTTAAGTATATTTTAAGATGATTTTATGATATAATGTCAAAAGTATACTTAATATAAGTATACCAAATTTAACACATAGGAGATTTTTATGAAAATTGCAATCGTTGGTTCAAGAAATAAAACCGTTGCCGATATTGGAAGTTATCTTTCCGATTGCGATGAAATCATCACGGGAGGCGCAAGAGGTATCGATACCTGCGCTGCGGAATATGCCAAAAAGATGCATTTGAAATTGACGGAAATTTTGCCCGAATATCACCGTTACGGAAAAGCTGCTCCCATTGTCCGAAATCATAAAATTGTGGATTACGCAGATCAAGTGATCGTTTTTTGGGACGGAATCTCCAAAGGCTCGCTTTCCGTGATCCGTTATGCGCAAAAAACGGGGAAAAAATTAAAGATTGTTCTTTTAAGCTGAATTTTTCCTGAAATATTGAAATTTTTCGAAATAACATGAAAGTATGAAAATTCTTCAAAACAACATTTGACTTTTTCCATAAACTCGTGTATAATGAAAATATCATAAAATTTCAAGAAAGGATTTTTGGTTATGAAAATCAGTATTTCTCTTCATCGCGAAAATTTTGAAAAACTCGGCGGCATCGATGCCGGCTTTGCGGCACTGAAAGAAGCAGGCATTGAAGCCATTGAATACGCGTTCATCACCCCCGATATCGGTTGGGAAGATATGAAAACCGGAAAATACAGCAAATATTTTGAGGATGAATATTTTTGGGAACACGCAAAAGAAGTCAAAGCGGCAGCACTGAAATATGATATTGCGATAGATCAGTGCCATGCGCCCATGCCTTCTTATATCAGCGGTGCTACGGACGAAGCAAACGCGGTTTTCCGTGATTATATGGCAAAATCCATTGAATTTTGCGGATTCTGCAATGTAAAAAATCTCATTATCCATCCTTTGTTTGACGGAAGCTACCGTTATCCGAAATTGACAAAGGAAGAAGAAATCATGTTAAACTTTGATTTTTATACCTCCTTTATCCCGCTTCTGAAGAAAAACGGTGTGGTTTGCTGTCTGGAAAATATGTTTACACAAGATTGGAAATCCAAAAAAATCTATACGGCGTGCTGTTCCGATATGAACGAAGCCATTTATTATATCGATGCGTTCAACCGCATTGCCGAAGAAGAGCTGTTCGGCTTCTGTCTGGATATCGGGCACCTTCTGCTGCTCGGTCTTGATGGCAAAACCTGTATGGAAAAATTGGGAAGCCGTGTGAAAGCGCTTCATATCCACGACAACGACGGTGTGGATGATTTGCACCTCTCCCCCTATCTCGGCGTAAATGAATGGGAACGTTTTCTTAAAGGTCTGATTGCCATTGATTACCGCGGCAATCTCAATTTTGAAAACTGCGGTTCTCTGAAACAGGTTCCTCCCGCACTTTTGCCCTCCGTTCTCCGTTACACCGCGGACGTCGGCAACTATTTCAGAGCAAGAATTGAAAAAACTCGCGCGGAACAGCAGTCCTGAAACGGTGTTTTCCGAAATAAAGAAATTCTTCTGACCGAAAGCGGGCAATGTCCCCCGGAGATTGTCCGCCTATCGTCGTGGTGTTTATAGGTCAATGGTACAAAAAGGCGGG
>JAFQEK010000003.1 GCA_017399025.1 Clostridia bacterium
ATCGACCTCGCCGTTTGCATTGTTTCGATACGAGCGAAACTTGGATAGGCTGAGCACACAGCTTGCAAAGCAAGCCGTTATCCAGCGGGCGTTGCCCGCTTTTTTAAAATAAATGATGAAAAAGTAAATGCTGTTGCCCTGATATTTCTTTCGCGGTTTTTGAATGAGCAAACAATTTGTTAACAAATCTGATTGAAAGGCTCTGCTCCGGGGGAGCTGGCGCCGAAAGGCGGCGCAGAGGGCGTTTTTTGCTACAGAAATCCACCTTCCCCATCATCCGAATTTCATCAGACTTTTTACTACGGTGCAGAAGAAGGCTAAAGAAAAAGAGTGGGAAAAACCGAAAAGGTTCTCCCACTCATGAATCCTTTTTTGCAAGCATCATCTTTTGGATTCAAGACGCTTTTTGAATTTATCAACACGTCCGCCGGCATCAACGAATTTCTGTTTACCGGTAAAGAAAGGATGGCATTTGGAGCAAATTTCAACTCTGAAATCACCTTTCGTGGACTTTGTATGAATAACTTCACCGCAAGCGCAACGAACGGTTGCATCGACATAATTAGGATGGATTCCTTCTTTCATTGTTTACACCTCACATTCCGAATAAATCACAGTAATTCTTATTATATCACGTTTTTTTTGATTTTGCAATAGGTTTTCTGATATTTTTCTGAATATTTTTCGGATATTTTTAAATTTTGTCTTTGATTTCTTCCCGTAAACGTGCCAAAATCCGTTTTTCCAGCCTTGAAATATAGGATTGAGAGATGCCGAGTACGTCTGCAACGTCCTTTTGTGTCATTTCCTTGCCGCCCGAAAGGCCGAAACGAAGCTCGATAATCTCCTTTTCGCGGGGAGAAAGCGTTGCCAGCGCATCGTAGATGATCTTCTTTTCTTCATCCTCTTCCAGTCCGCGCGTGGCACTGTCTTCATCCGTTCCGAGGACATCGGACAGGAGAAGCTCATTTCCGTCATAATCTGTGGAGAGCGGTTCATCGATGGAAAGCTCGGTACGCAGATTGCCGCTTTTGCGTATGAACATCAGAATTTCATTTTCAATACAGCGCGAAGCATAGGTGGCAAGCTTGATATTCTTATCGGGACGGAATGTATTCGCCGCTTTCATCAGTCCGATTGTGCCGATAGAAATCAAGTCTTCCATACCGATGCCCGTATTTTCAAATTTTTTTGCAATATAAACCACAAGCCTTAAATTCCGTTCCACAAGAACGCTGCGGAACCGTTTATCCGTATCCAGATTGGCAATCAGCTCCGCTTCTTCCTCAGCAGAAAGAGGCGGCGGCAGCGTATCCGTTTTTCCGATATAATAAACACCGCGGGACATCCCCAGCCACAAAAGAACACGCGCCCAGAGCAAACGCAGCTTCATCATCCATTTCATTGTAAAAAATCTCCTTTCGGTTTCAAAATAAAATTTCGGGTACCAAAGCTTCAAAACCGCCGTAATCCCCATCCGAAAAATCAACTGCAACCAAAGCTCGGCGGTTTTCCCATACACCGCCTGAAAGCAAGGATAGCTTTTCGGGAACAGCTGCAAGCAAAATCCCGTTTCCCGTAACTGTTTTTCCGGGAATCACACGCAGCTTGCCGACATTCTCCGAGGACAGGGAAGCAGCGCCGTTTTTCATGGCGCAAAGCAGATATAAAGGAAGAGTTCTTGCCGCTTTTCCTTTCAGAAAGATGACGGGTGTTCCTGAAACGGGTTCTTCCAGAAGATTGCCGCTGTCCACAAGCGCGGTCATTTCGTTTTCTTTTCCGTCAAAGGTCATACGCAAAACACAGGTACGGATGGCTCTTTTTCTTCGGAACAGCTTGCCTACGCCCCATGTGGCGAGCGCCGAAAGCAAAGCGAAAACGGCAAATTGCATAACGGGTAAATCTCCGAAAACCGTTGCGATGGTCCCTCCGATTTCAATATAGGAGGTATTGGCGCCGAGCTTCAGAAAAGCAGAGGTCATCATGCCGCCGATCAGCATGCTTACGCCGAATGTCAGAGCTGTGCTTGCAAAATATGTACGGGGCGAATGCCGTCCGAATGCGGCGGCGCACATCCCGAGCAAGACGGCAAGCGTGAGTGCCGTTTTCAGCAAGGACGGTCCGCCGAGCAAAAGCTCCAGAACGCCGTAGAGCGCGCCGAGCGAAGCCCCTAAAATCACGCGCCCCGCTTTCATTCGGAAATGCATAAGTCTTCCGACGATATACAGAGATAAAAAGTCCATACTGAAATTGATGATAAAAAGAACGTCCGCATAAATTTCTTCTTCCATGGCAAACTCCTTTCTCAGGGTTTTTTTGGCTACCGAACATTTCTATTATACACGTGATGTTTCGAAAAAAATGTCGGAATATGGAAGAGAAATCCAATTTCTTAAAATGATAAAAAATAAATACTATAAATTTTAAAAAATGAAGGAGAGACTCCGGTTCTCCGATAAAAAGTTCTCCAAAAAGCTTTTGATCCCCGAAAAAAGCGGTTAAAAACGGCTTTTTTGTATTTATTGGATTCAAAATAAAAAAATACAAATTTTTTCAAAAAAATTTCAAAAAAGTATTGACAAATCGAAAAGAATGTGTTATCATGTATAAGCAGTCAACCGAGAGGCAACCGAAAGCCACAAGCCGGAATGGCGAAATTGGCAGACGCACGGGACTTAAAATCCCGCGGGACTAATCATCCTGTACCGGTTCGATCCCGGTTTCCGGCACCATATATCGCGGAGTGGAGCAGCTTGGTAGCTCGTCGGGCTCATAACCCGAAGGTCGCGTGGTTCAAATCCCGTCTCCGCAACCAAAACGGGTGTCTGATTTCATCAGGCACCCACATGAATTTGTTTTTTATACAATTTACATATATTTTAATTGTTATCAAAACCCCCAAAACAGAAGCGCAGTTGATGTAGATTCAACTGTGTTTTTTGTTTTTTATGCCATAGGAAATTGCGCAAAACCGACCTCGCCGTTTGCATTGTTTCGATACAACCTAAATTCCCGCAAAATTAGGCTATACAAGAAATATCAAGTAAATTGAATATTTCCCGTTGAGTTTTTGAAAGAGGTTGGCGGAGCGAATTTTTTTGAGACGGAATATCAAGACAAGTAATCTTGTCTAATTCGAGC
>JAFQEK010000123.1 GCA_017399025.1 Clostridia bacterium
AAAGCCGCTGCAAACGGAACAGGAAAAAAGGTTACAATCGATATTGAATAATGAAAAAACCCGAAAGTCTTGACATTGAGACTTTCGGGTTTCTCTTTTGATGGGAAATTACGGCAATCCCAAAGATATCAATACCTTTTTTCATATGCTAAGGGAGTACTTGGATCCAGGATATTGACATAATTTTCGCCTGCGACAAGGATGTGGGCAAGAAATTTAATGCTCAGAAAATCCAGTGCCGCTTTCAGCTGTTGTGTCGTATAAAGATCGGCTGCGGAGGGAATTGCCAGACCGGATGGGTGATTGTGCGCAAGAACAACCATGGAAGCTTGCTTTTTGATGGCGATCTCTGTCAGCTTCCGTATGGTAATTTCGCAGGAATTCACGCTTCCTTCATGAATTTTGACACAATCAATGACATGGAATTTATTGTCCAATAACAGAAACAAAACAGTTTCCACCGTGACACCGGTATAGCGGCTGACGAAATAACTTCCCATGGCATCTACATTATCAAGAGCAATACCTGGCTTGTTTTTCTCAATGGCATACCGACGGGCAAGAGCAGGGATCATTTTGATGAGTGTGGCGGAATGTTCTTTGATTCCGGGAACTTTCATCAGATCTTCGATCGGCGCATCGAAAACTCTGTCCAAAGATCCGAAGCGGTCTATCAGGGTATGCGCAAGCTCGTTGGTGTCTTTTTGCGGAATCGCATAGAATAAAAGCAATTCCAGAACGTTGTGCGGTTCAAAGGAATCCAATCCTTCTGAAAGAAATCTTTTTTTGACACGGTCTCTGTGGTTTTCGTGCATGAAAAAACTCCTTTATATCATAAATTCTGCAACAGTATACCATAAAATCGGGTTTGATACAAGATAAAATTAAAAATTTTTAAGATTTTCCTTGGAATAAAAGTATTGAAAAACGGAAAAATGTATGTTACAATTGGTATAATACCAAAATTTTAAAGAGGGATAACCGATGAAAAAATTCTTGAAAAATATAAAAAACTGTTTGCCGATTTGGTCCGTTGTACTGTTCGGCATTTTCTTTGTCTCCTTGATTGTGAATGGGATAATCAAACATAATCCCGCTTTTGCTGATGGTATTCATAATACGGTCGGCGCTTTTGTGCGTGTTGTTTCGGCAACGGTTACATCATGGATTCCTTTTTCGCTGGCGGAAATTCTGCTGATTTTGTCCCCCGTGTTGGTGTTTTTGATTTGCTTCGGAATGTGCAAGCGTTTGAAACGTTCTGTTACAGAAGGTGTTCGTTATTTTGTCGGATTTCTTTCGGTCATGTCGCTTGTTTTTTCAGTCATGGTATTTGGATATAATGCGGGTTTTTACAGTGAGGGTGTGGAAAAAAAGGTGGATTTTGAAAGAGAAAACCTGTCGCCCGAACAGTTATATGAAACAGCAATCTTACTCATCGACGCCATCAGAGAGGATTTGCCCTATGTTTCGTATCCGGAAGGAACCTATTCACAGATGACGTTTTCTTATTCCGAGATGAATCAAAAATTGAATCGGGCGTATGGAACGCTGTGTGACAAATATCCTTCTTTTCAACGCATGCATTCCAATACAAAACCCGTTATACTCAGCAAACCCTGGACATATACGCATATTTCGGGTGTCTATACGTTTTTTACGGGAGAAGCCAATGTTAATACGAATTATCCCGATTTTATTATGATCAGTTCCGCGGCGCATGAAATGGCACATCAAAGAGGAATCGCGAAAGAAGACGAAGCGAATTTTACAGCTTTTCTGGTTTGCTCTCTCAGTGAGGATCCTTATATCCGTTATTGCGGATATGCGGATGTTCTGAACGATCTGATGAGCAAGCTTTCTTCTGCAAGTTCCGAGCTTTACGCAAAAGCGCGCGCATATATGCCGCAGGAATTGAAAAACGAATATACGGCATATTCCGTATTTTTTGATGAATATCGGGAAAATGTTGCCGCAACGGTTTCCACAGCTGTCAACAATGCTTATATTACCTCACACAATCAACCGCAGGGCGTTAAAAGCTACGGTCTGGTGGTTGATCTGGTGGCTGCCTATATGCTGAGTCAAAAATAATGAGTGCGGTATGTGGGCAGTACGCTCATGAATCCAAGCTTCTCCCATGCCGTCACAGCGAAACGGAAAAGCTTGGTTTTTGCAATTTTATGCAACGAAAAAAGAAGAAAGGTTTTGAAAGGGATAGATATGTCTGAAAGCAAGAAAAAAATTCTGGTTGTAGAAGATGAAAAAAAGATTTCGCAGGTACTTCAGGTGAATTTGATGATGGCGGGATATCTTTGTGATATTGCCGCAGACGGCGAGGAAGGATTACGGAAAGCCTTGACCGGCGATTATGATTTAATTTTGTTGGATCTTATGTTGCCGAAGAGAGATGGCTTTTCTGTTTGCCGTGAGGTTCGCAAAACGTTGGCGACACCGATTATTATGGTAACGGCAAAAGAAGATCTGGACGATAAGCTGATGGGTTTTGATATCGGAGCGGATGATTACGTAACAAAACCGTTTTCCGTCAAGCTTCTTCTGGCGCGAATCAAAGCCAATATACGCAGATATAAGGGGGAGGTTGTGGAAAATGTAAAGAATGAAATCAGTATGGAAGATAAGATCGTCATTCGCGAACTGGAAATCGATAATAAAAATTATCGCGTAACCAAAAACGGAAAGGATATTGAACTTTCCAATAAAGAGTATGAATTGCTCTATTTTCTGGCTTCCCATGCGGGTGAAGTTTTTGAAAGAGAAGAATTGCTCGTTAAAGTTTGGGGATATGAGGGATATTACGGCGGAATGCGAACGGTGGATGTTGCGATGTCCCGTTTGCGTGCGAAAATCGAAAAGATTCCTGCGGAACCGGAATATATCATAACCAAACGCTCCAAGGGTTATTATATTCCCAAGGAATAACGGGGACGGGTTGCGATATGTATAAAAATCTGCATTATAAGATCATTCTGATCTTTGTTATTTTTACCATTACGCTGATGACGGCGATCTGTGCAATTTTGGTCAGCAGTGCATATTCCTTTTATAATAAGGATTTTTTGGAACAAATGGATGCCGCCTTTGATCCCAACGGCTCTCTTTGCCCCGAACTGCGTTACGTTCTCGGCTCCGAAGGTTTTGCGGAGCGGCAAAAGGAGATTTTGCGCGCATATTCGGGACAGCTCGGGATTGATAGTTCGAGAAATTATTATATTCTGGATCAGAATGGTGCTTTTTTGGCAGGTTCGGATTCCAGATTGGGCGAAGAACTGGAAAAAACGGAAAATATGATTTCTGCCATAGCGGGGAGACGAGGAACAGAAAAATATTTTTGGACGGATTACATTGATTATGCCGTACCGCTTTCAAGCGGAAATGCGGAATGCATTATTTACATAAAAGATTTGCAGGAAGAGGCAAAATCCTTTTCTTTTATGATTTTGCAAATTACGGTACAAGCATTATTTATCGGACTTTTCGTTGCTTTGATTCTTTCCTTTTTTCTGGCAAGAGCAATTACTTCTCCTGTTCAAAGTTTAACGCAAGGCGTGCAGAAGATTGCAAACGGAGAATTTGAGCATGAGATACGGATTTATTCCGATGATGAGATCGGAATTCTGACGAATGCGTTCAATCATATGAAAGGTGTTTTGAAGAACACGCTGGATGAAATTACGGGGGAAAGGCAGAAATTCGAAACGTTATTTATGTATTTGAACGATGCAGTATTGGCATTTGACAACGGCGGCAGATTGATCCATGTCAATAAAACTGCCTGCATGCTTTTTTCTTTGACGTTCGACGGGGAAATGAAAAACGGAGAGCGTTTGGGTTTTTCGCAAATGCTTACGGATTTGAAGATTGATTATAAAAGTATTTCCGATAAATATAAGGAAACCCGCAACTGTACGGTGCAGGATATTGTGTTTGGCGAAAAAGCTCTGGACATTACATTTGCGGAATTCCGTTATATCGAAAAAAATGAGGAAAAGCGCGGTGTCATGTGTGTGATTCACGATATCACAGAGCGTTATGAACTGGATAAATCGCGCAGGGAATTTGTCGCGAATGTTTCCCATGAACTCCGAACGCCCTTGACAGGAATCAAAGGTGCTGTTGAAACCGTTCTGGAATATCCGACATTGGACGTGGAGCTTAAAGAGCAGTTTCTGGGCATGGCGGTAGAGGAATGCGACCGTATGACGAGAATTGTATCGGATCTTCTTACGCTTTCTCGTTTTGACAATGACGGAATGGTGTGGAAGCTTGAAACCTTTGAAGCGTCTGCTTTTCTGGACCGCGTATATGATGTTATGCGCACGGAAGCAAAAAATCGCGGACATGCATTTGAAAAAAATTATCCGCAGAATTTGCCAATGCTGACAGGCGACAAGGAAAAATTGCAGCAGGTATTGATCAACGTGCTTTCCAATGCCATGAAATATACGGAAGAGGGCGGAGAAATTTCCTTGGAAGCGCATGAAGAGAAAAACGGTGTTGCCGTTTGTGTATCGGATAACGGAATCGGTGTCCCCGCAGAAGATATTCCGAGATTGTTTGAACGTTTTTACTGTGTGGAAAAGGCAAGAAGCTCGGATGCGGGCGGAACGGGGCTCGGACTTGCCATTGCAAAAGAGATTATTGATGCGCACGGCGGAGAAATTTCTATTGAAAGCGCGCCGGGAAAAGGCACGGATGTCCGTATATTGCTTCCTTATGAACCGTTGCTTAAAAATGAGGAAAAATGAAAAGGGGGAGAAAACTTGATCGAACGGGAAAAAATTCGGGAAATTTTCAAAAGTATTGTCTTGTGTATACTTTTGGTTGCGCTCGTTTGTCTTTGTGTGGTTTATATTCTTTCATTCAGCGGGGCGAAAACCTATGAGTTTACAAAAAATGATATGGAGAAGATTTCGGAGGGTTCCCTGCGCACGGAATATTTATCACATTGGGATGTTTCCTTTGCTTCTCCTGCATTTGTCGGCTTTTCTTCCAAAAACGAGGGCGAAAATATCGGGTTTTACACGCTCGGCGGCGAAAATGCGGAAGTGTATGCGGAAGTTTTTCCTCTTTTTGAAAAGCTTTTCGGAAAAGATGGATATTCCGAAAAGCTGGATGCAAGAGAAGGCGAAACTCTGTTTCGTTCTCTTTTGGCAGGCGATTATATTTATCTTTCTTACGCGAGCGATTTGCCGCTTTCCGTGATTGTATCCATGACCGATCGGGAGGCTGTTTATCAAGGCATGTCCGATGAATATATTTCCGAACTTTTGATTGTTCCCAAGGATTATCTGGGGAAGATAGTTTCAGATGAAGATGAAACACGGGAGACGGATATATATTCTTTTTACGCATTGGCAAGAGATTCCCACGGAAATTATTATCGTTATTCCACAGAATTTATTCCTGCCAATGGGCGAGATCCTGCGTTTCACAAAAATTATTATTTGACATATATTAAAGCAGAGAACCGATTGCCGTATGAATTTGCATGTGTCTGGGAAGCAGATGATTTTTTTACGGAAAACGGATTTTCCAAAAAAGTAAAAGATACCTCTGTTATTCCGCTTACAGGGATATCCCGTCCGACGGTTTTTTCGGAATCCTATATGATGACGGAAACAGAAATGGCTGATTTATTGGAAGTTTTTTCTTTGAATCCGGAAAAAGCCTCTTCTTATGCGGAAGAAAACGGGAATATCTTTTATTTCGAAAAAGGCAAGCATCTTTGCTTTCAGCCGAACGGTGTTATGATTTATAATCTCCATAACACGGAACCGCTTCCTTTGGAAAATATTTTCCCTTGGAGTTTTGCCAAGGAAGATTACGGTACTGCAGATTATCTTGTGGCTTCTTTTTTGATGGTCAAGGCTTTGTCGGAAGCAAACGCCGAAACAGAGTGTGATTTTTATATTTCGGGAATTTATTATGACGGCGAAACACTTAAAATTTGTTTTGGCTATGCCGTTTCGGGTCTGCCCGTATATTTTGAAGGACAAACCGATATGATTGTGTTTGAATTTTCATCCGGTGTATTGCAAACGGCAGAATACTGTTTCCGAATCGTACAAAAGACATCCGAAACAAGAGCGGCACAGGATTTTGTATGGGCTCTCCGTTCTTTGATTCTGAAAAACGAAGAGAGCCGCCGTTATTTTTACGGATATTATGTATCCGAAAAACAATCGTATTTTGATGTGTTGGTTCTGGAAGAGAAACAGCCGTAGAGAAAGGAATATTTGGATATGCATTGGAAGGATTTGAAAACATTTGCCATTGCCGTTCTTTTTATTGTGAATACGGCTTTTGCTGTTTTTATTTTTAATCACTGGTATACCGATACGTATTACAGGAATACATTAATCGATTCCTCACTGTCTGTTTTTGAAGCAGGGGGATTGCATGTTGACCGATCATTTCTGGAAAAGAAAAAAGAGAAACCTCCCGTATATATGGGAACTGCCGAATTTGACCGTTTTTCAGAGATTGCCGAGCGATTGAACGATAAGAGTTATCTTTTGAAAAAAGAAAAAAACGGAATTTATCTGATCGGAGAGCAGGATACGTTTTTTTTCGGATATGATTTTTCCTTTGCTTACGGGACAGGCGCCTTTTCGGGAAAAACGTCTTCGCTGTTACTTGAAGAGGGATGGCTTCTTTTGAATGAAGATGGGCAAAAAGAATCAAGCGAACGGATTGCAGAGAAATTTCTGCAAAAACTGTTACCCGCGGATAAAAAATTTGAATATGCTGTTATTTGCCTTGCCGTTTACGGTTCAGGAGAGGAACGCATTGCGGTTTTTTCTCAAACCATTGACGATATACCGACAGAGCATAAGCTTTATTGCCTTATTTCCGATGGAAAGGTGATTGGTGCAGACGGAAAAATTTCCGTTATTGCTCCGAGTGAGCGTAAAAAAGCGGAAAATACGGGTTTGTGCAATATTCTTTTCGAGGAAAAAGCATATATTGATTCTTTGGAAGAATCGGAAAGAAAACCCTCCTATACCGTGGAGAATATCTCATATTCCTACGGTACGTATTTTGATGAAAATGTATTCTATTTTATTCCGCTTTGCAAAATTACCTATGAGGACGGAGAATCCCGTATATATAATTTTATTTCGGGAGAACCATATGAGCCGTAAACCGTATACGGAAAAATATTCGTTTTCCACGTTTGATCAGGGATATGGCAATTTGCAATATTGTTGAAAAAATTTCAAAAAAATTTTATAAAGTTATTGGAATTTTCGTTATAATATGATATAATTTAATTATAAAAATTAGGAATTTTGTTATGATGCATACAGAATCATATTTTGATATGTTTTTTGAGGTCAAGATTACCTCTGTTTTTTGAAAAATCGCCTCGCTGGCAAGAACGGAGTTATTTTTATGGAAAAAATTATTGTGGACGGCGGAAATCCGCTGTACGGAAAGGTTGAAATCAGCGGAATGAAAAATGCCGCTGTTGCGGTTATATTCGCAAGCGTCCTTGCCGATGACGTTTGCGTGATCGATAATTTGCCGAATATCAGTGACGTTGCCGACTGTCTTTCCATTTTGGAGAGCATAGGCGCAAAAATAAGAACAATTTCCAAGGATGCGGTGGAAATTGATACCAGACATGTCTGTGATGCGGAAGCTCCCATGGAGCTCGTACGGAAAATGCGCGCTTCCTATTATCTTGCGGGTGCATTGCTCGGAAGGTTCAAACGTGCCAAAGTCGGTTTGCCCGGTGGGTGTGATTTCGGTGTGCGTCCCATTGACTTGCATGTCAAAGCTTTTGAAAAACTCGGGTCTTTGGTAACGGTCGGAAACGGTTGTATCGAAGCGATCGCCGATCCCGAACAGGGGCTTTGTGGAAAGAATATTTATTTTGACTGTTGCTCTGTCGGTGCAACCATCAACACTTTGCTTGCGGCGGTTTTGGCAAAAGGACTGACCGTGATCGAAAATGCGGCAAGAGAACCGCATGTGGTTGATGTTGCCAATTTTCTGAACGCGTGCGGCGCGGATATTCGTGGCGCGGGTACAAATATCATCAAGATTCACGGTGTCGAAAAGCTTCACGGCTGTGAATATTCCATCATTCCCGATATGATTGAAGCAGGTACCTTTATGGTTGCGGCAGCGGCAACCCATGGAAAGCTTTACATAGATAATGTCATTCCGAAGCATTTGGAAGCATTGACGGAAAAGCTTCGTGAAATGGGCATTACCGTAGAGGAATACGATGAAGCGGTTTGCGTGTTCTGCGAAGAAAAAATAGAAGCCATCAATGTCAAGACACTCCCTTATCCCGGATTCCCAACGGATATGCATCCGCAGATGTCGGTTTTGCTTTGCCTTGCTGACGGTGCAAGTACGCTTTCCGAAACGATCTGGAGCAACCGCTTCCGTTATGTGGATGAATTGCAAAGGATGGGCGCCAAGATCAAGGTGGAAGATAAAACGGCGTTTTTTGAAGGAAATACCGTATTTACTCCCGCGGTCGTTAAGGCAGTGGATCTCCGTGCGGGCGCCGCTATGGTTATTGCCGCTTTGGCAACGAACGGAAGAACCGAAATTGAAGATATCGCTTATATTGAACGTGGTTACGTTGACATTGTGGAAAAATTCCGCGATGTCGGCGGAAATATCCGAAAAGCCTATTTCCCCGATACAAAACAAATGAACAATGCATCCTGAATTTGGAAAAGGGCAGAATTCTGTCCTTTTTCTTCTTTGGAGCAAGGAATAAAAAGACGGGCAACGCCCGCCGGAGATTGCTCACCTACAGAAGTTTCGATTGTATCGAAACAATGCAAGCAGATAGGTCGAATTTGAGCAATTTCCCATAAGTTAAAAAATTCGTATAGCCGCCGTATGGCGGCAGAAGGGTGATTTATATGAGAGAACTCAGTGTTTTTGATATTATCGGTCCGATTATGATCGGTCCTTCCAGTTCACATACAGCAGGCGCTTTGAAAATTGCCCGTATTGCAAAAATGCTTGCAAAAACAAAAATTGTAAGCGTGCGATTCCAATTGTACGGCTCTTTTGCAAAAACTTACCGGGGACACGGAACAGATCGTGCGCTGGTGGGGGGGATTCTCGGCTATGCAACGGATGATTATCGTATCCGCGATTCCTTTGATTGGGCAAAAAAAGCAGGAATTGAGATTGTTTTTGAGGAAATGGATGCCGATATTGCGGCACATCCGAATACCGTGGATATTACCATAACGGAAGAAAACGGAGAAGTTTCTTCTTTGAGAGGTTCATCCGTGGGTGGAGGAGAAATTGAGATTGTCCGTATCAACGGCTGCGATATCCGATTCTCCGGTAAAAATAACGCTGTCATTGTGCGTCAGAATGATAAACCGGGTGTAATTGCTTCCATTACGAAAATTTTTGAGGTATTCAACGTCAATATCTCCTATATGAGTGTATTTTGCGAAGAAAATGATGAAACAGCCTTTTCCGTATTGGAAATCGATGGAGAATTCAATGATCTTGGGATGGAAGCCATTTGCCGTCAGCCGAATATTCTTTCGGCAATCTATATTAAAGTGAAATAACGGAGGCAGGTATGAATAAGAAAACAGATTTTACAAATGCGAAAGATCTTCTTGCATTATGCGAAGCGAAAAATATACCAATCTCCGAAGCTATGTTGCTCCGCGAAACTTCGAAATTTGAAATCAGCCGTGAAGCGGCAGAAGAACGTATGTTGAAAACGCTCAATGTTATGAGAGAAAGCGTTGCACGTTCCCAAACGGAAAAAATGCAATTGCTCGGCGGCTATATCGGCGGAGAAGGAAAGGAATTGCTTGCGCGTGTCAAAAAAGAAGGTGCTCTCGGAGGAACAATTTCCCGTGCTGCGGCATATGCGATGGGTGTGATCGAATGGAATGCTTCCATGGGTCGGATCGTAGCCGCGCCGACTGCAGGTTCAGCGGGCGTGCTTCCGGGGATTCTTGCCGCTTTGGAAGAGGCTTACAAATTTGATGATGAGGCTTTGGTGAAAGCTCTCTTCAATGCGGGAGCTGTCGGTTATCTGATTGGCAGAAATGCAACGCTTTCCGGCGCAGAAGGCGGTTGCCAGGCAGAGGTCGGCGCGGCTTCGGCAATGGCGGCATCCATGATCTGTGAACTGTTCGGCGGCGCGCCTCCCGTTTGTCTTGCAGCAGCAGGCGATGCCATGTCCAATATTTTGGGTTTGATCTGCGATCCGATCGGCGGACTTGTCGAATCTCCCTGTCAGAAAAGAAACGCAATGGGCGTTTCCAATGCTATGATCAGCGCGGAGATTGCTCTTGCTACGGGAGGCAGATGTCTGGTTCCCTTTGATGAAGTGGTAACGGTTATGCATAATGTGGGACGCAGTATGCCTTATCAGTTCAGAGAGACCGCTTTGGGAGGACTTGCCGCGACACCGAGTGTAAAAAATCTGAAACCCGGTTGTGCCTCTTGCGGTGCTTGTAAATAAAATATACCGTAAAAGATGTTTTTCGCAAAGAAAAAAGGGGTGATTTTTTGGGCAAAATCAGAAATATAAATGAAAGATTAATAAAAAGATTTTCATGCGTGAACCTCGGTTTTTTCCCATTTTCCTATTGCAATTTCATTTTCTTTGCGATATAATAACAATATATATATACAAATTTTTGATAATTTCTCAAATGAAAGGGATCTATAAAATGAAACGCACCACCATTAAGGAGCTTTATGCTTCTCCCGAAGCGTTCGGTGAAAAAGAAATCACCGTTGCCGGCTGGATCAGAACCGTCCGCGCAAGCAACGCTTTCGGTTTTATTGAACTTGCCGACGGCAGTACTTTCCCCAGACTCCAGATCGTTCTGGAAGCGGATAAACTCAGCAATTATACGGAGATCGCAAAGCAGAACGTTGGCGCAGCCATCGTTGCAAAGGGAATTTTCGTTCTGACACCCTCCGCAAAGCAGCCTTTTGAACTGAAAGCGACATCGATTGCAGTCGAAGGTGTTTCTACCCCTGATTTCCCCCTCCAGAAAAAGAAAACCTCTCTTGAATTTTTGCGTACGGTTCCCCATCTCCGTGCAAGAACAAATACCTTTCAGGCAGTCTTCCGTGTTCGCTCTGAAGCTGCGTATGCAATTCATAAATTCTTTAACGATCAGGGCTTTGTTTACGTAAATACTCCTTTGATCACAGTTTCCGACTGCGAAGGCGCGGGCGAAATGTTCCGCGTAACCTCTTTCGACCTGGATGATATTCCGAAAACGGAAGACGGCAAAGTAGACTATTCTCAGGACTTCTTCGGAAAAGCCGCAAACCTGACGGTTTCCGGTCAGCTCAACGGCGAATGCTTTGCACAGGCATTTGCAAAAATCTATACGTTCGGTCCCACTTTCCGTGCGGAACGCTCCAATACACAGCGCCATGCCGCAGAATTCTGGATGATCGAACCTGAAATCGCGTTTGCCGATTTGAACGATTACATGGATCTTGCCGAAGCCATGACAAAATTTGTCGTGGCGCATGTTTTGGAAACATGTCCTTACGAATTGGAATTCTTTAATAAATTTATTGATAACACCGTTCTTGAACGTTTGCATAATATAGTATCGAATGACTTTGCCCGTGTTTCTTATACGGATGCAATCAAAATGCTGGAAGAAAGCGGCAAAGCCTTCGATTACAAACCCTATTGGGGCTGTGATATGCAGACTGAGCACGAAAGATATCTTTGCGAACAGGTATTCAAAAAACCTGTATTCGTTACCGATTATCCCAAGGAAATCAAGTCCTTCTATATGCGCCTGAACGACGACGGCAAGACCGTTGCGGCAGCAGATATGCTTGTTCCCGGTGTAGGCGAGCTGATCGGCGGAAGCCAGCGTGAAGAGCGTATGGATATGCTGGAAGCAGCTTACGCGCGTTGCGGACTTAACAAAGAAGACTATTGGTGGTATACCGCACTTCGTAAATATGGTACGACACGCCATGCAGGCTTTGGCCTTGGATTTGAACGCTTGATTATGTATATCACGGGTGTTTCCAATATCCGAGATGTGGAAGCGTTCCCGAGAACAACGGGTAATGCTGACATCTGACGAGCGAAAGGTGGTAAAAACCAATGTCTCAAATCAAAACAGAAGCAGAATCGCTCATCGCTGAGCTGCCTGCTTTGCGCGTACAATACCAAGCGGTTTGCGAAGAAAAGCTTTCTCTTGATATGTCGCGCGGAAAACCCTGTACGGAACAGCTTTGCCTTTCGGATGAGTTGCTTTTCGCACTCAAAAGCAAAGATGACTGTCTGACGGATTCGGGTTTCGATATCCGTAACTACGGTCTCCCGGGCGGTGTTCCGGAGCTTGCCGAGCTTTTTGCAAAACTTTTGGACGTTCCTGCTGAAAATATTCTTCTCGGAGGTAACTCCAGTCTGAATATGATGTATGATACTGTGTGCCGCGCTATTCTGTTCGGCACTTACGGAAACTGCTTGCCTTGGAAGGATCAGGGAAAGATTAAATTTCTTTGCCCTGTTCCCGGCTATGACCGCCATTTTTCCATTTGCAAGCGGTGCGGCATCGATCTTGTGCCTGTACCAATGACGGGAAAGGGCCCCGATATGGACATTGTGGAAGAAAAGATCAAGGATCCTTCCATCAAGGGTATCTGGTGCGTTCCGAAATATTCCAATCCGTCGGGTGAAACTTACAGTGATGAAACGGTCAGAAGAATTGCTTCCATGCATCCTGCGGCACCCGACTTCCGGGTATTTTGGGACCTTGCTTACGTGATTCACGATCTTGACGATACGCCCGACCGTCTTTTGAACATTTTTGATTTGATCAAGGGTACGGAGAATGAAAATATGGTATATGCATTCTTCTCCACATCTAAAATCACGTATCCCGGTGCGGGTATTGCGGCGATGGTTTCCAGCACGGAAAATATCCGTCACGCAAAAGAAGATATTGCTCACCAGACCATCTCCCCCGATAAGATCAATCAGCTCCGCCATGTGAAATTTTTGAAAAATACGGAGACCGTTTATGCTTTGATGAAACAGCATGCGGAAATTTTGAAGCCGAAATTCGACATGACGGTCCGTTTGTTTGAAAAATATCTTGGAGGACTTTCCTTTATTAATTGGACCAATCCTCGCGGCGGCTATTTTATTTCTTTGAACGTTATGCCCGGAACGGCAAAGCGAGTAGCACAGCTTGCAAAAGAGGCGGGTGTCATTTTGACTCCCGCAGGCGCAACATTTCCCTATAATAACGATCCTGAAGACAGAAATCTGCGCATTGCACCTTCTTATCCAAAGGTGAATGAAGTGGAAAAGGCAATGACCGTCGTTTGTCTTTGCGTGAAGCTTGCCGCGGCAGAAAAACTTTCCGAATCAAATCTTTAAGACATATAAAATGAAAGGGTAGGTTAAAAAAATGGCAACAAACCGTTATGAAAGTGCATTTTCCGGCAGATATGCAAGTCCTGAAATGCAGTACCTCTTCTCTTCCGATATGAAATTCTCCACTTGGAGAAAACTTTGGATCTCTCTTGCAAAAGCAGAAAAAGCAATGGGTCTTGAAATCACGGATGAACAGATTGCCGAGCTTGAAGCACATGTTGATGATATCGATTATGCTGTTGCAGGCGAATATGAAAAGAAACTCCGTCATGACGTTATGGCACACATTCACACATACGGCGATCTTTGCCCGAATGCACGCCCCATCATTCACCTTGGCGCAACGTCCTGCTATGTCGGCGACAATACAGATATGATCGTTATGAAAGAGGCTCTTGCGCTCGTTCGTAAAAAATTGCTTGCCGTTATGAAGAATCTGCGTGATTTCGCGGAAGAATACAAAGCGCTTCCTGCGCTTGCGTATACGCATTTGCAGCCTGCCCAGCTGACAACCGTCGGCAAACGCGCAACACTCTGGCTGTATGAATTAACGCTGGATCTCCATGACCTTGATTTCGTTGCGGATTCTCTCGCTTTGCTCGGTCAGAAGGGCACAACGGGTACACAAGCAAGCTTCGTGGAGCTTTTTGAAGGCGATACGGAAAAGATCGATAAATTGGAAAGCATGATTGCTTCCGATTTCGGTTTCGATAAAGTGGTCCCCGTTTCCGGTCAGACCTATACCAGAAAATTTGACAGCCGTGTGATCGGCGTACTTTCCGGTATTGCGCAGAGTGCATATAAATTTGCCAATGACTTGCGGATTTTGCAATCCTTCAAGGAAATGGAAGAACCCTTTGAAAAACATCAGATCGGTTCTTCTGCTATGCCATATAAGCGTAATCCCATGAGAACCGAACGCATTTGTGCGCTTGCAAGATACGTGATTTCCGATTCCATCAACCCAGCGATCACTGCAGGTACACAATGGTTCGAGCGTACGCTTGACGACTCCGCAAACAGAAGAATCGCAATCAGCGAGGCTTTCATGGCTGTGGATGCTATTCTCAATATTTATATCAACGTAACCTCCGGTCTTGTTGTATATCCGAAGGTTGTTGAAGCAAGAATCATGCGTGAACTTCCTTTCATTGCCAGTGAAAATATTATGATGGATCTTGTGAAAAAGGGCGGCGACCGTCAGGAAATTCACGAAAAGATCCGTGTGCATTCCATTGCCGCGGGTAAACGCGTAAAAGAAGAAGGTCTGGATAACGATATGATCGAACGTATTTGCGCAGATCCTACTCTGGATATTACGCTCGACGAGATCAAAGCCATTCTGATTCCATCCAAATACATCGGAAGATGTGTGGAACAGGTAGAAAGATTCCTGAAAAACGACGTGGATCCTTTCCTTGCGGATGCGGATGCCGTTGTAAAAGCGGAACTTTCCGTTTAATGATTGACATTGCGCCGAGGATGGCGCAGAACGGAGATTACATTGAAAATAACCGTGCTTGCAGGAGGATTCAGCCCGGAAAGAGACGTCTCGTTTCTTTCCGGCTCTCTGATTGCAAATTCTCTTTGTCGAAGCGGACACAAGGTTGCTCTGCTTGATGTTTTTTTCCCATATTACGGCGCAAAGGACGAAAGCGCCTTTACAACGGATGGGAATTTTATGTATACGATCCCGAAAGTACCGCCGGATTTGGATGCTTTGCGTAAAAAAGTTCCCGGAAATGCACTGATCGGCGACGGCGTTTTGGATATTTGCCGTCTTTCCGATGTTGTATTTTTGGCTCTTCACGGCGGTATGGGTGAGGACGGAAGAATTCAGGCGATTCTTTCTTCCATGGGAATCCCTTACACGGGAAGTGATTTTTCTGCTTGCCTTTCGGCAATGGATAAATCGTTTTCCAAATTACTTTTCCGCGCTGCGGGTGTGGCGACTGCGGATTTTACCGTTATCAAAACGGGAGAACGTCCGCGCGCCGTTGCTTTCCCTTGCGTTGTAAAGCCTTGCTCCTGCGGTTCTTCCGTAGGCGTTTCCATCGTGAATAACGAACAGGAATTGGAAGCAGCTCTTGGGTTTGCGGAAAAATATGAAGGCAAAATTTTAATTGAAGATAAAATTGAGGGCAGAGAATTTTCTGTCGGTATTCTGAACGGAAAAACACTCCCTGCCATTGAAATCTGTCCGAAGGACGGTTTTTACGACTATGAGCGTAAGTACCAGTCGGGCATGACAGAAGAGATCTGTCCCGCACATTTGAATACGGAAGAAGCGGCAAGACTTTCCGAAGCGGCATTGAAGGCGCACAGAGCTTTGGGACTTGGCAGTTACAGCCGTATTGATTTTATTAAAGATGCAAAAACGGGAAAATTCATTTGTCTGGAAGCCAATACGCTTCCCGGTATGACGCCTGCAAGTTTGCTTCCACAGGAAGCTGCCGCTGCGGGCATCGATTATGATATGCTTTGTGAAACCATCGCTTTGACAGCGTTGCGGGAAATGCCTGCTTGAAATTTCTCACCTGTTTGCGTTTTTCTTATATTCAAATCATGCAAAACGGCGTGGTTTCGTTTGAGCAATTTCATGTGAAATAAAAAATAACGCCGTTTCAGGCGATAGGGAAAGGATTTTGCGGATATGAAAACAGTGATCGGAATTGACGTTGGGGGAAGCACGACAAAAATCGTGGGATTTCAAGGAAAAGAGATGATTGCGCCTCAGTTCGTGAAGGCTTCCGATCCTTTGACGTCTTTGTTCGGTGCTTTCGGAAAATTTACGGCAGAGAATAATATTGCGCTTTCGGATATCGAAAAGGTTTTTCTGACAGGTGTCGGTTCTTCGTACATTACCAAACCGATTTACGGATTGGACTGCGAACGCGTTGCGGAATTTGACTGTATTGCCAGAGGAGGCATCTATCTTTCGGGATTAAAAGAAGCCATCGTAGTCAGCATGGGTACGGGTACGGCTATTATTTATGCCGATGACGAAGGCAACAGCCATTATTTCGGCGGTACGGGAATCGGCGGCGGTACTGTTGTCGGTCTTTCCCGAAAAATGCTCGGTATGAATCAGATCGAGCATATCGTGGAAATCGCAAAAGAAGGCTCTTTGGATCGTGTGGATTTGAAGATCAAGGATATGTACGACGGTAATTCTTCTCTTGCAGGCAATATGACGGCTGCCAATTTCGGTAAAATTTCCGATATGGCATCCAATGGAGATATTGCGCTTTCCATCCTCAATATGGTTTTTGAAACGGCTGCAATGCTTGGCATTTTTGCGGCAAGAAGCAGAAATCTGCATGATATTGTTCTGACGGGCAATTTGACTTCCATTCCGCAGGCAAAGCCGATTTTTGAAGATTTACAAAAGATTTTTGATATGAATTTCATCATTCCCGAGCATGCACAGTTTTCAACTGCCATCGGCGCAGCGCTTGCATAAGCTGCATGCGATATACGGGAGGACACTATATGAAATATTTTAAAAGCTTCACTGTATGTTTTTTGATTCTGCTTCTATTTACTTCCTGCGGTAACAAAAAAACAGATTATGATATCTGTGTGATTTCCACCTATCCCCATTTGGAAGGACTTTCGGAGGGGTCTTATTCTTCAGATCCGAATTCTCCCTATAAAGACTGCCGTTGTGTGGTTTCCGAATTTTACGGAAATCTTTTGATTACCGATAAAATTTCTTACGGAAATGCCATTTCGGGTGTTACCGATAAAAAGAGCTTCGGGAATTATTGGGGAGATGAAACGGGATTTTTCCATCAAGACGAGGACGGAAATAATGAAATTATTACGACGGAATCCTTTATCGGTATGATTCCTTGTGTGCAAGGAGATGCTTTGATTGCCGTTACGGGCGGTATTTACGGAGGAAATCTTCATTTGATTGTTTGTGAACAGAACCCCGAAGATCACCGTACGGTTTCCCTTGTGGGTATGCCGAAGGCGTTTTCATATACCGATGCGGTGCCGATGGGAACAGACTCCCGATATTTTTATATCGCAACGGAGACTGCACTTTTGCGTGTAGATGCTTCAGAATATCTGAACGGCAATATGTCAGCCGAAATCCACGTACAGAAATATGATGTCCCTAAATATTGGAAGCAATTGGAGATCAACAGCATGTGCCAGATCGGAGATATGCTGTATATGGGTACGCAGACGGGAGTGCTCAGTTTTCACGAGGAGTTGAAACGGTATACCTATTATCCCGTGGATTATGAAACCGCGATTTGCGGAGAATCCGATTGATTTTATATGACCGATAAAAACCGCTTGCACGTGTCAGACGATACGCACAAGTGGTTTTTGAAATAATTATGATGAGATTCTTCAAGATTCCGCTAAAATCCCGTTTACCGTTCTATTCTTCATCGGATTCACGTTAAAATATGGGAATTTTAAGCGAAAAGATTGAAAACCTGATGAAGAATGCCGCAGATTGCTATGCCGAGAACCGTCGGCAAGAGAAATGCCAGCACAGCATAACGGATTTTTCCGGTTTCTTTTTTTACGGTCAGCAAAGTTGTGGTGCAGGGTGAATGCAAAACGGTAAAGATCAGAAATAAAATTGCGGTTTGCCATGTCCATCCGTTGGCACATAAAATTTCGGAAACGGAGGAAAGGGAAGAGATTTCCGAAAGCATGCCGTCTGCGCGGTAAAGCATAAGACAAAGCGGAAGAACGATTTCATTGGCGGGCAGTCCGAGCAGGAATGCGAGCAATACAATGCCGTCCATTCCCATCCATTGACCGATAGGCTCCAAGAAACGACAGATATGAGCCGTGATGACGGCATCGCCGATGGAGATATGGGAAATCA
The DNA here is from genome assembly GCA_017399025.1 of Clostridia bacterium. Taxonomy (GTDB): domain Bacteria; phylum Bacillota; class Clostridia; order Oscillospirales; family CAG-272; genus QALR01. The sequence continues at coordinate 18,264 of JAFQEK010000123.1, forward strand.
GCCAGATGAATGCTCCCGCAGGAGCTGCGACGGAAATGGCTCTGCCGAGTACAAAAAGTGTTCGGTCCAGGACGGAACGGATCAGAATTTTTCGGATTTTTGGTTTTCGGTACGGCGGCAATTCCAGAATAAAAACGCCGTTTTTTCCTTGCCAGAGCGTTTTTGAAAGCAGATAGGAAACGAGAAACGTCATCAGAACCCCGAAGGATACCGCAATGAGCAGAACCAATGCCGTCAGGAATGAACCCATACGGCTCATACCGAGAAAAAATACGGATGCGATGGTGATCATTGCGGGAAAACGGCCGTTACACGGGATAAAACTGTTGGTCAGGATAGCAAGTAGCCGTTCCCGTTTGTTATCGATGATGCGTGTTCCCGTAACGCCGACAGCATTACAGCCAAGTCCCATACACATACAAAGTCCTTGCTTTCCGCAAGCGCCGCAACGGGAAAATGCACCGTCTAGATTAAAGGCTATACGGGGAAGATAACCGATATCTTCCAGAACCGTAAAAAGAGGAAAAAAGACTGCCATGGGAGGAAGCATGACGGAAATGACCCATGTTACCGTTCGGTATAATCCGAAAACAAGCATTTCCGACCAGAAGACGGGAATATTTACGGCGCGCAAACCGTTATAGATCGGTGTTTCCCATCCGGAAAAGACGGAGGAAAGCAGAGAAGAAGGAACATTGGCGCCGACCGCAGTCAGCCAGAAATTGAAAAACAAAAATAAAAG
>JAFQEK010000124.1 GCA_017399025.1 Clostridia bacterium
ATCACACCATTGAAACCCTGAACAATTATTTGAAAAATCCGTTCCGCGAAGAACAGGCAGCGGCAACGGAAAAAGCCAATGATCCGGAGAAAGATCCCGAAAACGATGAAGAGGATTACCGCGCAATCTTTGAAGGTCTGGAGCTTGGAACGGAAGCAACGCGTACGGGAATTATTGATAACGCCAAAAAGAGCGGATATATCGAATTGAAAAAAGATACTTATGTTATTTTGCCCGATGGAGAGTATCTGATTAAATCCCTGAAACGTTTGAAAATCTCCATGGATAAATACAAGACGAGTGAAATGGGTAAGGCGTTGAAGAAGGTGTATAATGGAAAAATGACCGTTTCGCAAAGTATTGCTCTCGCGCAAAAGGAAATTTCCGAAGTTTTCAATCAGCCGAAAGAACCGCCGGAAACCGATAAAGATACGGGATTTTACGGGGATACCGTTGGAAAATGCCCGCTCTGCGGAAAAGATGTCATTCGTTATAAAACGGGATATTCCTGCAGCGGATATAAGGAAGGCTGTGAATTTTCCGTTTACGGATTTATCTGCAAACGCGTGATTTCCAAGGTCAATATGCAAATGCTTCTGGAAAGCGGCAGATCATCCAAAATAAAAGGATTTATCAGCAAGGCGGGAAAGCCATTTGATGCTTACCTGAAATTGGATGAACACGGAAAAGTTATTTTTGATTTTTCTTCATAATCACATGCTATAAAAATAATCCGAAACAGAGAATTCTTTGTTTCGGATTATTTTTTGTTTTTAATTTTAACCAACAATGCGAATGCTGTGATTTTAGGCTGATTTACAGGGAGAACCGTGCCGTTGTTATCTGTTACGGGTGTGCTTTTGCAAATGGCATCCACAACTTCCATTCCGGATGTAACCCAACCGAAAGCAGCATACTGTCCATCCAAAAAAGTGGAATCCTGGTGCACGATAAAGAACTGAGAACTTGCGCTGTTCATGGAGCTACTTCTCGCCATAGAAATAACGCCGCGCGTATGGGAGAGATTGTTTTCAACACCATTTGCCGAAAATTCGCCCTTGATTTTTTCAGAGGAGCCGCCCGTTCCGTTGCCCTTGGGATCGCCGCCCTGAATCATAAATCCATCCATAATGCGGTGGAAGGTCAACCCGTCATAAAAACCTTCTTTGACAAGTTTCAAAAAGTTTTTAACGGTAATGGGTGCGACGGTTTCATCCAGTACTAAGGTGATAACGCCGTAATTTTCAACGGTAATTTCAACGGTATGCTGTTTACCGCAGGAAGAGAAAAGCAGAACGGAAAAAAGCAACACAAGGGAAAGAGCAATAATTTTTTTCATTTGTTTTGGGGATTCCTTTCGAAAATAATTTAACCTCTTGTAATTTTAATGCGCATTTCAGCGCCAGGTTCATCAAGAACCTCAACGACGAGCTTCCAATCGCGCGAAACACCTTCGGGGAAATGATTCAAACCGTAAGAAAGCGATGCGGCACCGCAATAGAGAGAGGAATCATAAATTGCGGTTTTTGGATCGTCGGATTTATAGAAGAACGGATCATCGGCAATCGTTTTGTTGTCCATTTTATAACAAGGCCCATATTTAATGAAGTTACCGTCATCATCCTTGATTTCTTCAAACATATTGCGCAGACGGACCGCGTTGCCGAGATCGTGTCTGACACCGTTCGGCAGGTTGGAGGAAACGCATTGTGCCTTCATAAACCATTCTCGATTCACACTTTCATCAATATGCCAGAAAACTACGCCTCCTTTGGAATTGCCTTCGGTCAGTGCCGCTTCAAAGCCTTCTTTCAGGCGTACCTCCGCCAGAATATATTCATCGGGATTGGGTGTTGTGATCTTCAACACCTTATATTTTCCGGAAAGCGTGGAATACAGGGTATAAACACCGTCTTTTTCCGCAGTTTCCTGTTCTGAAAATCCGAGGAATATTCTCTGATAAGGATCAATGTAGCTTGGCATGGTGCCGTTTCCGATACGGTTACCTCTTGACATAAGAGAAAAAAATCCGGGAAGAGGCCATCCGAATACACGCTCGGGAAGCGGGGTAAAACGGCAATACATATCTTGCGCGCCGAGATTATGGGCAAGCTCATGCGCAGGTGTCCCGATCGGCATCGGACCTGCCGAGGTCATTTCTCCGACGTTGGAAACCTTTACGATCTTAACGCCTCCGCGCATTTCGACCTTGGTTGGCTGGCTTGTTCCGTGAACCATATAACGGTGGCTTGGGATCGGTCCGTTTTCCTCTCTGACCGTGGAATGCTCCAAATCGGGTTTTGTGGAAGCGGCATCGTAACCGGCGTTGAGTATGATGATGGCAAGCTCATCCGGCGTAACAATGCCGTCTCCATTGAGATCGTATTTTGCAAAGTCCACGTAAGGATCGCACGCTTTTACAATGTCGTGAATGGCTTTTCTTGCGGCAAGCACATTATTGTAGCCTTCCAGATTGCGGAGCGCTGCGGGGTGAGGAATGGGAACTGTAATTTCCAGAATTCCTTCGGGGGCATTTTCGCTTTGCTTGTTATCGATATGCGCGGGGTAAAACCAGAATTTTCCGTTGGTCATTTCTTTGTAGTAATTCATCATGGAATATCCGTTTTCTCCGAAAAACGTATCGTAACAGTCTTGCGGTTTTGTCAGAGCCCACTGTTCTCCGAAAATGGGTGATGATTTATCGTTCAGAAGTTCGGGATGACAGGGATCGTAATCATTCTTGCCGTTACCGTTGGCATCGTAGCTGACGATGACAATGAGCAAGGGCGCAGGATTTTTCGGTTGCATACTAAAACTCCTTTTCTATAAATTTTTCATTTATATTGTAACATATTCTATGGGGCAGGTCAAGGAAAGAAGAACAATTTTCAATGAAATATTTTAGGGATTGTTTGAAAAATAGCGATATGACCAAAAGTGAGGAATTTTTTCGTAGAACAAGCTGATTTTTTGCAGAAATACTGGATGTATTTCAAAGAAAATAAACGCAGTTATGCGA
>JAFQEK010000125.1 GCA_017399025.1 Clostridia bacterium
AAAAGCAACCACCGAATATATGTCAGATCGCAGCCATCAAAAATAACACCTTTGTTTACAGTGATACTTGGAACGATTATAAGAAAGATGACTGTACGCACATCATGTCTGCTACAAAAAGCATTATGTCTTTACTCATCGGAATTGCCATAGATCAAGGAAAAATCGGCAGTATCGATGACAAGGTTTTGAATTATTTCCCCGATTATAAAGTGAAAAGGGGAGAAAAAACAATTTATGAAATAACTATAAAACATTTGTTAACCATGCGAGCACCGTATAAATGTAAGGGCGATCCTTGGACCAAGGTTTGTTCAAGTGATAATTGGACGTATACATCCCTTGATTTTCTGGGCGGAAGAAAAGGACTCACCAATGAATTTAACTATCAAACGGTGTGTCTGCACATCCTTTCGGGAATTTTATATCAGGCTACAAAGATGAAAACCTCGGAGTATGCCAATACATACCTGTTTGAACCGTTGGGCATTCCCATACATATAAACTATTTAGCGGAAACGGCAGAAGAACATAAACAATTTACAATCGGAAAACTACCCAAAGAAAATATTTGGTTTTGCGATACGGACGGTTTGGGAACTCCCGGATACGGACTTTGCATGTCGGCAGAAGATATGGCTAAAATAGGATTATTGTGCTTAAACAAAGGTGTTTATGACAATAAACAAATCATCTCTTCAAAATGGATCGAAGAAATGACAACACCCCAAATCGTTGAAAGCGATCGTTTCCGTGGAATGGACTACGGTTATTTGTGGTGGATCATTGACCGCAAAAAGAATATCTATGCCGCCATCGGAAACAGCGGTAATGTGATTTATATTCAATCGGAAAAGAATATCGTCATCGCCGTATCATCCTATTTTAAACCTACCGTATTCGATAGAGTTGATTTTATTCGGGAATATATCGAACCTTTGATCAGTGAGATATAAATTCAAATATACAAACAAACGTAATTGGACGAGGTAAAAAAGCGGGCAACGCCCGCTGGAACTTGCTCGCCTATCCAAGGTTCACTCGTATCGAAACAATACAAACGGCGAGATCGGGTTTGAGCAATTTCCTATGGTATAAAAAAGCGGCAAAGTGCCGCTCCAAGCTGCTCGCCTATCCAAGTTTCGCTCGTATCGAAACAATGCAAACGGCGAGGTCGGTTTTGCGCAATTTCCTATGGCATAAAAAAATGGCAATGGGCATTATGATCACGGGATCTTCCGGCGCGGGCAAAACAACGCTTGGAAAATTGACAGCCAAAGCATTAGGATATAAATTTATAGATATTGACGATTATATCTGGCGTAAGGATACGGAGATTCCTTTCTCTCTCATGTATTCTAAAGCTGAAAAAATCAGCCGGTTACAGGATGCCATCTCCGATTGCGAGCATTTCGTTATGTCAGGATCCATGAATTCGTTTCACGAGCATTTTGACCCTTATTTTGAACTGGTAATTCATCTGCATGCCAATGCCGAGCTTCGTGTCAAACGTGTGCATGAACGGGAAAGCAATTGGTTTGGAGAACGTATTACGGAAGGCGGCGATATGTATGAGGCGCATCAAAAAATGTTATGCAGTATTGCGGGCTATGACGACGGCACGGGCGGCTGTACACTGCAACAGCATGAAAATTGGATGAAATCCCTTACGTGTAAAATCATACGTCTGGACGGTGCAGACCCATTGGAAAAGAATTTGAATATTATTCTTGAAACATACAAAGAATTGTAAAAATCCATTGATAAAAGCCACGGCATGCTGATATGCACCGTGGCTTTTACTTTTTCAGAGCAGATCAATATTTAATTTTTGAAGATTCATATATTTAACAGCAACGCCCACGCCAAACCGTAATAACTGAGCACGGCTACCAGGTCATTGATCGTTGTGATCAGCGGACCTGAAGCAACGGCAGGATCAACACCGCAACGATACAAGCAGATCGGAATCGCCGCACCCGTAAAACCGGAAATCGTCATCGCAAAACACATGGCAAGTCCGACACATCCTGCGGCGGCAAAGATAAACATTGCAGCATACGATGCGAAAACAAAGAGATATGCACTGACAATCACAAATGATATCGCCCCCAGAACAATACCGTTGAGCAGCGCAACGCGGATTTCTTTCAGAATTGTAACAAATTGATTTTTCCAGCTGTTGTCGTCATCGTTGCCGAGTGCTCTGACCGTTACAGCCAGGGATTGCGTTCCGACATTACCCGCCATACCGAGAATCAGAGATTGGAAAGAAACAATCATCGGAAGTGCATCTACCACACTCTCAAACATTCCCACAACGGCAGACACCACAAGACCCATGAACAAAAGCGCAACCAACCACGGCACACGTTTTTTCATACTCTCGAAAAGCGTTTCATCCGGTTCTTGCTCCGCACTCATTGCCGCAAGCTTTGCGTAATCATCGCTTCTCTCTTCGTCAATGAGCTCAATGATATCCGTGGACGTAATAACACCGAGCAAAGCGTTGTTTGCGGAAGAAATAACCGGAATCATATGCTCGGAATATCCGCGTAATCTTTCAATATTTTCGGATATAATTTCTTTATCGTAAACAAAAGGGAACGTAGTACAGATCAAAGTTTCCAGTTCTACATTGCTTCTCGCAACAATCAAATCCTTGAGATCAATAACACCGTAAAAAGACTCGTCCTCGTTCACGACAAATATCGTATATATATTATCGTTTTCGGCGGCTTCGCTTACCAATGCCTTCATCGTTTCCTTAATCGTCAGATTTCTCTTTACAACGATATAATTTGTAGTCATACGGCTGCCGAACTCGTTATCTTCATACGAATCAAGCAACTCAATATCTTCTTTGATCTCCTCGTCTTCAATCAAATCAAAAATTTCGCTTCGCGTCTCTTCATCAAGATCGTCCAATGCTTCCAAAGCATCATCGGCATCCATCTGTTCAATAATTTCAGCCGCATCGTCAGCATCGATCTCTGAAAGATAATCCCCTGCGTCGTCAAGAAAGGAGACGATCTCCGACATGATTTCACTGCCGAAAATCAAAAGCAAGCGGTCGCGCTCCTCTGCGGTCAGTTCTTCAAAAATGCCTGCTATGTCATTTTCGTGATATTCCTGAAGCTGCTCCTTGAGCTCATTATCACTGAGACCGCTTCGGATCAGGGCGAGAATCTGAGCGCCGTAATCCCTTTCCTGCAAAGGGAATTCATTCTTCTCTTCCATGGCACCCTCCTTTTACGATTCTTTATATTCGGATTATAGCACATTTTTATGAATAATTCAAGCGTTTTTCCCCTCTTTCATAAACATTTTAACGTAAAATATTGACTGCCTCCTCTCACTTATGATAAAATAAAAGCATAAAATTGAATTTCATCAAGGTTGGTAGATATATGAAATATAAAAATCCGATTCTCCCGGGTTTTCATCCGGATCCAAGTATTTGCCGCGTAAACGAAGATTTTTATCTCGTAACATCCACTTTTGAATTTTTCCCGGGAGTGCCGATTTATCACAGTAAAAATCTGATTAACTGGGAACTGATTAATTACTGTCTGACAACGGACAGCCAACTTTCGCTGGAACGCGGCAAACCTTCCAGTGGAATCTATGCTCCTACGCTTCGGTATCATGACGGTACTTTTTTTATGACCACCACGAACGTAACCCGAGGCGGTAATTTTATCGTACATACCAAAGATATTCATGGAAAATGGAGCGAACCTGCATGGGTCAAGCAGGGCGGTATTGATCCCTCTCTTTTTTGGGATGATGATGGCACCTGTTATTTCGTTTCCAACGGTTCGACAAACCGAGAGGATGGATATGGCATTTTTCTTTGTGAAATTAACCCATTTACAGGAGAAACATATACAGAATCCCGCCGTCTCACAAACGGTTGCGGCGGAAGATGTGCCGAAGCGCCCCATATTTATAAGCGAAACGGTTGGTATTACCTAATGCTGGCAGAAGGTGGAACGGAATACGGTCATATGGTAACGATACAACGCGCAAAAAGCATCTACGGTCCCTATGAAAAATGTCCGCACAATCCGATTCTGACACATCGCGATGCTCCCGAAAATTTATTTCAAGCAACAGGACATGCCGACATCGTGGAGGATCAGAATGGGAACTGGTGGCTCGTATGCCTTGCAATTCGTCCGCTTCCCAAAGTCATGCTCCACAATCTCGGACGGGAAACATCGCTCTCTCCCTTTATTTGGCATGAAAACGGTTGGCCAACGGTAGGAAAAAACGGAGAAATCAGCGTTGAAATGGATGGTCCGCTACCGGGACCCGCTCCGCATCCCATAAACCTTAGTTTTGAAGATCATTTTGATCATGACGAGTTGCATATACGATGGAATTTCGTTCGCAATCCCAACCGTGAAAATTACTGTCCTGAAAAAGGACGTCTTATACTGAGAAGCGGCAAGGATGGACTTTCTGCCCCCCGAGGCAATCCAACCATGATCGCCGTACGCCAACAGGAATTTTGCATGGAAGCAGTTGTCCGTCTGGAAGGAGATATTCAAACAGAGCAATGTTCGGGTCTGACAGCCTTTTACAACAGTGATTATCATTATGATATTCTGATAACAAAAGAAGCCGATAAACATTATGTATGTCTGCGTAAACATGTAGCAGATATTGATATCATTGCTGCTCGGCATCAGATCAAATATCAAAATTCGATTCGATTTAAAATGATAAGCGATGCCGAATGGTATACCTTCTATTATGAAGCAAACGGTGAATTTAAGGAATTGGGACGTGGCAGGACGTCTCTGCTCTGCACTGAGATTACTCACACTATGACTTTTACAGGAACATATTGGGGAATCTTTAGCGAACAAGGTGAAATCAGCGTAACCTTTGCCGGAGTCAGAACACTTCCTTAAACGGAAAAGAGCCTCCGGAATACGCACACCGTAGGCTCTCTGTTTTATTGTATGAAATCATCTTTCCTTTTATCGAATTTATCTGTAAATCAATATTCCTTTCATAAATTCGGTATTGTTGTGAAATTCGTATACGGCTTTCATTTCTTCTTCGGTACAACCAATAAGCAGCTTGATCTCAGAATCCTTTTTCATCAAATCGATGGTGCAAATAATAGCATCGACATTGGGCACCGGTAAAGAACCACGCCAAACGTCAATACCTCCGCCATCCATAGAGGATGTATTGTCTATATAACCGTAATCGATTTCATAGCGGATATGAGGAAATCTTGGATGCGTACTGCCCTTCGGTCTGTCAATTACGATTTTCCCCGATGATACAAGCGTATCTATTGCTTTCCAGAAATCTTCATTATAAGTTTGAAACATCGTGTGATCCTCCATCACAGCGTTATCCAGAACCTTTTCAAATCTTCGTTTTTATTCGGTTCGTGTATTGTGTATTCGTAAACTCCGCCGTTTGCAAGGATTGTCTTTTCACTTCCGATGTTACCATCAATACAAGTAATCATCACCTTATCAATTCCAATTTCACGGCAGAATGGAAGCGCCATTTTCAGCATTTCCTTTGCATAACCCTTACGCCGTTCGCTCGGTCTTACAGAATAACCGATATGACCTGCGTATTTTTCGAGATAGTCATTAAAATGATGTC
>JAFQEK010000126.1 GCA_017399025.1 Clostridia bacterium
ATTGATAAATTCCAAATTTGACAAAGGAGCGCAAGGACATGAATATAGAAATATATCCATTAGATAAAGTTATGATTGATGGAGTGGCAATTTGCCTTGGAATGGAGAAATCCGCTGTTGATGCTGCAATTGGAAAAGGGCAACTGATTGGCAATAGATGTTATTACTTCAATAACGAGATGGCGATTGATTACGCCAACAACAAAGCAGAATTCATTGAATTTCTGTGTGGGATTGAGGGTATGCTGAAACCTGCAATCTATGGCATTTCTGCTTTTGAGACCCAAGCGAATGAGTTATTTGAGGTTTTGAAAGAGCAAAACAATGGTGTGGTTGGTGATACCGAAAATGGATATTCCTATCAGTTTCAGAACATTAGTGTCGGCGTTTATAGAGAAGCCGTTCCGAAAGAAATTGAGGAAATGATTGGGGAAGCCACAAGCTTCGGCAATCCACTGTCTGATGATGAAATACAGCATGAAATGAAAAAAGCAAATCATTGGGCAACCATCGGTATTGGTGTTGCAGGCTATTATCAAAGGTAATTTCCAATTTGCCGGACTGACAGCAACAGCGAGTTGCTTGCAAAAAACGGCAGTCTGCGCTATAATATAATCACAAATATATAAGGCGGTGATTTTATGGAAACAAAGGATATCATTCTTGAACTCAGAACCAAAAAAGGTCTTTCGCAAGAGGCACTCGCAGAAAGAATATTCGTAACAAGACAGGCTGTTTCCCGTTGGGAAAACGGCGAAACGATCCCCAACACGGAAACGTTGAAATTGCTTTCAAAAGAATTCGACGTTTCAATCAATACGCTTCTCGGCTCTCCCAGGCAATTGATTTGCCAATGCTGCGGCATGCCGCTTGAGGATGCAAACATCAGCAAAGAAACCGATGGCTTTTTCAACGAGGAATACTGCAAATGGTGCTATGCTGACGGCAATTTCTGCTATACCAGTCTTGAAGAACTGATCAACTTTCTGGTAAGCCACATGACAAACGAAAATTGGTCCGCAGATCAGGCAAGAGCATATTTTGAAGAACATTTGCCAAAACTCAATTATTGGAAACGTTACGCAGAACTCGGCGGTGATGAGAATTTCACGAAATTCAAACAACAGATCATCCGTGAATTCAACGATTTACATATCGAAGGAATGCCTGAAGTCAAAACCTTGAATTTCCTTGCAGGTGGGTATATCAATCTGGAATATTCGCTTCCAAACGGCAAAAAGATCAAATTTCTTGATGACGATGCCACCTACCTTGCCAATCAATTGGAATGTGAGTTCGGCGGAGACCGTTGCTTCGGAATCGCTGCCAATATGGATTTTTTGCTCGTTTGTACGTATGAAGAAAACGGAGAGAATCCGGAATTGATCCTATATAAAAAAAGATAATGCTAATATAACAATATGATTTACTTTTATCTTCGTTTATGCTATCATATAATTAAAAGATTCAATATGGGAGGTAAACGATATGTTAGGACTTTGGATTGCTTTATCAATCGGTATTGTCGCGTTTTTTATTGTTGTTGGAATCAGTATCAAAGAAATGCTTCACGTTAAAAACAAGGAGTATATTTGTGTAAAATGCGAAAAAAGGTTTTCTCCGAAATTTTCATTGAATTCTCTGATCAATTTTGGCGATGAGAGTAAGCTTGTAAAATGTCCGCACTGCGGTTATAAAGACCGTATGCATTCTGCGGATGAAAAAACAGCATGATCTAATGGAAACCCGTTTGGGATGTGTCAGAAAATAAATTGCCATTAATTTAAACATATCAAATAAAAATAAATCCTAATATAAATCAAAAAACTCCGATTTTCGGAGTTTTTTGATTTATATAGCGACCGCAATCCCTGCGCCGATCAAACCGTGATCATCGTCGCGCACACCGCAAACGATCATTTTTTCAATTTCCGTATCCGTAAAATTATAGATACCCTTTTCCTTGATATTTCGCACCAAAGCTTCCATATAATATTCACAGTGTAAAGCAAATCCGCCGATAATAATAAATTTCGGGATATGCATGGCAATTGCAAGCAGACAAATTTCCGATGCAAGAGGTTTGGTACAAAAATCAATAACATATCGGGAAAAAACATCTCCGTTATCTGCCGCACGGGCAAGCATTTCCGCCGTAATCTGCAAAGAATCCCCGCAGCAGCCGACATATAGGGCGCTTTTCAAAAAAAGCTTGCCCGCTTCGGTTTCTTTTTCACTCCCAAAACGTCTGGCGATCAATTCTACCCCTCTGCCGCTTGCAATCATTCCCACGTGATCCTTCCCCGTTCCGCAGGTGCATTCGATGCCAAGCTCAATACCGTCCGCGCTGTAATGACCGATCTCTCCCGTTCTTCCTTCGGGATCAATGATCACACGGTCATCAATACAAACCTTGTTTCCGATGCCTGAGCTGACCGTAATCAAGCAAAAATTGCCGTTTCCCATATAGCGGTAGGCCGCGGCAGTCAGATCGTTCATCACGCTTACCGTAACGTCGGGAAGCCTTTCCTCCAATTCTCTTTTCAGAAAAAAACGTTCTTTTAAGGTCGTCCCAAAGATCACACTGCTTCCAAGCACTTCGCCTTCCTGCGTAACCGGTCCCGGAAAACAAACGGAAAAACGGTTCATATCCGTATAGATATTCTTTTTCTCCGTAAAACCGCTGATCAACGCATCCACGATCAACCGCTTGATCTCTTTTTCATTATACAAATAAAAATTCGGCGTTTTTATTTTTTTTACGTCGTAAAGCGAACCGTTTTCAAAAACTGCCATGCGGAAATTGGTTCCTCCGATATCACAAACACAAATTTTCATCGTTCCCTCCGTTTCCAAGGCTTTGTATATATGCCACTGCCTGCTCAAAAAGTATGCGAAGCTCCTGCTTCTCCAAAATGAGAACGTAATCCGTTGGTAAGGTATTTTTACATTCTGCAAGGTTCAGAAACGCAGATCGCCCGTAGTCGGTCGGAATCACAAGATTCAGATTTCCTGCCCTGTGTAAAATCGTTTTATGGACAGATTCTTCAAAAATTTCTCTGAACTCCGCGTGAATGCTTGAAAAATAACGCAGTAAATCATATTGTTCAAACAAATTTTGATAACAACGGAAAAGCTCCTCGGAAATCAACTGCAGGCACCGTGAAATATATATGCAAATAAACATATCGATCGCCACGGCAAAACCGTGGGGAATTCGATAATCCGATTTTCCCTCGATGATCGGACTGAACGTATGTCCGAAATCCATCAATCTTCGCAATTCCTTTTGCTCGTAAAAATTGCTGTGCAAATTCATCATCATGGTTTGAATGGCAAGATCCGTAATGATCTGAAAATCTTCGAGCAATCTTACGTTCGTCCTGAGAGAAAGCGGAGAAAATGCGGTTTCTGCATGGGAAAACGACGAAACGATCTGCGGACAATCCGCAATCCCCGCTTTTAGAATTTCCGAAATACCGCAAACGAAATCCTCCTGCGGCAGAGAAAACAAGAAATCCGTACAATTGATGACTAAAGAGGGAGGATAAAACGATCCCAATAAATTTTTACTGCTTTTATAGTTGATGCCCACCTTAATACCAACGCCTGCATCGATTTGACCGACCAATGTTGTGGGAATCCTGTAATAGGAAACCATTCTTCGGTATTGCTGCGCCGCAAACCCAACAGTATCCAAAATCACGCCGCCGATACCGATCATTACGCCGTCTCTCGGCAGAGCGGTTTCCATTGCGCGAACAATAACCTTTTCCAGATTTTCCGCATCCTTCTTTTCCCCACCATCTTCCAAAGGAGAAAGTTTCAGAATGTTGTAATCGGTATTTTCAAATATTTCACGAACTTTCCTTTCCAAACCGCCCCCATACAATGCATCCAGATGCCCGTCCAGCACGACGAGTGCTTTTTTACCGTCAAGTTCCTTCAAAAGGATATCACGCGCCATGAGAAACGAAGGCACACGAAAAATCGGAAATGCATGCCTGTGAGAGGTATTGACCGACAGCACGGGACTGTTGCCATAAACACCCGTATAAATACCATCGTTATCTTCCCCGCACTTTTGAAGATATGCATAAAGTCCGAGCAAGTTTTGCGTGCTTTCTCTTTCTGCATCGGCATCTGTGAAAAATTTCTTTTCTGACTTTTTTTGAAGCACAGCAAGGAAATCCTTGCGTAAAGCTGTAAATTCCACTCCGCCGAGACGGCTGAAAGAAATCAGCATCGTTTCCAACCCCATTGCAAGCGCAATCGGCATAATGCCGGCACAGCTGCGGTTCATAAACAAAAGCGTTCTGCTTCCATACCTATTTTTCAGGAAAGTACCGATATTGAGGGAAGTCCTTGAAGGATTCCCGTTATCATCCGAGAAAGGGGCCCAAACCCCCTCCTCACTGATCTCTCCCGTAGCGCAAACCGCAATCGGCAACAAAAACGGATGGATTTGCGGATAAACATCCCGTACATTTTGCGCAGTCAGGTCAAAAGACTGACCAAGCATAGAAAAAACGCAATCAGGGAACTTCGTTTTTTCATCGGCATATTTCAGAAAACATGCTTTATGAAAAATTCCCCGATGCAGATATCCGCCAAAAATACCTTTCTCACTAATATCTGCCGCAAGCAATATATAATTTTCCGTAAATGCCAAATCCAACCCTCCTTTATCGGTACATTTCTACCAATCGTTTGATTTCCGTGTTTTGCTCCTCATTCTGAATCAGCTTGCAATTTTTCACAAATAAACCGGGAACAAACTCTATTTCTCCGCAAATCTGAAGTTTTTCCGGAGAAAACAAAATTTCTTTGATTTTTCCGTCCTCGGAATAAGAGATGAAATGCGAATCATCCGTTTTCTTCAAAATGAAAATACGGGAATCATGTGGTTTTTCTTCCAAAATCTTCTCTGCCCCCCGATAAACCAATAATTCTCCTTTGGCATTGGATAACACCATGAATGCACCGAACGTAATCACGGAATACAAAGAGGACGGAACACCTTTCAAATAATTGTCTTTTGCAAATATGCCCGTTTCATTTTTCCCATTGACAACGGAAAACGCATTGACATAACCCTTTCGTGAAGAAACAATCAAAGTTTTCCGTCCGGAATCGCTGTCACACATTTCAGCCGCGCAATAGGGCCAATCTCCTCGCGCGCGTTCGCTTTCCTGCAAAACTGCATTGGTCAGCATAGCGCAGACTTTCAATCTGCCATTTTCTGTTTTCCATATGCCGATTTTGTTTGTCCAATGTAAACTGACAATCAGATCGCAACCGTTGTGATCTGGCATATAATAGATGCTGTTGACGGCAGTTCCGGGAATTCTCTCATGCGTGCAAAACGCAGTATTGGAATCCAGTTGTCTGATCTGACCGTTTTCCGCCGACCACAGGAAAACCTCATTGGAAGAATTGATACTGACGAAAAGATTTTCTCCCACCGTTTCTACGTCGTCCATACAGATTCCCGTTTTGGGTGTTCTGCTCAATATCTTTCGTTTTTCGATATCCCATAGAGAAAGACTTCCGTCAATCAAAGCCGAAACCAAATATTTTCCGTTCAATTCGCAAATGGAATACGCTCGGATGTCATTGTCAAACAAAAACCATTCGAAAGCATTGTTTTTCAGAGAAAAACGCTTAATACTGCCGTCCGTACTCGGAAGATACAAGCTTTCTCCTTTCGCAGAGTGCAGGATTTTACGAATCCAATAGGATTCGCCCTTGAAACAGTCAATAACTTCTCCCTGTTTCATATCATAAATTTTGATGGAAAAATCACGGGAAGCTGTAATGATCAACCCGTTTCTCACGATAATATCTTCAATCACATCGTCGTGCGTATACAAACATTCGTAGGTTTCCCTGTTCAGATTCCAAAGGACGACACTGTGATCCTGATAAACGGCAACGGATTTTCTGAAATTTTCGCAATAAACTGCCTTGAGCGGAATGGAATCAGGATATTCCAATCTTTTTGTTTCTTCCGTATCTTCATCGTACAGCATCAAGGTATCCGTAACCAAAAGCCATTCGCATTCATCCGTCTCGGTATTCAGATCCATCCATTGAATTTCACCCACATTGTCTATTTCCGTACGGAATGATCCCGTCTCCGGATTCAATTCTTTGATTTGTCCCGACTCCGTGCAAACGTATGCTTTTCCGGCATACGTATTGTATTTTGCCGTAATGATTTTTTCATTCAGATCCGCCAAGGAAACAATCTTGTCCAATGCAAAACCGGAACGGAAAACCTTTCCGTCTTCGGTAAACAAGAGAATCTCCTCCTGCATTTTTTCCATGCGGATGACTGCGCGATTGCAAATTTGTTTTTCGGCGACTGTTTGCAGATAATGTTCTTTTGTGATCCGAATTCGAAGCACAAAACCATCCGATGTGGAAGCATAAACGAATCCGTTTATATATTCTACGCAAACCGCCTGCTCATGTCCCGACGGCAGCGTAAATTCACAATAGCTCAAGGGAACATTCCATAATTTGATTTTTCCGTCTCTTCCGCACGAAACAAAGATGTCATTATCGATTTCCGCAATGGAAAATACCCATTGTAAATGACCTTGCGGAAGGAAACGCAAATAATCAATACGGCAATTTTCAATCCGTGTATTAACGGTTTTGTTTCCGCGGTTCTGAGAAAGAAGGATCCCGTTCAGACCGTATCCCGACAAGTCAAGATTGCGGTAACGGTAGCCGTAAAGTCCTCCGTGAACTTTCAGCATGAGATCGAACAAATTTCGCACTGCAAGATAATAACCCGGTACTTGACGATCCACAAAGCTGACCGCCGTAATGATTTCATGAATATGTTTGCCAGAATCCGTCTGCGCTTCGCCGTTTCCGTCATGCAAAATCTCTTCTCCGTAGAGCTGGCAGAAATAAACGGCGATCGTATTCGGCATGATTCTGTAAAAAAGATCCGATTTTTCCAATTGCAGATGTGTCTGATTGTAAATATGCAGCGCACTGAAAAAATCACGGAAAATCTGATGGTAAAAACTGTAACTGACACCGCGCCGTTCTCCGCCACGCATATTATTTTTGACAATGACCGCAAGATCCTTTACAATATGGCTTTCAATCTGGCTAACGGGAATATTTTTTGTCAGTTCCAAAATTTCATCGTATTCATCATTGTCGATATCCAACAACTCTTCAACGGATTCCAATCGGTCAACACGCAAAACCTCTTTCAGAAACTCCATAGCCTGTATGACAGATTTTCTAAGCTGCTCTCCATTGATATTAAATACGCATTGCGTTTCCATACTGTATCCGATGTACGGCAGAATCAAACGGTAGATCAGTTTTTCTTTTACATCGGAGGAACGCTTTTCCTGACACAGGCAATATTCCCGCAAAAGCATTCCCTCATTGGTCAGACTGCTGACTTTATCCGCATCGGAACGTTCCGTTCCGATTTGCTTATAAATGGAAAACATCATCGGATTCTGAATGATCTTCAAAAGTACGGGAGAAGCGGGGACCTGTAACCCCGCACGCAGAAGGAGATTTTTGACCGTTTCCTCCGAAAATCCGTGAACCGTCACCTTGAATAGCTCCAATCGGTCCGCGCCTTTGGTTTCACAACGGCTCGTGAGAACCATTTTCACATTGGGAAGCTCTTCCAATTTCGAAATATCCGCAAGAATCCGTTCACGGTCCTTTTCATCGCGGAGTTCGTTGAAACCGTCTAACAGCAGGATAAAGCAGAATTTAGGATAACTGCGGAAATACTTGATCAATGTTTTCTGCGCTTCTTCTCCGACGGTGTCCCGGTTCCAATATTCCTTGCAAAGCGTTTCGGAAACGAAATATTCTCCGTCATGGTTCACGATTTTATTGAGCGCTATAAAAAACGGCAATCGGCGTCCTTTGACCGCACCCCGTTTTCCGTTGGCAAGCGAACGGTAGACTACATATTGAAGCATGGTCGTTTTTCCTGCGCCTCCCGTAGCGACAATTTCAATATTTTTTTCTTTGGCAAGGACATCTTCAAGCTTTTCATATTCACCGTCTTCGCCCTCAATCTTCGGAAAAACAATATCTCTGTAAAATGACTCGCTGTACCCCTTATTTTTTATATGTTCCGAAAGCTGCGTTTCCATGCGTGCCGCTACAGGTTTCAATTTTCTGTTCTTGATAAACGACATTTTGCTGATCAGAATACCTAAAATCAAGAGCACGAGCAAGCTTAACGCAAGAATCAGTGCGATCTCCGGTCCCCAGCCAAGCAAGAAACTTCCGGCAGCTGAAAGTACGGGAACAATCAACGTTACCAAAAAGTCCTTTATCAAATCTAACACAACATCACTACTGATATCTTTTAATTTTTCTTTGATGTTTGCCATTGATGATTCATCCCTTCATTCAAAAATATGCGCAATCGCACACAAATCCCCGTATGCGAGGTCCATTTCCCGATAAAATTTTTCCTCGCTCCACACAGCAGTCAAATGTTCTCCGCAGTCTCGGCAGGAATCAAAGTTCAAAAAGCCGGCTTTCCCCTGACCGACAGGAACAACGAAATTCAAATTACCGTCCCTTTTAACCAATATGGGCCCCACAAACGCATCTCGGATTCTTTCATATTCCTTTGCAAATATACGCAGACAAAACGGTTTTACGATACGGTATTTACGGAAAATCTCCAAAAGAAAACGATAATATTCTTCCGTAATCCAGCCATTGCGGTAAGACAATATCACACAAAACAGCATCTCCAATGCCACAGCATACCCATGGCTCATGCCGTTATTCTCCAGACATCCGATGAAAGAATGTCCGAAATCAAAATATCTGCCCTTGCTTTCCGTTTCATACGGATCGTTCTTCAGAAGATTCAAGATGGAAATTCCCGCTCGTGTTATAATTTCATAAAATAGTTTTCTCTGTTCCTTGCTTTTTCCGTTTTTAATCTTTTCAAAAAAATCCGCATCCAATCTCATGAGTTCTTTCAAAAGTCCGAAATCGCAGATCATGGCAATCTTGATAATTTCAGCAAGTCCGCATTCCGTCTTTTTCCGATTCAAAACTTCAATAAACTCGAAAGAATTGATCACAAATTCCGCAGGATAAAAAGAGCCCAGCAGATTTTTTCTGTTTGCATAATGAAACCCAACCTTGATACCGATTCCCGCATCGATCTGTCCGACCAGTGTCGCCGGAATTTTGATCCATGGAATCCCCCTTTTATAAAGCGATGCCGCGCAGCCCACAAGATCAAGCAACACGCCTCCGCCGATTGCCACGGCGTAAGTATCTCTTGTCACATGATTTTCTATCATAATATCCAAAATCCGTTTCATGACACCGCTGTCCTTTTTTTCGCCGTTCGCGCCGTAGGTTGTGATAGGAAATGCCTTGAAAACAATGGATTCTTCAAAAAATTTTTTGTAATATGCGGCCTTTTCGTCCGGCAAAGATTCAAAAAACACGCGGTCATAAAAAACGATCGTTTTGTTTTTTTCAAAAAAATCCGAAACAGAGGAATTCTCCGTAAAACGTTCCGTGAAATAAACGTCGTACGCCAAATGTGCGCTCGGTGATGTATGAATTCCGACCATCCCGTATTTTTCAATCAAACGGTTATTTTTTTCACGAAAAACAGGCTTGCCGGTTTCAAGATACGCAGAAATCAACGTTTCAACCGTACAGAAATGCATTTTACCGTCTGCGCAGATCAGAAAACCGTCCTGCCTGGCTTCCTTTTCTCCCGCATATACATAGGCATCCGAAAAAGCATCGTAAAGAAATTCCGTTCCGTTCGGAAATGAGCAGGTGTAATTTCTTCCCCGGATCGTCAAATGCAATTTGGCATAAACAGGAATCAGCGATTCCATATCGGTAAAAACAATATGCGTATGCGCGTATTCCTCCGTGCGAATCGAAAAACGCTGTTCCGCATAAAGAAAAATCTCCACAGCGTACAGCTTCTCCCAATATCCGATATACGGAAGATCGGATAGCTTCTCTGCAATCACCTTGTCCAAAAGCATGATAAAAGCTTCTTTTTCATAGGACGGAATCGGCTCTTCCGTTGGCAAAATTCTTTTCCGTCCGTCCGATTCATAATAAAGAAAACGTATTTTATTTCCGCAAGCGTTCACAACAATTCTCATACGGAAAATCCTTTCTTAAATTTACTCCTTTACCCCCGGCGCTTCCGGCGGCGTTGTGGTCCGAAGCTCCAACTGGCTGATGCAAAGATTTTTAGAACCGAGCATAAGCTCTGCTACCGAAGCCACAGCTTCCGCCACGTCGGAAGGCGTCATTTTCAAATCCGCATTTGCGGAAAACCGTCTGGAAAAACCCGTGTTGACGCTGCCCAAAGAAACGTAAGTCACGCAAATACCGTCTTTTCTGTATTCACAGAACAAATCCTCGGAAAAAGTTTTCAGAGAACCCTTGGAAGCGGCATACGCGATGTTCCCCGGGACATATTTTTCTACCGAATAGCTTCCGATGTTCACAATAATGCCTTTGGGATACCCCTCGTTTTGCAAAAAAAGCGGAATCAGTTCTTCGCAAAGCATAACGGGTCCCATAAAATTAACCGCAAAGATCCGCTGCCAGTCCTCCGCTCTTATATTTGTAAATGAATCAAAGACACCAACGCCCGCATTGTTGATCAGAATTTTCAGCGAACCGAGAGCATCCTGCGCAGAGGTTACAAACGTTTTGATCTGCGCTCCGTCGGCAACATTGCAAGCTCTCGCAAAATAACGGTTATCGGGGTATCTTTTTTTCAATTCTTCCGAAAGCAAAAAACAGTCTTCCTCTCTCCCCGAACAAAACGCGATATCAAAGCCTCTTTGCGCAAATGCATAAACAAGCGATCTTCCGATGCCGCGCGTGGCTCCCGTAATCATAACTGCCGGTTTCATCCGTCCACCTTACCTTCAAACACCAGAATCACCAGATTTTCATCCGTATTATTTTCCAAACCGTGCCAATCTCCGTTGCGAGCAAGAATCACATCATTGGCGGAAACGCATTTTTTCGTTCCGTTCAGTGTAATTTTTCCCGAACCGGAAAGAATTACGTATACTTCTTCCGAACCGACGTGCTGATGATAACCGATCGTTGTTTTCGGAGGCATGACGGTATAATCCAAAAATTCAATTCCCGAGGCAAATTCCCGATCCAAAACTCTGCGAAAAATAATTTCCCCTTTTCCTTCATGCGCAACGATATGCTCTGCGCTTTTCGTATATAAATTCGTGATCATTGAATCACACCGCTCCTTTTCATATATTCTTCCGTACCCTTGCACAAATGCTGTTCGCCGTCCCATAAAACGACATTGAATCTTTCGGGAAGTTCCCCTTTCGGTTCCTCTCGGAAATCGATTGCCCTCACATCATGCGGAAACGCTTCGCACATATGCGTATCCGTTCCGCCGTTAACGGTCGAAAATTTATCTCCCCAAATTTCCAGAGTCAAGGGCATTTCCTCTTTTGAGGGAATGTTTTCCCAATACCCTGCCGCTTTTCCGTGATACATGATCGCTTCAATCGCGGTTGTTTTCGTTACACCCTTCACCGCAAAGTCCACAGCAAAGGTTCCTGCGGCTCTGGCGGTGATCGGAATATTCTTTTTCTCAAAAAGTTCGTTTGCATGCCGAATGATGGAAACACGCAAATCGCGGTCCGGCAATAAATAAGGAACTCTTTCCTTGAAATAACCGTACTGTTCATCATTCAGATTACAGCCGTTTACTACTTCAAAGGTAATCTGCGCCCTGCGATCCTCGTACATGATGATTTTCGGATCTCCTCCCGAAACCTCGGCAAACCGATCGCGCGGCATGGTTTCCAGTACGAGGAATCCGAAATCATCAATGATACCACGGAGAATTTCTCTCCATTCCCGTTTCATTTCCTCAGTAAATTTGTCTTCATACATGCTGTAAAACGGCGCTTCTGCCAGTTTCCCGTCTGAAAACCCCCAGACCTCTGCGCCGCTGCAAGTGCCCAATAAAATCTGATTTCTGTATATAGGATGTAAACGACGGACAATTCTTTCGCAAATATTTTGTTCACCCTGTCCGCTTATGAAAAAAAAACGTTTTCCACGTTCAAGCATTGCGTTAAGTCCGCTAATAATGTTTTCGCTGGCGGGTTCATATACATCTGCCAAGGTATCGTCCACGTCCGAAACGATAATCCTGAGCGAATTACGCATGGTAAGCATTCCGAAAAAACTCCTTTCGTAAAAAGTATTTTAAGTTTTATATTCATTATATCAGTTTTTCTGATATTTTTCAAGGCAAAGCAAAGAGATTTCGCTGTACTTACCGAAATAAATCGGACGCTTTTTTATCTAAAGGAAAAATTTGAAATCGACACCGCGTTTTGACATAATTTTTATCAAAAGCATGTTATTCTTACATGTAAAGGATAGCATTTTTTATTCTATAGGAAATTGTTCAAAACCGACCTCGCCGTTTTGCATTGCCTTGATACAGGAAAAGCTTATGCAGGAGAGCAATTTCCGGTGGGCATTGCCCGCTTTTTATTTGCAAAACAGGGAGGATTCAAAATGGAAGAAGCACTTCGTCTTTCTTACGGGGAAGACACACTGATTGCCTTTTTGGGCGGAGAACTTGACCATCACCGCGCAGTTTCCGTCCGTTCGCGGATCGACGATGCTCTGTTCGAGCATTTACCGAAAAAACTCGTGATCGACATCGGACGCGTGGATTTTATGGACAGCTCCGGTCTCGGACTGATTATGGGACGGCTTGCCAAAACAAAAGAAATCGGCGCAGTTCTGGTTTTACAAAACCCGTCCTCACGCGTTATGCGCATGCTGAAAATGGCAAAGCTTGACCGTATGATCCAAACAATCAAAAATCCATGATTCAGAAAGGATGTTTATATATGCCAAAAAAAGCCACAAATGAAATTCGATGCACATTTTTATCAAAATCCGAAAACGAAGCTTTGGCAAGGAGTATCATTTCCGGTTTTCTTTTGCCGTTGGACCCAACCGTGGACGAACTTGCGGATATTCGCTGTGCAATCAGTGAAGCGGTTACCAATTGCATTGTCCACGGTTACCGCGGAACGGAAGGTATGATCATTTTGGGCGCAAAATCCTTTGACGACAGAAGCGTTCGGATCACCGTCATTGACCACGGCTGCGGTATTGCAGACGTTGCACAGGCAAGAACGCCGCTTTTCACAACCTGTCCGGATGAGGACCGCTGCGGCATGGGATTTTCCATTATGGAAAGCTTTTCCGACCGTCTGACCGTTGTTTCCGCGCCCGGAAAAGGCACGCGGATCACGCTCACACGAAAACTGGCTTCACCTCTGAAGGGAAATACATAACTTCGGAAAAGACACTCCGAGATTTCCCCATCGGTAACAAACTCCGAGGAAAGGAGCCCGTTACAAAAATAAAAAACGGATAAAAATCATGCCTGAACGTATGGAAATTGAAAAAAGCACCGACAATTTGGAATTGATACGGGAAGCCCAATCGGGCAACCGAAACGCCATGGAAAAACTCATTTCCCAAAATATGGGATTGGTAAAAAACGTTGCAAAACGCTTTATCGGCAGAAATGCGGAATACGAGGATCTTGTTCAGATCGGAACCATCGGTATGCTGAAAGCCGCAAAAAGCTTTGATCTGCAATTCGGGACCGCTTTTTCCACCTATGCCGTTCCTTTGATCATCGGCGAAATACGCCGTTTTCTCAGAGATGACGGAATGATCAAGGTCAGCCGCGATCTGCGAAAAAAGGGAACCGTGATCATGAAAGCCAAGGAAGATTTCATCAAAATGCATAGCAGAGAGCCAAAGCTTTCCGAGCTTGCCGAAGCCTGCGGAATGAACCCCGAAGAAATCGCTTACGCGCTCGATGCTGTTTGCCCTATCTATTCCCTGCAGGAAACGCTCGGAAACGACGAGGATGGCGCCACCTTGGAAGCGCTTACACCCGCCAATGAAAACATCATCGAGGAAATGACAGACAAGCTGGCGCTTGCGGAAGCCATTTCCAAGCTTGACCAAAGAAGCCGCCAGATTATCCATCTTCGTTTTTACAAGGATCTTTCCCAACAGCAGACGGCGGAAATTCTCGGTATTACCCAAGTGAAGGTTTCCCGTGAAGAAAAGAAAATTTTTGAATTTCTGCGGAAACAATTTTAACTTTCATTTATCCGAAAACGCATTTTCTTGCAGGTAACTAACGGATAGTTTTCAAAAATACGGCATATCTCAAAATAGGTATGTCGTATTTCTGTATTTGTGTCTACAAATGCAGTGCTTGTCAGGAAAAATGACAAGTCATAGATGAACAAAAGAAAAGGCTCCCTTGTACAAAGGGAGCTGACGCCGAAGGCGGCTGAGAGATTATTTTTGAGTAATTTAGAACTTTACAATCCCTCCGTTACGGCAAGCCGTGCCACCTCCCTTTACACAAGGGAGGCTTTTTCTACCTCCCGGAAGGTAAAAGGTAAGCAAAAAGAGTTTTGGTTCGTAGCCATCTTTCCATACTCCTTGCCCTGCAAGGTATAGTGTGTTATGCCAAATAACTTGATACAATTTGTTTTGTCAACTCGAAATTCAAGTTGGGAAGAATTTCTGACAAGATTTCTTTTCCCTCGATTACTTTTCCCTCCTCGCATAACACAACACCGGTTAAAAGTGCGAGAGTATTCTTCATTTCTTCGGTCGGCTCTATTTTTTCTTTATAAAGCTTCATTTGTTCAATATCTTTTTGCAGAACGTAATATATACCGATCCAACAGTACTTTAAATTTTGTTGTTGTTCAAGCTTGTTTATGTGATCCCAAAACATATCGTATTTTGATAATCCCAAATAAGATATAGCAAGCCAAACATGAAAGGCTTCCATTTCCAGCTTTGTGCGTTTAACGCGGTATAATTTGTAACTACGTGTATAATATGTGATCAACTTGTTCGCAAGAAAAATCGATTTTTCATAATCGCCAGATTGACACAGCTTTTTCATTGAATTTATTTGTTTTGTTTTAACAATAGCCGTGAGCAGCACAGTAGCAGGAAGAATAACAACAATAAAAATCAACAATGGTGCAAGATGAACTGTTGTATTTCCTATTTCGAAAGAAAGCATAAACCCTCCTTATCTGCCTTGGATTTTTATTTTCAAGACAAACGGAACCCATTCGGCAAAAGTGCACCGAGCGTGGTTTCCGTATAATGGTCTTCAGTTCCTCCGCAAAGAACGATCAGATTTTCATCGCAAAATTCATACAAAACCTGTCTGCAAACACCGCAAGGTGTGGTCGTACTCTCTTCGGGCCCGACAATCGCAATGGCAATAAAATCCCTCACACCCTCGGAAACCGCTTTCGCAACCGCGCATCGTTCCGCGCAAAGAGTAGGGGAATAGGCAGAATTTTCGATATTGCAACCGGTAAAAATTCTTCCGTTCGCGCTCAGAAGCGCCGCACCCACATGGAAATTGGAAAAGGGCGCATATGAAAATTTTCTTACTTCCATTGCCGCATGAAGCAAAGCTTTCCGATCAAAATTCATTTTATCAAAACCTCTTTGAAGCTCTCGCCGTTCAGATCATAAGGAATGTCGAGCAAATCGGCAACCGTTGCCGCAACGTCCGAAAAAGATTCTCTCTCTCCGATATTCACGGGATTAACGGCTTTTCCGTATACCAAGAGAGGCACGTTTTCTCTCGTATGATCCGTTCCCTTGTAGCCGGGATCGCAACCGTGATCTGCCGTAATCATCAGAATATCGTCCTCACGTAAGCCACGGATAAAGCCGTCCAGCCACGTGTCAAGACGCATAACCGCCTCCGCATATCCCTTAGCATTGCGGCGGTGTCCGAAAACCGTATCAAAATCCACGAAATTCACAAAGCAAAGTCCGTGAAAATCTCTGTCCAGAAGCGAAGACATGATTTCCATACCCTCGTCATTGCTGCCCGTACGAATGGCTTCGGAAATACCGACACCCGCAAAAATATCGTTGATCTTTCCCACAGCGATGGTATCCAGACCGTGCTTTTGCAAAAGCTGTAAAACCGTTGTTTTCGGTGGAACGGCAGAATAATCATGTCTGTCTGCCGTGCGCTGATAAGGGTATTCTCCGATAAATGGGCGGGCAATCACTCTGCCCACACAATGCTCGCCGGAAAGCATTTCTCTTGCCATCTCACAGCAACGATAAAGCTCTGTAAGAGGAATTACGTCCGTATGCGCGGCAATCTGCATAACGCTGTCCACAGAAGTATAAACGATCAGACCACCCGTTTCTCTCTGCTCGGCGGCATAATCCTTGATTACCTCCGTACCGGAATAAGCTTTGTTGCAAAGCACTTTCCTTCCCGTCCGATATTCAAATTCTTCTATGATCTCGGGCGGAAATCCATTCGGATATGTCGGGAGAGGTTCTTCGGAACGAATTCCCGCAAGCTCCCAGTGCCCGATCGTACTGTCTTTTCCTTCCGATTGTTCACAAACTCTGGCATAAGCGCCGATCGGCTCTGCCTTGGAAAAGCTGTGGTCCGTACCGTTGATATGAAACAGTCCGAGACTGTCCAGAGCGGGAACGGAAAAGCCTTCCACACGCATCAAAGACCGCAAGGTATCACACCCTTCATCTCCGAACCGAGCCGCATCCTTTGCGCCTCCAATACCAAAACTATCCATAACCATCAAAAAAATACGTTTGGTTTTCATAGCATTTTCATTCCTTTTTACGATTCAAAAATCAAGTCCATCTATATTATATCATTATTCCCCATATTTTGCAAGCAAAAATCAATCTTTTTCCATCAAGTTTCAAGATTAAAATTGACAATCTCACCGCTTTCGATGTATAATAATAAAAAGCGGTTCTTTTTCCGCTGATATCAATCAAAAGATAGGAATATAAAAGAATGACCATACTCAGCGTAAGCGATATCCGTCTGGAATACGGAACGGATATCATTTTACAAAAAATAAATTTTTCTGTCAATGAGGGCGACCGCCTTGGCATTGTCGGTGTCAACGGCGCAGGAAAATCCACTCTTTTGCGCATTATTGCGGGAACCACGGAGCCGAGCGGCGGCAATATTTTCATTGCCAAGGGAAAATCGATCGGTATGTTGGAACAAAACGCCATGCTGGAAAGTGACAAAACCCTCATAGCGGAAATGGAAAGCGCATTCCCCGAATGCAAAAGAATCGAAACCCGTCTTGCTAAACTTCAATCGGAAATCGAAGCCGACACCTCAGCTTCCCACGGAGAAGCCTACGAACGCCTCATTTCAGAATTTACCAATCTCACAGAAAAATTCAAGGAAATCGGCGGTTACGAATATCAATCCCGTATCCGTTCCATGCTCACACGCTTCGGTTTTCCCGAATCGGAGCAAGAAAAAACCATTGATACCTTGAGCGGAGGCGAACGAACAAGGCTTGCGTTAGTCCGCCTGCTGCTTGTCGAACCGGACATCTTAATCCTCGACGAGCCGACTAACCACCTGGATACGGATACGCTTTACTGGTTGGAAGAACATTTGCGCGCCTATCCGAAAACCTTGCTTCTCGTTTCTCACGACCGTTATTTTCTGGATCGCACAGCCACAAAAATTCTGGATATCGAAAACACCAAAGCGGAGCTTTACAACGGAAATTACAGTGCATTCGCCACACAAAAAACTGAAGCAAGAAAGCGCCTTCAAAAAATGTACGATCTTCAGCAAAAAGAAATCGCCCGCATTGAAGGCATTATTCAGACACAGATTCATTTCGGTCAGGAACACAACTATATTACGATCGCAAGCAAAAAGAAACAAATCGAGCACATGGAAAAAATCGATGCGCCTGAGCGCGCACCCGGAAGCATCCGACTTGCCTTTGCGGAAGCTGCCGAAAGCGGAAATGACGTTCTGGAAGCAGACGGACTTTCCAAATCCTTCGGCAACCGCCGCCTGTTCTCCGATCTTTCGTTCATGATCAAAAAACGTGACCACGTCATCATCATGGGACCGAACGGTTGCGGAAAATCCACGCTGATTAAGGTACTCGGCGGCTTTACGGAAGCGGACAGCGGTGTGATCGAATACGGAACGGGCGTGATTGCAGGATATTACGATCAGGAGCAACAAACACTTGACGAAAACAAAACCGTTCTCGAAGAATTGTGCAGCGCACACGAAAAGCTGACCATCACACAAATCCGAACCGCGCTCGCAGGCTTTCTCTTTTTCGCGGAAGATATCGAGAAAAAGGTCTCCGTCCTGTCGGGCGGTGAAAAAGCGCGTCTTATGCTCTGTAAAATGATCCTCTCCAAGGTCAATCTCCTGATTCTGGACGAACCTACCAACCATTTGGACATCGCCTCGCGCGAAGCCCTGGAAAACGCACTCCTTTCTTTCGGAGGAACCATCGTTGCGGTTTCACATGACCGTTACTTTATGAAAAAGCTTGCAACCCGTATTTTTGACCTTTCGAACGGTTTTTATGACTATCATGGTTCCTTTGACGAATATTTAGAATTCAAGGAGAACCATCGGATTGCCGTACAAACCGCAGTCAAAGCCGAAAAGCAGGAATCCGAAGGAAAAATCAAATATAATGAAGCAAAAAAACTGACCTCGGAAATACGAAAAGCAGAAAAACGCATAGAACGCGCAGAGAATGAAATCGAATGTCTGGAGGAAGAAAAATCCGTTCTGGAAGAAGAAATGAATTCTTCTGCGGCAACCGATTATGTTCGTCTTTCCGAAATTTCGGAAAGAATTTCTGAAATCGATGCCCGAATCGATGCGCTGTTCTCCGATATGGAAGAAGCAGAAGCGTTTCTTGCCGAATATAAAAATCCGTAAACACGATTCTTCAAATATAACGATAATAAGGAAATGATTGTATGAATGCAAAAAAAATCGCCGTCATCGGAGGCGGTGCCGCCGGTATGCTTGCCGCCGGTCAAGCGGCTAAACTCGGTGCTGACGTTACCCTGTTTGAACGCAATTCCCTGCTGGGCAAAAAGCTGGGTATCACCGGCAAAGGACGTTGCAATGTTACCAACAATTGCACACCGGAAGAATTTATCAAAAACATCACAGCAAACGGAAAATTTCTCTATTCCGCAATCAACCGTTTTTCTCCTGCCGACACCATGGCATTTTTTGAATCGCTCGGTGTTCCTTTGAAAACCGAACGCGGTAATCGCGTATTTCCCGTTTCGGACAACGCCGTGGATATCGTGTTGGCACTCAAAAAATTCTGCTTGCAAAACGGTGTGCGCATCGTAACCGAGCGCGTAACTGATTGGATGAGAAATGAAGACGGTACCCTTGCGGGTATTATTTCTGAAAAACAAAAACACATCGGATTCGATGCTTTTATTCTCTGTACCGGCGGTGTTTCATATCCCATCACGGGTTCAACGGGCGACGGTTACCGATTGGCGCAATCCGTGGGACACACCGTAAAGCCACCGATTCCTTCGTTGGTCGGTTTGACCTCCGACAGTGAAATCTGCGCCGCTTCCATGGGACTTGCTCTGAAAAACGTTGCCATTCAGGTAACGGATACCATGAAAAAGAAAGTCATTTACAAGGATTTCGGAGAAATGCTCTTTTGCCATTTCGGAATCAGCGGTCCCATGATTCTTTCCGCTTCGGCACATCTGCGTCCGATGGAAAAAGACCGTTACAGCATTTCCATCGATCTGAAACCCGCTCTGGATATGCAAACCTTGGATAAACGTCTGCTTGCCGATTTTGAAAAAAATAAAAACCGCAATTTTGCCAATGCCTTTGATGCACTTCTGCCCGCCAAACTGCGCGAACCTTTCATCAAGCTTACGAGAATTGCACCGGAGAAAAAAATCAATGCCGTAACCGCCGAAGAACGGCGCCGTGTGGCAACGCTGATCAAAGGTCTGCCGGTTTCCGTTACGGGCTTCCGTCCCATTACCGAAGCCATCGTAACAAGCGGCGGCATTGCCGTCAAGGAAATCGAACCTCAGACCATGCGTTCCAAAAAAATGCCAAATCTGTATTTTGCGGGCGAAGTCATGGATCTCGATGCCTATACGGGAGGGTTTAATCTTCAGATCGCGTTTGCTACGGCTTACACAGCCGCCATTGCCGCCTCTTCCGATTCATAAAAATAAAATATTTATATAAATGTTTAAGAAAGGACTGTTTCTCATGATCAATATTGCACTGGATGGCCCCTCCGGCGCGGGAAAAAGCACGCTTGCAAAAGTACTCGCAGCCAAACTCGGTTACATTTATACCGATACGGGAGCCATGTACCGAACCATCGGGCTTGCCGCAAAACGCGCGGGAATCTCTCCCAAAAATAAGGAAGCCATCATCGGAATGCTCCCTTTTGTCAAAATTTCGCTCGGCTTTGAAAACGGCGAACAGAAAATTTATCTGGATGGAGAAGATGTCGGCGGACTGATCCGTACCAATGAAATTTCCGCTTATGCTTCCAAAGTTTCAGCCATTCCTGAAGTCCGTGCGCATCTGCTTTCCCTGCAACGCACCATTGCCGCCGAAAATAACGTTATCATGGACGGACGCGATATCGGAACCGTGATTCTTCCGCACGCGCAGGTGAAATTTTTTGTAACCGTTTCCGATCGGGAACGCGCACGCCGCCGTTATCTCGAACTGATCGCCAAAGGCGAAAACACAACCGAACAAGAGGTTTATGAATCCATGAAGGCGCGTGATCTTCAGGACAGCACGAGAGAAATTGCCCCGGCCGTTCCTGCCGAAGATGCCATTTTCCTTGATAATTCCGGCGATTTTGACTCCGTGATTGAAACCGCGCTTGAAATCATCCAAAGAAAAACTCAAAATTAAGAAAGGACCTTGTTACCATGACCAAAATGTACCGTTTTTTTCAAATTCTTTTTAAGCCTTTTTATAAGCTCTTCTTCCGCGTTGAAATAGAGGGTTTGGAAAACGAAATGAAGGAGGGCGCTTGCATTATCTGCGCCAACCATATCAGTATGCATGATATTTTCTTCATCGGAACACACCTGAAACGTCAGATTTATTTCTTTGCAAAAAAAGAACTTTTCAAAAATCCGATCCTCGGAAAAATTCTCCGTTCCTTCGGTACAATTCCCGTCAACCGCGGTGCAGGCGACCTGAAAGCCATCAAATCCACCATCGAGGTTCTGGAAAAAGGAAGCTACGTCGGTATTTTTCCGCAGGGTACACGTATTCCTGATAAAGAGCCTTCTGTTGACGATGCCAAAGCGGGTATCGGTCTTTTCGCTTACCGCACCAAATGCAGCATTCTGCCTATACATATCAAAACAAAAAATTACCGTGTCCGTTTATTCCGTAAAGTAAAAGTCATCATCGGCAAACCGATTCCGTATGAAGAACTCGGATTCGAAAAAGGAAACATGGCAGAATACAATACCGCTGCCAAGATGATTTTTGAACGCATTTGCGAACTCGGAAAAGAGGAACAGAAATAAATGGAAATCATCAGAGCCAAATATGCAGGCTTTTGCTTTGGTGTCAAGCGCGCCGTTGATGCCGTTTTTGACTTATCCAAAGAAAAGCCCGATGCACATATCTATACCGTAGGGGAGCTGATTCACAATCCCAATGTCAATGCCAAACTGAAAGAAAACGGCATTGATATACTCAGAGAAAACAATCCGCAAGAATTGCAAAACGCCGATCCGCAATCGGTCTTCGTTGTCCGTACCCACGGAGTCCCCTGCCACACACTGGATTCACTGCGCGCATTCGTTCAAAAAAATCCGAAATCTGAAATTGCAGACATGACCTGCCCTTTCGTTGCTAAAATCTACAAAATCATGGAAGAAAATACCTCCGATGATACTTTTACAATTTTAATCGGCACCGCCACACATCCCGAGGTTGTGGGCATTGCGAGCTATATCCGTGGAAAATTTCGTATTTTTTCGGATTTTTCTGAATTGGAAGAAGCCTTCAAAAGCAATTTTGCACAAGACATTGGTGCAAAATCAATCATTTTGGCTTCTCAAACAACTCATAATTTGGAAGATTATCAAAATTGTAAAAAATTTCTCAAAAAACTATATACAAACGCTTTATTTTTTGATACAATATGTAATGTTACGGAAACGCGCCAAAAGGAAATTGAGAAGCTTTCCCGCGAATGCGATGCCATGCTTATCATCGGCGGACGTGAAAGCTCCAATACAAAAAAGCTCTACGACATCAGCAGAGCAAACTGTCCCGAAACCCATTTTATCGAGACCGCACGCGATATCCCGTTTCATATTACACAGATGACCGGCAAAGTCGGCATCGCTGCCGGAGCTTCCACGCCCGGCTACATAATTGAGGAGGTACAAAACACCATGAGCGAACAAGAAAATTTCGCACAACTGCTTGAGGAATCTTTCAAAACTTTAAATACAGGAGACACCGTTCGAGGCATCGTAACATCGGTAACCAACACCGAAGTACACGTAGACATCGGTTCCAAGGTAACCGGCGTTCTGACCATTGAAAACGTTACCGACGATCCGCAAGCTAAACTCGAAACCCTTTTCAAGGTTGGCGACGAAGTAGAAGCTGTTGCTGTTCGCGTAAGCGACCTTGACGGCATTGCAACCCTTTCCAAAAAGAAAGTTGATGCACACAACAACTGGGCCAAAATCGTTGAAGCAAAGGAAAACGATGAAATCCTCGAAGGCAAGATCACAGAAGCTGTTAAGGGCGGCGTTATCGCATACGCACTTTCTCAGAAGATCTTCATTCCCGCATCCCAGACCAATGTTCCCAAGAACGGCGAACTGCAGAGCATTGTAGGCACAAAGCAGAGATTCAAAATCATTGAAATCAAAGAAGACAGAAGACGTGCAATCGGCTCCATCCGCGTTGTTCTCAGAGAAGAAAGAAAAGCACTTCTTGAAAACTTCTGGGCAAACATCGAAGTAGGTAAGCACTACACCGGTAAGGTTAAGAGTCTCACTTCCTACGGCGCATTCGTTGACCTCGGCGGCGTTGACGGCATGGTTCACACCACCGAACTCTCCTGGCTGCGCATTTCCTCTCCTAAGGATGTTGTTTCCATCGGTGATACTCTTGAAGTATTCGTTAAGGATTTCGACCGTGAAAAGAACAGAATCTCTCTCGGCTACAAGACCGAAGACACCAACCCTTGGAAGCTCTTCACCGATAAATACTCCATCGGCGACGTTGCGCCCGTTACCATCGTTTCCATGATGCCTTTCGGCGCATTCGCACAGATCATCCCCGGCGTTGACGGTCTCATTCACATCACCCAGATCGCTAACAAGAGAATCGCTGCTCCTGCAGAAGTTCTTACTCTCGGTCAGGTTGTTGATGCAAAGATCATCGACATTGACACAGAAAAGCACAAAGTAAGCCTCTCCATCCGCGCACTCATTGAAGCTGCTGCTGAAGAAGCTACCGAAGCTGCTGAATAATTTCAAGCAGATCAATAAAAATTTTGCTTTTATCTCCTCCTGCCTTAGACAGGGGGAGATTTTCATTTTGAAATGACTTGAAAAAATTTCTCCCGCACAATGCCGGAAATCGGACACCGCACAGGAGAATGTATTTACGGCTATGTTGATTTTTACGATTTCGGATTACAAAATGGAAGTGGATTCCACGGTAAGTTCCATCGATTGCAGAGAATTCAGATTTCCGCCGATCATGATGTCAAAAACGCCCGCTTCCAGAACTGTTTTCCCCTGCGCATCGATCAGCGCAAGCCCATTCACTTCAAGAGGAATTTCCACACGAACGGTTTCTCCCGCTTTGATCCATACCTTGGAAAAACCGCAAAGCTGTTTTTCCGGTGTCAGAACGGAACTGTAACGGTCGTTATAATAAAGCTGAACCGTCTCATATCCGTCTGTATCTCCCGTATTGGTAACATCTGCGGAAACGGTCAGCACATCGCCCGCATTTGCCGTATCGGAAGAAATTACAGGATTGGCATAGGCGAATGAGGTAAAGGAAAGTCCGTAACCGAAATCATAAAGATTTCCTGCTTCCACATCCATATATTTTCCGCCGTGCCAACCTGCATACTGATTATAATAACAAGGAGTCTGCGCAGAAGAGCGAGGGAAAGAAATAGGAAGTTTTCCCGAAGGATTGAAATTACCTGCGATCAATTCCGCTGCGCAAAGACCGCCGAGATCACCCCCGTTAAAGGTTTCAATAACCGCATTGCTGTTTTTCACAGCTTCTCCGATACAAAGAGGTTTTCCGTTGACAAGCACTGTAATCACGGGTTTGCCCGTTTTCTTCAAAAGATACATCAGTTCGTTCTGTCTGCCTGAAAGTTCCAGATTTGCGCGGTCTCTTCCTTCTCCATTTTGTTTGAGACAGTCTCCGATTACTGCAATTATGATATCCGCGCTCTCGGCAAGCGCAACCGCCTCCTCCAGCATGGCATCACTCGTTTCATCCATGATATGACAGCCTTTTGCATAAACCACTTCGCTGTCCGAAAAAACGGTTTTCACACCGCGCAAAATCGTATAATAATCACTCAGCGGCTTACAATCTTCAGGCGCGGCATCGGGGTGAGAGAAGAATGTCCAATCGCCGTACTGCGCGCGGATATCGTCCGCATTTGGTCCGATCACGGCAATTCTGTGCGGTTTTGTCTTCAAAGGCAGAATTCCGTCATTTTCCAGAAGAACAAGACTTTCTCTTGTCAGCTTATGGTTGACCGCAATATGCTCAGCAGAACCGATCACGTTGCGAGACAAGCGTTTTTTATCGGGATCAAAGAGTCCGAGAGAGAATTTCACACGCAAAATACGCCGAACCGCTTCGTCAACAACCTCCATGGAAAGCTTGCCCTCTTTTACCTGCTGAATGGCGGAATCGTAAAAACGGTAGGTATTCATGCTCATGTCGTTTCCCGCTTCCACGGCAAGACGTACGCCGTCATGGAAGCTTTCCACCGCTTTTTGGTTGGTACGCAGGGATTGGATATTATACCAATCCGTTACCACAAATCCTTCGAATCCCAGCTCTTCTTTTAGAATATCGCGCAAAAGCTCTTTATGTAAGGTCATGGGCACGCCCGAAATGGAGCCATACGCAGTCATCACACTCGATGCGCCCGCTTGCACGGCACGGCGGAATACAGGCAAAAAGGTTTCTCTGACCTTACGGATCGAAACCTCCGTATCATAAGAATCCCTTCCGCCCGTCGCTTCTCCGTAACCGATATAATGCTTCAGACAAGCTGCCACGAGACCGTCCTCTTCATACCCTTTTGTAATTGCCTTTCCCAATGTTCCTGCCAGATAAGGATCTTCTCCGAACGTTTCATCCACTCTGCCCCAACGGGTATCTCTGCCCAGACACAAAACGGGAGAAAAAACCCAATCCAATCCATCCGCATTCACTTCTCTTGCCGCAACTCTTCCCATTTCCTCGACAAGAGTCGGATTCCACGCGCAGGCGACCGCAAGCTGAGAGGGAAAAATGACCGCTCCGTTGCAAAGCGAATGCCCGTGTATGGCATCGATGCCGAAGATCGGCGGAATTTTCATGCGTGTCTGCTTCGCCTGTTCCCGAATACGGTCGGCTTCCTCACCCAACACATGCAAAAAAGAGCCTGCTCCCAATGCGCGGAAGCGCTCAAATACCTCCGGACGGTAACTTTCATAACTGATCTGCTGCATTTGTCCGATTTTTTCTTCCACCGTCATTTCGGAAAGCATTTCCGTAATTCTTTTTTCTGTTTCCTGAGATACTTTCATTTTACTATTTCCTTTCTTACGGAAGATATGATTGTATTCTTATATTATCATAAAATCTGCCCTTTTGCAACCGTATTTTTCCCGGAACTCCCCGATCTGCCAAAATCCCCGTCTGTTTTTGCAAAATCTTTTTATTTCCTATTTCCGCTCGTCTGTTTGCTTTTGCGCAATACCTCTGTGGAAAACCTCTTTTTTCGTTCCCATAAAGACCGTTTTTACAAATTTTTCCCCACAGATCAAGCAGACTTTTCCACATTTCCATTCTGAAAAATCCTCTGTTTTTTTAGGCAAAAAGTCTTGCATTTTCAATATATATCCTTTATAATAAATATGTTATCAACGGGAATACAAAGAAAATCTTGAGTTTTCCACAGTTTCCACGAGGTTTTCCACACCCTCGTCCGCATATTTCCACAATTCCAATCGGATTTTCCTCATTGACTTCTGCTTTCCCGCATCAAAACCTCAAAAAGAAAGAATCTGAATTTTATGGAACATACTTTTTCACATATATCCGTCCTGCTTCACGAATGTATTGAAGCCCTGAATATCAATCCCAACGGGATCTATGTCGATTGTACCCTTGGAGGCGGAGGCCATTCTCTTGAAATCGCCAAACGCCTGGAAAACGGTAAACTGATCTGCATCGACCAGGATGCCGCCGCTATCGAAGCGGCAAGCAAAAGACTTGCGGATTATAAAGATAAAATTATCTTTGTAAAAAACAACTTTTCCGCTTTCTCCGAAATTTTAGCCGAGCTCGGCATTGAAAAAATAGACGGCGCGCTTCTGGATCTCGGCGTTTCTTCCTATCAACTCGATACCCCCGAACGCGGATTTTCCTATAATACCGAAGCACCTCTGGACATGCGTATGAACGAAACAGCCGCGTTTTCCGCATACGATGTTGTCAATACCTATTCCGAAGCAGAGCTTCGCCGTATCATCAGTATATACGGCGAGGACAACAATGCTTCCCGTATCGCTTCCGCCATTGTAAAAGCACGTGCGGAAAAAAACATCAAAACCACCACGGAGTTGGTAGACATCATCAAAAGCGTAACGCCGAAAAAATTGCTCGCGGTCGGACACCATCCCGCAAAAAAGACTTTCCAGGCAATCCGCATTGAGGTCAACTCGGAAATCTCCATCATTGAGCCGACTCTGAAATCCATCGCTTATCATTTGAATCCGAACGGAAGAATCGCGGTCATTACTTTCCACTCTCTGGAAGACCGCGCCGCAAAGCACACCTTCGCTTCCCTTGCGACGGGTTGTACCTGTCCTCCCTCGTATCCCGTCTGTGTTTGCGGAAAAAAACCGATCGTTACGCTTATCAATAAAAAACCGATTCTTCCGAGCGAAGAAGAATTGCAAAACAATCACCGTTCCCACAGCGCCAAGCTCCGCATCGTTCAAAAAAACGATGACATTTTCTGAAAGGATTTTTCCGTCATGAAGCAAAAATTGAAAATCTTCTTTTTGGACATTTTCTTCGGCGGCAGAGAATATAAAACAAAAGCCATTACCGGAAAAACGCCCTTCCCTTTCATAACGGTTCTCCTCACAGCTGTCTCCACGGTATTGATTCTCTGTACAATCTTTTCCCTGATTCGCATATCGGAGCTTTCCTCAGAGATTACATCCATGAAAAAACAAACCGTGTCTCTTTCAGCGAAAAAAGCATCTCTGGAAAACGAACTGGATCACCGATATTCGTACAACGAAATCATTGATTCCGTAAAAGAGCTCGGCTTTTCACCCGACGGCGGCAGAATTGTTTACATTGATACCAAAGAAAAAGACGAATCCGAAGAGCAGGATTCCGCCGAAGATGAAGATTCCGATGAAAACGAAAATTTGGAAGAATATCCATCATAAATTTCAAGAAACAAAATATACATACTATACCGGCATGAAACAGAGAGAGGACTTTATCGAAAAAACGGTACGCCTCTCTTTATCTTGTTTTTCTGCGTTTTTTCCTCATGTTTTTTCATAAACAAATCGGTTCATGCGGTTGAAAGGAATCATAAAATATGTCAAATTCTCGCAAAACCGACCCAGGAAAGCCCGCCTCCATTCTCGGCAGACAGCCCTCCGAAATGAAATTGCGCGCGCTTATCGTATTCGCTGTTTGTTCCGTCCTGACACTCGTTGTCATCGGCAGACTCTTTTATCTGCAAATCATCCACCATACCTATTATAAAAAACTTGTTTTGGAGCAAATGCTCTACGAAACAGAAATTTCAGCCTATCGAGGTGCCATCACCGACAGAAACGGCGTTACACTTGCTGCCAACTATACAACAGAACGTGTCTTCATCGATCCCTCCAATATCGCAAAAGCAGATGATCCCGAAGCGGTACGCGAAATGATTTCCGAAAAGCTTTCCGAAATTCTGGAACTGGAATACGACTTCGTTTACGGAGAAACCAAAAAATCCAAATACAGGGATCGCACCATCAAGAAAAATGTGGAAAAGGAAGTTACCAATCGGATTCGCGAATTCATCGTGGAAAACAAAGATCTGAAGCTTTCCGAAAAATATGAAAAGCTGAAGCTTTCTGACATGATCTATTTTGCGGAGTCCACAACCCGTGTGTATCCTTTCGGTACGTTGGCTTCCCACGTTATCGGCTTTTGCGGTAATGACGGCGGTCTTTACGGCTTGGAATACCAATATAACAAAATGCTTTCGGGTACATCCGGAAAAATCATGAGTGCAAAAGACGGAAACAATGGCTCCATGCCCTATAACTATGAAACCTACGTGGATGCCGAAAACGGCGCCAATCTCGTCACAACGCTGGATTATAAAATTCAAAGCTATCTGGAAAAATATCTGGAGGAAGCCGCTGTGGAATCCGGATGTGTATCCCGCGCCTGCGGTATGGTCATGAACGTGAAAACAGGCGAAATTTATGCCATGGCAACTTATCCTTACTTTGACCTCAACAGTCCAAGTACCCTGCCCTCCTATTATGACGAAGCTCTTGCCGATTATGCGGAACGTTACGGATCGGATACTACGCAATATTTGTCATACAAAACCAATCTTCTGTTCTCCACATGGAATAACAAATGTCTGACGGATACCTATGAACCGGGTTCCACATCTAAAATTTTTACAACTTCCATGGCGCTGGAAGAAAATCTTGCTTCTTTGAAGGATACCTTTATTTGTACGGGGGGATATCTCGTCAGCGGTTGGTCAAAACCCATCCATTGCCATAAAACGACAGGCCACGGAGTTTTGGATTTTGCGGGCGCACTGCAACAGTCCTGCAACCCCGCTATGATGCAGCTTGCCGAACGTATAGGTATCAAAACCTACGGCGAATATTTCAAGGCGTTTGGTCTTGACAGCAAAACGGGCATTGATCTTCCCGGTGAAGCAGGTTCCATTTACACTCCTGCTGAGAACATGTCCAATGTTGACCTTGCGGTTTACTCGTTCGGTCAGCGTTATAACGTAACCGCCGTTCAACAGATCGCGGCAGTTGCCGCAGTTGCAAACGGCGGAACCATGGTTGTTCCTCATGTCGTGAAAGAAATCACGGATAACGACGGAAATATTCTCGCATCCTTCGGCACCACGGCAGTCCGTCAGGTTATCAGTGAAGAAACCGCTGCCACCATTTCCAAAATTCTGGCAGATGGCGTATCGGGTGATGGCGGCGCCAAAAACGCCTATGTTCAGGGTTATTCCGTTGCCGCCAAAACAGGTACTTCAGAAAAAGGTACGAAAGGCGCTCGCATTGCTTCCACAGTTGCTTATGCGCCTGCAGACGATCCCGAAGTGATTTGCATTGTCATCGTGGATGAACCCACCATCGGCTCCCGTTACGGAAGCACGGTAGCTGCTCCTTATGTTTCCAAAATTCTTGCCGATGTACTTCCTTATCTCGGTATTGAACCGGAATACACCGATGAAGAACTCGCAAAGCTTGAAATCAATCTTCCCAACTATCGCGGTCTTTCCTTGGACGAAGCAATTATGCGGCTGAGTGAAGCCGGTCTTTCCTGTGAAGTCGTTGGTACGGGAAACAGCATTATCAATCAGATTCCTCCTGCAAAAAGTACGATTTCCAAGGATAACGGACGCGTGATCCTGTATACAAGCGAGACGGCAGAGGAAATTAACGCCACCGTTCCCGATGTCATCGGCCTGACGGCGGCACAAGCAAACAAAGCATTGGCAGATGCCGGATTCAATATTCATCTGGAAGGCGCATTGAACGGTTCGGGTGCAGTTGTTATGTCCCAATCGCTTCCCAAAGGAACCATTGCCGCCAAAGGAACCGTCATTACCGTGGATATCCGACATACCAATTTCACGGACTGACACTTTTTACCGACTGCAAGGATTCAAAACCCAAGGATTGCAAAACTCCGGACGTGTAAAAGAAAATTTTTCTGATACCCTCGGAGGATTTATGCAATTTTCTCATATCATCAGACCCGAAGAAATTTTATTTCCGAAAATCCCTTTCGATGCCGAAATCGGTATCCCGCAATCTGATTTCCGAAAGCTGAAACCGGGAGATATTTTCTTTTGCGAAGACGGTTTTCATGAAAGCGGTTTTTCCTATGTTGCAAATGCGCCCGAAAAAGGCGCACTTGCCGTCATTGCGCCTCCCGGCGGCGCCGAACGAATCGGTAACATCCCTATTCCCGTTTTTGAAGTGGAAAATGTTCGCAAAAGCTATGCGCTTGCATGGAGCCGTTACGAAAAGAACCCTGCAGACGGACTTCGTCTGATCGCGATTACAGGAACGAACGGAAAAACCTCCGTTTCTTCCTTTCTGCATACCCTGCTATCGGCATCGGGTATTTCTGCGGGGCTCATCGGTACCGTGGAATATACGAGCGGAGAAAGCCATTGCCCTTCTTCTTATACTACCCCGCCGCCCGACGTGCTTTATCCCATGCTGAGAGAAATGAAAAACAAAGGGATCACGACCGTTGTCATGGAAGCATCTTCTCATGCTATCGCACAGCAGCGTCTTTACGGCTTACAATTCGAAACCGCTGTTTTCACAGGACTTTCCCGTGACCATCTCGATTACCACAAAACATGGGAAGCTTATCGGGATACCAAAGCTTCCCTTTTCAAGCAAGCAAAAAACGCGCTCATTTATCACAACGATGCGCAAGCCGAATATATGGGATTTTCCGCAACGGGTAGCGTATACTATTACGGAAGAAATCCCGAAGCGGATTTTCACATCCGCCTGCCGCAATGCGACAGTGGAGGGATCCGTTATACTCTGCATTCCGAAAAAGATGTCTTACCCGTTTTTGTTCCCGTCATCGGCAATTTTCATATTGAGAACAGTGCGGCAGCTATTGCCTGCGCATATCTGGAAGGTCTTGACGGAAAGACGATTTCCCAAGCCGTCAAGCAACTGCATTCACCTACGGGAAGAATGGAAAAATTAGATCTTCCGACCGATTTTTCCGTCTATATCGATTATGCGCATTCTCCGGATGCCATGAAGATGGCGCTGACTTCTCTTCGTCCTCTTACCAAGAAATTAACTGTTCTTTTCGGAGCGGGCGGCGACCGCGACCGTGGGAAACGGCCCGAAATGGGTGCTGTCGCCGAGGAATTGGCAGACCTTGTAATTCTGACCGATGACAATCCGAGAAATGAATCACCGTGCGACATCCTTGACGATATTGAAAGAGGCATGAAAAAGACCAATCATGTCCGTATCGAAAATCGCGAAAAAGCCATCATCCGGGCACTGAATCAAGCTGAAAAGGGCGAAATTCTTTTGCTCGCAGGCAAAGGACATGAAAATTACAGCATTGACAAAAATGGGAAACACGCTTTTTCCGAAAAAGAAATCATAAAAAAGTGGGCAACCGCCATTCGGTAATGGCTCGTCTTGCTTAATTCTCCACCATAAAAAAGCGACGAATCGCCGCTGATGGTTGCTTGCCTATTCAAAATTCATCTGTATTCAAGCAATGCAAAACGGCAAGGCTCATTTTGCGCAATTTCCTATAGAATAAAAAAGAATATACCCAAAAACAGAAAAGGAACTAAAAATGTATTTCAGTTTAGAAAAAAATGGCTTGGATATCCAAACCTTTGCAGAATTTACAAACGGGCATGCACCTCTTTCCAACGAAACATTCCCCCTTGCTTACGGAATTTCCACAGACTCTCGTACGGCGAAACCGGGAGATGTATTTTTTGCACTTCGCGGAGAAAATTTTGACGGCCATCGCTTTATGGAAGCCGCGCAAAAAGCAGGCTGTGTGTTTGCCGTTGCCGAATATATTCCCGAGCATTGCACGCTCCCCTGCATTCTCGTTGATGATACGACCAAAGCTTTGGGCGCATTTGCCCGCGCTTACAAAAAGATATTCCATCCTCTCACGCTTGCCGTTACGGGAAGCGTAGGAAAAACCACATCAAAGCAATTTATTTTTTCCGTTCTCAACACCGTATTTCCGACAAACGTTACAAAAGGCAATTTCAACAATGAAATCGGTCTCCCTCTGACACTCCTGAACCTCAACGCCGATCACCGTGCGTTGCTTTTAGAAATGGGGATGAATCATAAAGGAGAGATTTCATATCTCTCCCAGCTTGCCGAGCCCGATATTGCAGTCATTACCAATATCGGAAGCGCACATTTGGAGAATCTCGGTTCCCGTGAGGGCATTCGCGATGCCAAAGCGGAAATCGCGGAGGGTATGTCCAAAGGCGGTATCCTGATCTTGAACGGCGATGAACCGCTTCTTGAAAATCTCCGGACTGAAGGACTGACAAAAATCTACATTGGAATGAAAAATGAAAATGCAACCTATCTTGCAAAAAACATTCGTATGGGAGATGCTCATATGCTCTTTGACATCGCTCTCCACGGTACGGAAATCCTGACCGACATACGTATAAATGCCATTGGCAAGCACAATATATATAACGCGTTGATCGGTGCGGTTTGCGGCATGCTCCTCGGTATTTCCGAAGAAAATATCCGGAAGGGACTTCTGTCATTCGTTCCCGCAGACATGCGCCAATCCATTTCTCAACAAAACGGTATGACGATTATCGAAGATTGTTATAATGCAAGCCCTGAATCCATGCGTGCAGGACTTGATGTACTTCTTCACACAGCAAAAACCGGAAATCTCCGCCCCGTTGCCGTTCTCGGAGATATGCGCGAATTGGGAAGCATATCCGAACAAGCACACAGATCAGTCGGCGCATACACCGCAGAGATCGGTATCTCTTTGCTGTTTACGTTTGGAAAAGATGCGGCTCTGATCGCCAAGGGCGCCGAAGAAGCAGGTATGCCTGCGGAAAAGATTCTGACTGCCGAGGATACCGAAAATCCAGAAGAAGCCGTCCGCCTTCTGAAAACCGTTCTGCAAGAGGGAGATGCCGTTCTTTTCAAAGCCAGCCGCGCGGTTGCGCTGGAACGTCTGATCCGATTGCTCTGATCAAACGGACAATACCTATTAAATCATGCAAAACAGCGGGATTGAATCCCCGAAATCTTCTATAAATCAAAAAGAAAAACAAATCCATTGATGCAAAACAGAAAGGAAACGCCATGCTTTTATTTTTCATTCTTTCGGTACTGCTCGCCTTTGCCGTTACCGTTATTTTATCCAAAAAATATATTCCCGTGTTGATCAGCAAAAAAATGAACCAGCCGATTTATGAAATCGGTCCGCGTTGGCACAAATCCAAAGCCGGAACCCCTACCATGGGAGGCATCTTTTTCATTATCGCCATTCTGCTGACCATGGCGGTGCTTTCGTTTTTCGCGATTGATAAAGAAATGCTCGTACCGCTCTGGATTACGCTTGCCATGGCAACGCTTTTTGCCGCCATCGGACTTGTGGATGACTATGCCAAGCTAATCAAAAAGCAAAACGAAGGTTTGAAAGCCTATCAGAAATTTTTGTTACAGCTCGTTGTAGCTTCGCTTTACATCGGCGTAATGTGTTC
The DNA here is from genome assembly GCA_017399025.1 of Clostridia bacterium. Taxonomy (GTDB): domain Bacteria; phylum Bacillota; class Clostridia; order Oscillospirales; family CAG-272; genus QALR01. Next base: position 33,768 of record JAFQEK010000126.1, read on the forward strand.
GCTCGGTTACATGGATACCGTCATTCCGATTCCTTTTACCGAAATCGAATGGGACTTCGGTATTGCTTTTTATCCGCTCGCTGTCATTCTCATCGTCGGCGTTGACAACAGCGTCAATCTCACGGATGGCATTGACGGACTTTGCGCTTCCGTAACGGCAGTGATCGCCGCATTCTTCTCCCTTTTCGGTTTTACCGTTGTGGGTCTCGCATTCGATCAGGCAGTCATCTGTTTTGCGGGCGCACTCTTCGGCGGAATGCTCGGATTCCTTGTTTACAACTGGAATCCCGCAAGAATTTTTATGGGAGATACCGGTTCTCTTTTCCTTGGAGGTATGGTTACCGGACTTGCTTTCCTTTGCGACAGTCCCATCCTGATTCTGATCGTGGGATTGCTCTATCTCATTGAAACCGCTTCCGTCATTTTACAGGTCGGTTCCTATAAGCTTTTCAAAAAAAGAATTTTCAAAATGGCACCCATCCATCATCATTTTGAACAGTGCAATTGGAGCGAACGAAAAATCGTTTTCGTATCCGTTGCCATCACCTTCGTTTTGTGCGCAGCCGTATATTGTCTATCTATCTAAATGAAAAGAGGTGCGTTCATGCCCAATGCGACAAAAAAACAAAACACCGAAAACCATCCCGTCCAGGAGATGATCGGCAAAAAAAAGCCGAACCTTTTTCTTGAAATTCTGAACGCGCTCCTCTCTCCCGACCGCACCACCGTTTACCGTGTAAGGGGAGGCGTTGATAGACCGTTCGTCATCATCGTCGTACTCCTCGTTTGCTATGGCTCCGTCATGGTTGCTTCCTCCAGTTACGTCTTTTCTCTTTCGGAAATGGGAGACAGTTTTTATTTCATAAAAAAACAGCTTCTCTGGGCGACACTCGGCGTGATCGCCATGCTGGTCATGTCCGTCGTGGACTACGGATTTCTGAAAAAAGCCACACCCGCCATCTTTGCGGTCAGTTATCTGTTGCTGTTATGTGTTTTCATTCCCGGTATTGGTGTAACCAATAAGGGCGCAACCCGTTGGGTTGACTTGAAAATCGTACAGTTTCAACCTTCGGACGTTATGAAATTTGCTCTCGTCCTCATGATGGCACTTTACATATCAAAATTTGAAAGAAAAACAAAAACCTTCAAATACGGTATTTTCTGCCCCGCGTGTATTGTCGTTCTCGTCTGCGGAACGGTTGCGTTGGAAAAACATATGTCCGCAACCATCATTCTCTTTATTATCGGCGCAGCAATGATTTTCATTGCGGGTGCGGATATGCGTTGGGTGAGCGGTATCGCAGGAGTATTCGGTGTCGCGGCAGCAGGACTCGTGCTTTTTACGGATTACACCAAAGCTCGCGTGGATGCATGGCTGCACCCCGAAAATGATATCAGCGGAAGCGGCTGGCAACCCTACCAGAGCTTGCTTGCCATCGGCTCGGGCGGTTTGTTCGGCGTGGGTCTGGGAAACAGTTATCAAAAACATCTCTGGCTTCCGGAACCGCAGAATGACTTTATTTTCGCAATCGTTTGCGAGGAGCTCGGTTTTGTCGGCGCACTCTGTTTGATCTCGCTCTTTCTTCTCCTGATCTGGAGAGGATTTCTGATCGCAACCAAAGCGCCTGACACCTATTCAGCACTTGTTGTGATGGGGCTGACGCTGAAAGTCGGAATCCAAGCCGTTTTGAATATTGCCGTGGTTACCACAACCATTCCCACGACGGGAATCGCGCTTCCCTTTTTCAGCTATGGCGGTACAGCACTCGTCATGCAGCTTGCGGAAATGGGCATCATTCTTTCCATTTCCCGATTCTCCTCCGGTGAAAAAGCAATTTTTCAATAAACCATTTACCGATTCAAAATAAATTTCCATACAATAATAAAATTCTGTTTCAGAAAGGAATCCGGCATCATGAAAATTCTTCTTGCAGGCGGCGGAACGGGCGGACACATCAATCCAGCCATCGCCATTGCCAATACAATCAAAGCAAACGATCCCCAAGCGCAAATTGCGTTTATCGGCACAAAAAAAGGAATGGAAAACAATCTCGTCGGCAAGGCGGGATATCCTCTTTATCACATTGAAATGCGCGGATTGCGCCGCAGTCTTTCACTTTCCAATATCAAAACCGCATATTATTATTTTACGGCACCTTTAAAAGCAAAAAAATTGCTTTTGGATTATCAACCCGATGTAGTTGTCGGAACAGGTGGTTATCTCTCCTGGCCTCTGCTTCATGCCGCAGCAAAGCTTGGCATTCCGACCGCAATCCATGAATCCAATGCTATTCCCGGAAAAGCCGTCAAAATGCTGGAAGATGAGGTTGACCGCATTTATATCAACTTTCCCTCCACAGCAGAAGCTTTCCGCGCAACGGAAAAAGTCATGTGTGTCGGTAATCCGCTGATTACCGTTCCCGACACCAAAGCGGAAACAGGGCTTCGAGAAAAGCTCGGTATTCCGAAAAACACAAAAAAAATTCTGCTCTCTTTCGGGGGCAGTCTGGGTGCAGAACGCGTCAACGAAGAAATTCTTGCGCTTATGCGCGATGAAATCGCAAACCGTCCCGAAATTTTCCATATCCATGCAACGGGAAAAATCGAATATGAAGCAGCTATGGCAAAAGCCGCTGAATACGGCTTGACAGATAAACCGAATATCCGTCTGCTGGAATATATTTATGACATGCCTCTCTGGGAAAAAGCTGCCGACCTTGTCATCTGCCGTGCAGGTGCAATGACCATTGCGGAAATGGCGCTTCTCGGCAAAGCTTGTATTTTAATTCCTTCTCCCAACGTTGTCAACAACCATCAATATGAAAATGCAAAACGTTTGGCCGATGCAGGCGCCGCTGTTTTGCATGAAGAAAAAAATCTGAAACCCGGTATACTTGCGGCAAGTGTACTCGAAATTCTGGAAAACGAAAAAAATACCTCTGCACTTTCTGCTTCCATCCGATCGTTTGCCAAGCCCAATGCTGCCGACGATATTTATCGGGATCTCCTTTTGCTCTCCCGGAAAACGGTTTGACCGTTTGAAAAAGGAATACGCTTTGTTCCACATTACCGTATATGACGGACACATCCCTTTCCGCATATACGGTAATTGAAAAAGCGCAAAAAAGCCTCGTTATGGCAAAACAGGAAGGTATTCATGAAACAAAAGAAAAAGCTAAAAATCATCCGATCCTCTCCGGGTAAAATTCTGCGCCGAAAATTTCTCATCGTCTTTTTGATGACTGCAACGGCAATTGCAATCACTTTTTCCTTTCTTTTCTTTTTCCGTGTCAAAACAGTTTCCGTTTTTCTCAATCAAAAAATTCTGACAGAAGATATTCTTGCTGCGGCAGATATTCCGTTAAACCGTCATATTTTTTCTGTCAACGCGAAAAAAGCCGAATCTTCTATTCTTTCTCTCAGTCCTTATATCCGATCTGTATCCGTAAAGCGTAAATTTCCTTCCGGAATCATCATCGAATCGGAAGAATATACTGCGGATTTCTATGTTTGCATAGAAAAAAAGTATTATCTGGTCTCCGATACGCTCGTTATTCTGGAAGAAATTGATTCTTCCGAAATTTCAGGTACGGGAGCTGCCGAGTTGCGATTGCCCGAAGTCAATACGGATTCCAAAAAATTCGGAATTGGCAAAAAAATTGTTTTTACGGAAAAAGATGATAGAGATGCCATCCCCCTGATGATGGAAACGCTTTCAAAAAGCAGTTTGTCCGATTCCTTTACCGGGGTATTTCTGGATGAAGAAGCCAATCTCACGGCAATTGTCAACGGACAGTATACCTTAAAATTCGGAAATAAAAAAGAACTGAAAAAAAAGCTCCGTCTCTGCGAAGAAGCCATCGAATATCTTTCCGCAAATATGACCAGCGTTACAGGTACGCTCCACGCTTGGACAGCGGAAAAAGTAACTTTTGAAATCACCGGCGTAACTTGAAGATATTTTTACATATTTTAACAATAATCGCTGTTTCAAACCTGTTTTTTTAAAAATTATTTTAATTTTTCCTAATAATTTTCAAAAAACATATTGCAAATTTCGAAAAAAAAGATTACAATGGTATTGTATATGTTTATCAAGTTCATTATTTTAGGAGGAATATAAAAAATGGATTTATTTGGATACACTTCGGAAAATACCGAAACCGAAGCATACTATGACAGCGGTGTTAAAATCAAAGTTATCGGTGTGGGCGGCGGTGGCGGTAACGCTGTAAACAGAATGTTGGATTCCAACATTCGCGGCGTTGAATTTATTACCGTAAACTGCGACAGACAGGCTCTCACTGCTTCCAACGCAAAAACAAAAGTTATCATCGGCGAAAGAATCACAAACGGACACGGCGCAGGTTCCAATCCCGAGGTTGGTAAACAAGCTGCCGAAGAAAATCTTGACGATCTCAAACAGATCCTCAGCGGTGCTCACATGGTGTTCATCACAACTGGTATGGGTGGCGGTACAGGTACAGGTGCAGCTCCTGTTGTTGCAAAGCTTGCAAAAGAAATGGGCATTCTCACCATCGGTATCGTTACCAAGCCTTTCTCCTTTGAAGGCAGAAAACGTATGATCCAGGCAGAAGCAGGTATTGCAAATCTCCGTCAGTACGTAGACTCTTTGCTCGTTATCCCCAATGAAAGACTCAAACAGATTTCCGAAAACAAGATCACTCTTCTTAACGCTTTCGTTTATGCCGATGACGTTCTTCGTCACGGTGTTCAGAGTATCTCTGACTTGATCAGCAGCCACGGTATTGTCAATCTTGACTTTGCCGACGTTTCGTCCGTTATGAAGGATGCAGGTTATGCTCACATGGGTATCGGCGAAGGCAAAGGCAAAGACAAAGCAGAAGTTGCAGCAAGAATGGCTGTATCCAGTCCTCTGCTCGAAACTTCCATCTCCGGTGCTACCGGTATTCTGATCAACATCACAGCTTCTCCCGACATCAGCCTTGATGAAGTTGAAACCGCATCTGCAATGGTTTCCAACGAAGCACATCCCGAAGCAACCATCATTTGGGGTCTTGCTTTTGACGAAAAACTGGATGACACCATCAAAGTTACCGTTATCGCAACAGGTTTCCAGGATGTAGCAAAGAAAGCTCCCTCCGCTACCGATACATTCAGCGCATACAGAGCTTATTCTCAGACTTCCGAAACCGCTACTCACACCAATCAGTTCCAGACTGCTCATCAGGACACTGCGGACACACTCGTTCCTTCTCGCAATGTCGATGACATCGTCAACATTCTGAACCAGAAAAAGAGATATTAATTCCGTGTAACAAAAACAGAGCAAGAATAAAAGATCACTTCCGATTTTATTCTTGCTCTGTTTATTTTTAAAATTTTTCATAAATATTGATTCCAAAAAACGCAGAGGACAACCGTCTGAGGTTATTCTCTGCGTTTTAATTGAAAATACATTCAAATATTATATCAGATATCCGTCGATCTTTTTTTCAATGGCATCAATCATTTCCGCAAGCGCACCGTCTTTACAGTGGCACATATGTAATCGGCAGATTTTTTTAATTTCATCCACCGCATTTTCGGGACAAACGGCAACATCGGCGCCCCGAAGCATTTCCACGTCATTGTGGAAATCTCCGATGCACCACAGCTCGGTATGAGGGTAAAGTTTTTTCAAATACGGAAATTGCGTTGTTTTGGAAACACCTGCCGGCAAAATTTCCAAAATGGTTTTATCCGAAGTGGTTATATTGAATTCTTTTCCATAGCATTCTTGAAATTCAGACTGCAACGAAAGTAATTTGTGAGCATCCTCAGACACAAAAACGGCTTTGAATATCTTTTCATCTGCAAAATCATTGATAGGGCGAACAACCGCAAGATGTTCCAGATTGGAATCTTTCAAAAAACCAATCGCAACCGAATCCTCTTCGGGACAAAGAAAGCCTCTGTGAATCCCCGCCCGCATTCCGACATCATCGTATTTGCTTTTCACTGCCTTAAACGCTTCGATCAAAGGAATCGGATTCAGATAATGCGGATTCAGAATTTTCTCGGTTACGGCATCAAAAAGATAACTTCCGTTACACAAAATGCAAGGCATATTGATATAAGGACGCAATTTTTCCGCAATTACAAAAACATCTTTATGGCTGCGTCCCGTAGCAAGTGAAAAATGACCGCCGTTTTCGCAGAAATAACGAAGTTTTTCAAAATTGCGAGGATGGATGTATCGGGATTTCCAAAGAACGGTGCCGTCAATATCGGATGCTATCAAAATATTTTCAAATTTTTTCATAAGCGTTTCTTTTCTTTCCAACAAAGGTTTCAATATCAATCGGTCTTTCGGAGCGTTTCCAATATTTTATTAAAATAAGGAGGGATGTCGCAAACAAAGTGCATGGGTTCTCCCGTTCTCGGATGTGTGAGTAAAAGTTCTTTCGCATGAAGGCATTGTCCCTGTGTAACCCCTGCAAATTTATGATTTAAGGGAAGTTTGGGGCTTCCGTAAACAAAGTCTCCGAGCAACGGATGGTTTTTATGGGAAAGATGTACACGAATCTGGTGTGTTCTCCCCGTTTCCAATTCACAGCGGATATACGAAGCGGAAGAAAACTGCTCCAGAACGCGAACGTGTGTAACGGCATTTTTCGAATTTTTTTCGGTTACCGCCATTTTTTTCCGATCAACGGGATGTCTGCCGATCGGAAGATTGACCGTGAAGGACTCTTCTGTTTTTCCAATGGCAATTGCGTGATAGATACGAGAAACCTTGTGTTCCTTGATTTGTTCGGAAAGAGAGAGATGTGCGGCATCGTTTTTTGCAACGACAAGCAAACCGCTGGTATCTTTGTCAATACGATGCACAATACCGGGACGAATTACGCCGCCGATTGCAGAAAGCCGTTCCCCGCAATGATAAAGCAATGCGCTGACAAGCGTTCCCGTATAATTGCCGGCGGCAGGATGAACAACCATGCCTTTCGGTTTGTTTACGACAATAATATCCTCATCCTCATAAATAATATCTATCGGAATATTTTCTGCCTCCGCACGGCAGGGAACAGGCGCGGGATAACAGAATTCCACGCTGTCATCTTTACGGATTTTATAATTTTTGGCAACGGCAACACCATTGACGAAAACAAGTCCGTCCTGTAAAAGTTTTTGTGCCTGTGAACGGGTTAGGTCCTCCTCCGTTTCCGAAAGAAAGACGTCAAGGCGTTTGCCGATATCATCCATTTCCGTTGTCAACGTTTTCTTGATTTGTTCCGTCATCTGCAATTTTCACCTCTTCTGCTGTTTGCAGCGTTTGTTTTTTATCCACAAAAAGTTCTTTGTCAAAAAAGATCACATAAATCATCATAATGATCGCACCAAAAACAACACAGATATCGGCAACATTGAATATAGGGAAATCAATGAAAGTAAATTGCAGAAAATCTACAACATACCCTAAAAATATACGGTCAATCATATTGCCGATCGCACCGCCGATAAACAGCGAGAGTGAAAGACCGAACAGAAAATGAAGTTTTCTGTAACGGTAAAGAATGATCGGCATGGCAATCAGAGCAAGAGAAGTAATCACCATAAAGACCCAACGGTGGTCGCTGAACATTCCCCAAGCCGCTCCGTAATTATGAATATATTGAAAAGAAAAAATTTTTTTGATCAGTACAATCGATTGCCCATATTCCATGGTATTGACAACGATCAGTTTGGTTACCTGATCCAAAATGACGGAAGCCGTAATAATCAAAATCCACAAAAGCATGGCAAAACTCCTTTATTTCTTTTTCTTCATCGTAACACCCGCAACTGACGGATGGTCGAAATCCAACATAAACTGTTGCTCGGAAACACTTTTTTCTTCAAGCCGTGCATCATGATCTTCGTATTCTTCGATCAATTCCATGACGGTCGGTGTTTTTTTGACATTTTTCTTCCTGGTTTGCGTACGCCTGGAACATGCACCCTCGGGGGTACATGTTTTTTCCGCTTCTTTCTCCGTACGGTTATTTTCCGTTTCTGATTCGGGAAAAATTCCATACTGCGCGGAAATTTTGCGCTTCAATTCCAGAACGATATGTTGTGCGTATGCATCGGGAGTCCAATTTTGTTCCCCATCTTGCTCCGGAAAAATATTTTCAATCCATTCAATATGCGTACGGTACTGTTCAAACAAATCATTTTTGAACTTCAAAATATTTTTCTTCATTTCCGCAAGCGCTTTTTCTTCCATTTCGGCTTTTTCCTTGAAATGCCTCAGAATGGAATCGCAATTCATTTGTACGGAAGCCAGAATATCGTCTGCCTTAATATAGGCATCTTCAATGATCTTATCGCTTTGCGCTTGCGCTTTTTGCAGATTTTCCTGTGCAAGCGCTTGCTGACGGGTAAGCTCATTCAGCTTACCCGAAGTTTCGCGAAGCTGTTTCAACAGCGCAGCGTTCTCCCTGTATAAAAGGGAATAATTTTCGGTAAGACGTTGGATGTAATCGTCTACCTCGTTTGTATCATATCCCGAAGCGGTTTTGGAAAACGGCTGTGTGCAAAGCGATTCGGGTTTTATCGGTATCATGCAAAATTCTCCCTGTTTCTTGAGTCACATAATTTTGGGTTTTTCGGTTTTGCTCAATAAATATGACGGGGCTATTTGCCCCGTCATTCTCTCTCCGGATCAAAACAAGCTGTCGCTTGTCAAATCAGAGTTCGTATTCGTTGTCTGGTTGGCAAAATTTTGCTGCGCTTCCGCAACTCTTACCTGTGTATCGGCAACATCAACATTGCAGGGTGTGATAATATAGGTATTGTTGGCAACGTTTTTCAACTGACCGTCAATGGAATATGCAACACCTGCAAGGAAGTCAATCAATCTTTTAGCAACTTCTCTGTTGGTCGCTTCCAGATTGAGAACAACAGTACAATGATTGAGCAAATAGTCTGCAATTTCCGTTACATTTGCGAATGTTTCGGGTCTTACAACTTTAAGCTCAACGACGGAATCTTCCTGACCGGAAATACCGAGCGCGGGTTTTTGCGCTGCAACTTTAGCGGGAACGAGATTTTCTTCTTGCTTCACTTCTTCCTCCGTTTCTTCTTTTCCGTAATCATCCCCGTAAGGATCTACGGAAACCATGCCTTTGATTTTATCAAATAAGCCCATTTTATACCTCCGAACATATCTCTTTTACGGAATATTGATTTCTCAATATCGCATAAATATTAAAATTATAACTTCTATAACATTATAACATAATCCATAGTTAAATTGCAATCTGTTTTTTGAAAAAAAGTAAAAAAATTGTGAATCAAAAAAATGGTTATTCTTTTTTGGGCAATACGTTCCGTTTTCCGAAAATACCTTCTCCGATCCGGATGATGTCAGAGCCGTTTTCCAGAGCCTGCGAGAAGCTTCCCGACATTCCCATGGAAAGAATAGGCTTTTCCTCTTGCGGAAAATACGCCGGGAAAATACGATTTTTCAAAAGATTCATTTCCGAAAAATAGCGGTTATATTCATTTTTATCCTCACAAACAGGCGCAATCGTCATCAGTCCGTGCACAGATATATTCGGATATCCCGAAAGAACACGGCAAAAGTCATCCAGCGCTTCCGGGAAAATCCCGCTTTTCGCTTCTTCTCTGCCGATATTCACTTCAATGAGCACGGGCATAATCTTTCCGATCTTTTCTGCCCGTTTTTGAATTTCTTCGGCAAGTCCTTCGCTGTCGAGTGATTCAATCATGTCAACCTTGTCAATAATATATTTGACTTTATTTTTTTGCAGAGTACCGATAAAGTGGACTTCTGCCGTTTTGTCGATTTCTTCATACCGTGAAAGCAACTCCTGCACACGGTTTTCTCCGACCAGTGTAATGCCGCATTCACGGATTACAAAATTGATTTCTTCCGCGGTTCTCGTTTTAATCACAGCCATAAGATTGGTATTCGGATAATCGGCCAGATCCTTACGAATACGTGCAATATTTTCACGGATTTCCGCTTGTTTCGCTTCTGTCATGATAGTTTCCTTTCTGAAAATGGACTAATCTATAAATTTATTTTCGTACAGATCGGTATCGTTGATGATAATAAGGTCATTAAGCGCAAGCATATTGTCGTTATTATCTTTATTTGCGGAAACAATATAGTAACCGTTTTGTTCCCATAAAATAATTACTTCTCTGCGCACGGCACATCCCTCCTTAAAAACATATACAAATGTTTTTCCTTTGTCCGCACGGACCACCTCTGTCGGAATGCGAAAACCCTCGTAAGAGCCTCTGGTTGCCTGCATACGCTGTACACGGGTAATATCAAAATCTCTCGGCATGGAGGAAGAGTAAAATACGAGCAATGTCTGCGCCGATTGCGTTTCTTTTGAAACAAGCTTCATCGGAATGGTTTCCGTATAGCCGTTATCCAGGAACAAACAATCGTAAATTGTGCCGATGAGAAACCCGTCCGCATTTTCTTCCGGCACTTTTGCGGCATAATACCATTGCGCACTCGTTACCAATGTGCCGACCGTATTTGCTCTGTTGACAGGCGCGGTCATGCTCAGCAAATCAAATTGCTCCGTTGTCAAAGATTGCGCGGCTTCCGTTGTGAAAATATCTTCATAGCCGTCCGTTTGCGAATAGAAATATCCCGAAGTAGACGTCAAAATACTCTCGGCAGGCGTCCCCAGAGAAGAAACCAACGCAGCTTTTTGATTTTCCAGTTCGGCAATATCCGCCGTATAATCATTTTTTCCCGAAACAAGCAATTCTTTTTTTGCCATCAGCACAAGAAGTTCGTCGCTGAGCGCATTTGCCGCGGTAGGATCTCCGGATGCATTTTTTTGCGTAATTTCATAAGAAACCAATTCAATTTTCTGATTGACCTCCCCAACGGTCAGTTTTCCGAGCGACATAGCGGAACGAAAAATTTCGATTTGCTTTTTGATATCCGAAATCCGGGAAAAAACCTCCTTATTTCCGAAAGGATACACATCCGCAACGGCGCGGTTGGCAGGAATTTTTTCTCCGTCATAATAATGATAGTTACAGGAACCCGATATTTGGGATGTGAGAACCGTTTCTTCTCTGAAAATATATCCCGTAAAAATCTGACTGTCATTTGCGGTATAAGGACGAACCGCAAAAAATTCGGCTTCGGGACGCAATCTGTGGGCAATATGATAAATGAGATAAACAGCTGCAAGCAAACAAAGAGCGACGGTCAGGATTTTTTTAGAAATATTGGTATTGCCGTTTTTCATGGTCCGCTCCTTTTATGTATTCCGTGCGTTTACGGCGTGAATATCTATAATCGCATGCGCGGCAGAAACCAATTGATCGCTGTCCTCATAACGTTCATCGTCGGGATACAGCCAATGGATGTCCGGATTGCGGCGAAACCAGGTAAGCTGTCTTTTGGCATAATGTCTTGTTGCGGTTTTGATGGCATCGGCAGCTTCTTTTTTCGTCATTTCTCCGCGCAGATAACCGAGAAGCTCCTTGTAACCGATCGCCCCTCCCGCTGTGGTATTGGGAGAAAGATATCCGGCATTCCAAAGATCACGGACTTCCTGTTCCAAACCTGTCGCAAACATTTCATCCACGCGCATGTGAATACGCGCATACAAATTTTCGCGGTTTCTGTAATCAAGCGCAAGAATACATGCGGAATACGGTGATTCGTTTTTGACCGCTTTTTTGTCCCACTCCGTTTTCGTCATACCGGAAAGGCGGCAGATTTCCAACGCACGGACAACACGTTTGACATTATTCGGATGGATTGCCTGTGCTGCTTCGGGATCTACGGCAGTCAAACGGTCATGGAGTGCTTGCGTTCCTTCTTTTTCCGCAAACGCCAAAAGTTCTGCACGATAGGAGGGATCGGAATCCATTTCTCCGAAATCTACACCTTTCAGAACGGAATCCAGATATAATCCGGTGCCGCCGCACAGAATGGGCATTTTTCCTCTTGCGTAAACGTCCGCAATCGCCTGCGTTGCCAATTCGGCAAAAGCGGCGGCTGAAAAGTCTGTATTCGGTTCGCAAATATCAATCAGATGGTGAGGAATCTCGCTGCGTTCGCGAAGAGAAGGCTTTGCCGTACCAATATCCATTCCTTTATAAATCTGCATGGAATCGCAGGAGATCAGTTCTCCGTTATAATCATGGCAAAGACGAAGCGCGAGCGCGCTCTTTCCGCTTGCCGTGGGACCTGCCACCGCAATCACGGGGATTTTAGAATTCATCATTTTTTACCTCTTTCGGTTTTATAACATAGTAAAAAAGCATATAATACAGAATAAAGATCAACTTTCGTTCCAGCTGTTTGCTTCATCTGTAAAATTTTCAATTTTTGCAGAAAAGCAAGGAATTTTTCCATCGGCCGCATTCTCACGCAAGCAAAGCTTTTGCAACATGCCCTCTGTATACACGGGACAAGAAACATCCGTAAAAACACAACGTAAAACATCAACCGACAGTGTTTTTGCCAAAGGCGTATCACCGCCGATGATCTTTACACCGTACTCGTTGTTCTCACACTGACAATCTGAAAGCGTAATGTCGGCAAACTGTGTTTTTCCTCCGGCTTCCGTCTGATGTATCGCAAAACCTGCCAATGTATCGTTTCTGCTCACACAGTTCAGAACTTCGGTACCAACGGCATTTTCAAAATAAAATCCGTAATGCTGCGCCTCCGAAGATACACATGAGTCATAAACGGCATTTCTTGCCATCAATCCACCGTAATTATAGAGATTTCCCCGTGAAACACAATCCCGGAGCAAAAGTTCTTCCACACGCTCGGTTCCGTAGCGTTCATCGCTGAAAAGTCCTTGATGCTCAAAGAAAAATCCAAATTTTCGATTATCCTCTGCGGTACAGCCGACAATCTGTATACTTTCTTCCTCACAATAACCAAAGCCAATACCGAAGCCGGAAGCACCCGTACTTTCGACGGTTGCGCCTTTTCCGCATCCGATGGCTGTACAGTCAGTCATACTGCTGTCAATAGGGCAGTCCACGCCAAATCCTGTAGCATCGGTATATTGAACCGTTACATTTTTCCAATGGCAATTACGGAACAGATTGAACATAAAGCCCTTACCTGCGGATGTATAAATACGGCAGGATGTCTGCGAACCGTCGATCACAAAATTTTCAAACCGACAGTTTTCCAGATAGACAGCTTCTCCGATATCCAGATATTCGTTGAAATAAAACATATCCAATCCCGCATAAGAATCACCTGTCGGTTTCAACACGGTTGTTTCACCGTCTCCGATAATATGTACATTGGATTTCATTTTGATACAATGAGAACCCAGAAGCTGTGTTCCGTTTTTAGCAAATTCATATTCTCCGGAGGGGATATAAACCGTGCCTCCTTTTTCTGAAAGCATATCAATCAGGTTCTGCAAAATTTTACTGTTTTCTTCCCCCGTATTTTCTGCTGAAAGTCCATATTCGGATGCATTCAAAAAGTCTTCTCGGTGATCTTGGGAACCAGACGGAGAACACCCGAATATAAAAAGCGAAAATATCATCACACAAAGAAAAATTTTTGCGGTTTTCATATCTTAAAACTCCTTTTTTTGTGCCGAATCCAATTCGTCAAAAAAGCATTGCATTTCCACGATATCCGGAAAGCAATCATAATGAAAAAACGCAGCTGTTTTCCTGCCTAAGAAAGTGCTTCATTTGAATTGTTTCACACGCTTTTATTGAATAAGCATCGCATCGCCAAAAGAGAAAAATCTGTATCTTTCCCTGACGGCGGTTTCATAAGCGTTCATCACGATTTCACGGTTCGAAAATGCGGAAACGAGCATGATGAGCGTACTTTGCGGCAGATGGAAATTGGTAACCAAGGCATCGACTGCTTTGAAGCGATAACCGGGATAAATAAAGATTCCTGTATCTTCACACATGGCATGAACGATACCGCTTTCATCGGATGCGCTCTCCAACGTACGGCAGGACGTTGTGCCGACAGCAATAATTCTGCCTCCGTTTTTTCTGGCACGATTGATTTTTTCGGCGCTTTCCTCGGTTACGGTAAAAAATTCGCTGTGCATGACGTGGTCGGTAATACAATCCGCTTTTACGGGACGGAACGTTCCGAGTCCGACGTGGAGCATGACGGGCGCGATTTCAATACCCATCGCGCTGATTTTTTCAAGCAGTTCTTCCGTAAAATGCAATCCTGCAGTGGGGGCTGCGGCAGAGCCTTCTTCCCTTGCATAAACAGTCTGATAATCGCTGTTTCTCTGAAGCTCCTGCGTAATGTAAGGGGGCAAGGGCATTTTCCCAATTTCATCCAGAATGGAGTAAAGGTTTTTTCCGTTTGTCCGATCGTATTCAAAGCGGACGATTCTGTTTCCTTCTTCCGTCACATCTTCGATCACTGCTTCCAGCAAGCCGTCTCCAAAGCGCACACGTGCACCCGTTTTCAGTCTTTTTCCCGGACGGACAATCGTTTCCCAGAGATCAAGAGAACGTTGGCGCAGGAGCAAAAATTCGCAGTCGGCACCTTCAGTCAGATCTTCTCTTATTTTTTTACCGTAGATGCGCGCGGGAATCACCTTGGAATCATTAATGACGAGAACATCGCCGGGGTTAAGATATTCTGTGATATCATGAAAGATCCGATGCGAAATTTCACCGCTCTCTTTATCCAGAACCATCAGTCTTGCGGCATCGCGCTGTTCCGTCGGATATTGCGCGATCAGTTCTGTGGGCAGATCGTAATCGAAATCGGAAGTTTTTAATTCGGTTTTTGTAAGATCGTTTTTAATCATAATCGTATTCAAGCCTTTATTTTCAAAAATATTAAAAAATATTAGTTATTATATCATATCCGTAAAAAAGATACAATATAAATTTTATGAATTTTCCGATTCCTCTCGCTTTTGTTCCAGCACCTCCAGAAATTCGTTCAGATCGGCTTCCAGGCGCATCAGATCATCGCCGAGACACACCCATTCCGTCCAGAAGGATTTATATGTCCGGACGAGCATAACGCAGGTAAAGGCAACGGAACGCTTGCTCTCATCTTCGCTTTTGCGGAGTGCTTCGTCGTTTTCCAGCTGTTCTGCTTCTTCTTCCGTTTCGCAAGCACCGATCAGTTCTCTGTTTTCCTGAGCCAAGCGCTGATCCTTTGCCAATTCCTCTTCCGTCTTCCGGCGTTTGACGGTAATCATTGCACGGCTGAGATAACCGGATTCGAATTTTTTTGTTTTGTCATTTGAAAAAATTTCAAAACGCGCTTGCGCTTCGTTTTCTTTCTGACCGAATTCGAGATCAAGCTCATAACCCAATGACTGAAATTCGGAATTTCTGTTTTTACAGATTCGTGCAACTTCTTCCACAAATTTCTGTTCTTCTGCGTAAATTTCTTCCGTAGTAATTTTTTTGCGTTTGATTTCCATTTATATAAATCTCCTTTTTATGAAATTTTTTGAAAAAATTTTCAGTTTTTTTGCGTATCTTTATAAAAAAATGTTGAAAAATTAATTTTTTAGGTATACAATAGAAAAGAACTTATAAAAAGAAAGGATCAGAACTATGCCCATGTACCAACCCGATCAAACCGTCACCTTCCCTCTTGCGAGTGACAAGGAAAGACAAAACAGAATGATTTTACAGGAGGTGTATTCTGCGCTTCTCGAAAAAGGCTATAACCCCATCAATCAGATCGTCGGTTATCTTCTTTCTGAGGATCCCACATACATTACCAACTATAAGAACGCAAGAAGCCTTATCCGAAAAATTGACCGCGACGATCTTCTCGGCAGTATGCTGAAAGAATATCTGCAAAATAATCACTCCCTTTAATATTATAATAGAACTGCACCGCAAATTGCAATAGTTTTTTGTAAAAAGAAAAATCGGACGGAAAGAAAGCGGAAAAACAGCTTTGTTTCTGTCTGTTTTTTTACCGGAATAAAATTTCTGTTCGTTTTTTCCCTCAGAGCGTTTTTCCAATAAAACAAAATGGGAAAAAGCATGAAAAATCTTATCAAAATCCCTGATAAGGGTTTGATTTTTATAAAAAAATATGATAAGATAAAAGAAAAGTTCTCTTAACAAAAAACAGGAAGGAACGATCTTTATGAAACCGAATCTTACCGAAAAAGAAAACGGCGTATACCGTTATATTTGCGAAGCAACCGAAAAAAACGGATATTCACCCTCCGTGCGTGATATTCAGGAGGCTCTGGGAATCAAAAGCACTGCCACGGTGCATTCCTATCTGAATAAACTGGAATCCAAAGGATATATCCAGAAAACGCAGGGAAAAAGCCGTACACTCCGCGTAGATGTCGATTATACAGCCTCCCGCGCCACCAATATTCCGATCGTAGGACAGGTTGCCGCAGGACTACCGATTCTTGCGCAGGAAAACTGTGAAGGCTATATTGAATTTTGTCCGCCTAAGGGCGCGCTCAAGGGAGAACTTTTTGCGTTGAAAGTCAAGGGAGAAAGCATGATCGAAGCAGGCATCCTTGACGGAGATTATGTCATTGTAAACCGCACCAACTATGTTGATAACGGCGATATTGCGGTTGTACTGATCGGCGAAGAAGCCACGGTAAAAACATTCTACCGCGAAAACGGCGTTTTCCGTTTACAGCCCGAAAACTGCACCATGCAACCGATCATCACCAAAAACGTCTATATCCTCGGAAAGGTCATCGCGAGCATCCGTTATTATTGAATTTTATGAAAAAAAACATCTTATGTTCCACAGGAACCATCGTTGGCAGAGCCAATGGATTTGACTACCGTTTGATTCTACGGTATCGGAATGAAATCTGCGCAGACGGATTTGAATTGATGATGCTGAAAGCCTATTACGGAAATCTGTCGAAAATTGCGGCGGACCTGGAGCAAGCATCCGTAAAAATACCTTTGATTCATTTCGAAAAGGATATCACGGCATTGCTCGGACTTGGCAATGAGGACGACCGCCGCGAAGGATTGCGCATTTTTGAAGAAAATGTCAAGATGGCGCAAGCCGTCGGCGCAAAAGGCGCCGTCTTTCATCTTTGGGACGGCCGTTTTGACAAAACACATCTGAACAGCGGAATCTTGCTTTTGGAAACACTTTATGAAATCTGCGAAAAACGCGGTGTGGAACTTCTTGTCGAAAATGTCCCCTGCCGGATTTCTCCGTATGAGAACATCCTGAAAATCGCAGAAATGTATCCGAACGCCCGCTTTACATTTGATACCAGACATGCGGACTTTATCGGAGAAACCGCCCGCTTTACGGAAAGTCCGATCTGGCAAACCAAAATCGGACACATCCACATCAGCGATCACTGCGGACAGACCGTACCCGGCATGTGGGGGGTAACACGCCCGATTTTACATCCCACAGAAGGCAACATCGATTTCTCCTCTCTGTTTGCATCCATGCCGCCTTACATCGGAGAGACGGTTACGCTGGAATCCCCCGTCATGCTTCCCGACGGTACACATGACTTGAACAAATTAAACCGATCGCTCTCATTTATACGAAAAAAAATAAACGAATCCTGAATTTTTTGACAAAGTTTGCATTCTTTATGAGGAAAAGGTTGCATTTGCCGTAAAATTATGATAGTATAAATCGGCACAATATTCAAAGAAACCCATTTATAAAAAGAAAGGAACCCTGAAGGCATGAAAAAATTACTCTGTCTGCTGCTTGCCGTTTCGATGTGCGCTGCGCTGTTTACCGGTTGCGGAAAATTCGATGTGGAAAACGCAGATATTTCCGATTATGTCACGCTTTGCGATATTTCCGAAATCCCTTATGAAAACCTCAAAAAAGCATATGAGGATTACCGCGAATATCTTTCCGAAGATCTTACCTCCTGCGCACTTTCCACAGGCTATACTATCGACTTTTTCGTAAAAGCCGAACTTCTCGATGCCGAGGGCAAAGTCACGGAAACCGTTGAAAAATGGACACACAATACCGAAACCGATATGGTAAAAGGTTATGACGTCTGCAAAAATCCCACTCTTTTCGACGAGGCTTTGATGTATCTCGCTACCGAAGCAGGTATGCAAACCACAACGGGCAGAACCGTGGAAGTCGGAAAAGATTTTTCCTTTACAATGAAACTGAAAGAAGACTACGAAGATTCCGCACTCGCGGGAAAAAACATTAAATTTACCGTCAATGTTAAAAAAGTTCTCCCAGCCGTTTATCCTGACAGCAAGATCGCAGAAAGATTGAACGATTTTTTCAAAGTTGCCAAAACAACCAAAGAAACGGTTGAAAAAGGTGATACGATTACCATTGATTATGAAGGAACCATCGACGGCAAATCTTTTGACGGCGGTACAGGTTCCAATTACGCTTTCGTTATCGGACAAAGCAAACTGATCAGACTTTTCAGTCTTGCCGAAGAATTTGAAACACTTCTGATTGGGCACTCGCTGAACGAGAAATTTGATATTACCGTAAAATACCCCGAGGATTGCGGTGTGGAAATACTTGCAGGCAAAGAAGTGGTCTATTCCATTAAGATCAAAGATCTTTATAACGATACCGAAATTATTCAGAATACCACGGATTACGAAAATATGTGGGAACTGAAATATGCACTTCGCGTGGAAAGCTATATTTTCTACGCTCTGACCAATTATATCGAAAATCAATCCGAATTGATCGCTTATCCCGAAAAGCTCCTGAAACGTTTTGAAAAGATATTCAAAAACTACGTCAAGCGCGATGTTGCGGAAAGAGTTTTGGAATACGCAGAATCCGGCTATTCCTATACAAAAAAAGAAATGAAAGAAATTCTTTATCCGGATGGCGCTGATCTGACTTATATCAAGGAAGGTTCGGAAGCAGCTGCTTACAGTTATCTGATTGCGGTTGCCATTCAAAGAGAGTTGGGTCTGAGTTACACGGAAGAAGATTATAAAAAAGATATCCAACTGATTGCAGAAGAATATACGAACTATTACGGAGAAACTTATACAGCAAAGGATATTGAATCCTTGTACGGCAAAGAGGTACTCTACACATCGTTCCTTGTTGCGTTCATTACGGAGCCATTGATAGAAAACATTACGGGAATGCCCGAAATTCCCGGTTAAAAACCACATACACATCTATGGATAAAACAAAAGAACAGGCTCTTTTCAAGGTGTCTGTTCTTTTGTATAACAGAAAGGGGATTTTTTATGAGAGAATTTTTAACAGAACTGCTCGTCTATCTGGTAGCAGGTCTGGGAGCCGGTGTCGGCACAGGTCTTTCGGGGCTTTCCGCTGCTTCCGTGATTTCTCCCATGCTGATCACATTTCTCGGTATGGATTCTTATATGGCAGTCGGTATTGCACTGGCTTCCGATGTTCTGGCTTCGGCTGTGTCTGCCTATACATACGGAAAAAATGACAATCTGGATCTGAAAAACGGCAAGATTATGCTGATTACCGTTTTAATTTTTACCCTTGTCGGAAGCTATGCGGGTTCGCATATTCCGCAGAACACAATGGGGTCTTTCTCTTTAATCATGACCACGGTTCTCGGTATTAAATTTATTTTCAAACCCGTTATGACCACAAAAGAAGTCAACGCGCAAAAAAGTCGCTGGGTAAAAATCTTCCAATCGATTTTCTGCGGTGTGGTTATCGGTTTTATCTGCGGCTTCGTCGGTGCGGGCGGCGGTATGATGATGCTTATGATTCTGACCAGTATACTTGGCTATGAGCTGAAAACCGCAGTCGGCACAAGTGTTTTCATCATGACTTTTACAGCATTTGTCGGCGCTTCTTCCCATTTTGCGCTTTCGGAAACACTCGTTGACTTTTCTGCACTCTTTTTCTGTGTGCTCTTTACCTTTATCTTTGCTCAGCTTTCATCTAAATTCGCCAACAAAGCAAAACCTTCCACGCTGAACCGCGTAACGGGCTTTGTTTTGACAGCTCTTGGTATTTTAATGTTCTCCGTAAAAGGTCTGTAAGACAAAAATTCTCCGCCAAAGCGGAGAATTTTTAAATTTTCATAAAAAATATCGATCTTCTTCATTTTATTTTTATAAAACTATGGAAAATAAAAAAAGTTTGTGATATAATATTAAAATAAGGTTTTTTATATCATTTTGATCATTTATGTTTTATGGAAAAAATTCCATAAAGCTTATATATAAGAAAATCGGTTCGCTCCGATAAAAAGCGGGCAACGCCCGCCGGATGTGCTCAGCATGTTTGCGTTTTGTATTTACATCAATCATGCAAAACGGCGAGGCATATTCTGAGCAATTTCCTATAGGTTAAAAACAGCGAAAGGAAACAGCAAAAATTATGGTTACAACCGAATCAATCAAAAAAATAACAATGTCATGCGCAATCATGCGCAATCTGGTGGCATTTCCCGGAATCCCCATGACCATTGATATGGATAAAGGTCCCGCGAAGCGCATTTTCGAAAATGCAATCAAGGAAAACTCTCCCGTTTTCATCGTTTGCCAAAAAAATCCCATGAAAGACGTTCATGAACTAAGCGATGTTTATTCTGTTGGTGTTATAGCAAGGATCAAGCAAACGGTAAAAACGCAAAGCGGCGTATTTCGTGTGATCGTTGAACCGCAGGCAAGAGCCATTCTCACGGGTTTTACGGATGATAAATTCACCCATGCGGAAATTTATGAAAAAGAAGAGGATGTCGAAATCGAAGAAAGTCCCCGTTCCATGGCTTTGCTTCGAGAAATCAAGGGAATCATCCATGATTTTGCAAAATTCGCTCCTTCCTTTTCCAAAGAATTCTGGCTTCTTTTCGATACCATCCGCGATCTGGGAACCGCTTGCGATTTTGCGGCAGGCAATCTTGTGCCGGAACCTTGGGACAAACAAATGATTCTCGAAGAATTTTCACCCACGGAACGCGCGCGCAAGCTCATTGAACTGTTGGAATCTGAAAGAACGATCATGGAAGAACGCGTTCATATCAAAAAAGAAGTCGATGAACGCATGAAGAAAAACCAGCGCGACTATTATTTAAGAGAACAGCTGAAAGTCATTCACGATGAACTCGGCGATGACGATGAATATGACGATGACGATCTGAAAGAATACGTTTCCCGTCTGGAAAACGGCAATTATCCCGAAAATGTCAAGACCGCGCTGACCAAGGAAATCAAACGCTTATCCCGTATTCCTTTCGGTTCGGCGGAAAATACCGTCATCCGTAATTATATTGAGGTTTGTCTGGAAATTCCGTATCTTGTGAAAACAGAGGAACGCCTTAATATTGAAGAAGTTCAGAAAATTCTGGACGACGATCATGAAGGTCTGACAAAGGTTAAGGAACGAATCATTGAATATCTTGCCGCTCTGAAATTAAGTCCTGCGCTCCGCGGACAGATCATTTGCCTTGTCGGTCCTCCCGGAACAGGTAAAACCTCCATCGCTATTTCCATCGCCAAAGCCACAAACCGCAAATTCGTACGCGTATCTCTCGGCGGTGTACACGATGAATCCGAAATCCGCGGTCACAGAAAAACCTACATAGGCGCCATGCCCGGCAGAATCGTCAATGCGCTGATCGAAGCCAAAGCTTCCAATCCGCTGATCCTCTTTGACGAAATCGATAAAATGGCACACGACATGCGCGGTGACCCCGCTTCCGCCATGCTTGAGGTTCTGGACCGTGAACAGAATAAAACTTTCCGCGATAATTTCGTTGAGCTCCCGATCGATCTTTCCGACTGTATGTTCATCACAACGGCAAACAGCCTGGAAACTATTCAGCGTCCTTTGCTGGACCGCATGGAGATCATTGAGCTTCACGCATACACGCGCCCTGAAAAATTCGCCATTGCGCGCGGACACCTGATTCCCAAGCAGATGAAAAAGCACGGACTTCTGGCACGCACCTTCAAGATAGACGATGCCGCCGTTTATGAACTGATCGACTGCTATACCAGAGAAGCGGGTGTAAGAAGTCTGGAACGCTGCATTGAGAAATGCTGCCGCCGCGCTGCCAAGCAGATTGCTTGCGAAGAAAAGAAAAGCGTACGCGTAACCGTCAAAAACCTCGCTTATTATGTCGGCGAAAAAAAACTGATCAAAGAAAAAATTTCCGATGTCAATGAAATCGGTATTGTCAACGGCATGGCATGGACGGAGCTCGGAGGCGATCTTTTGCAGATCGAAGCGTTGGCGCTTCCCGGAACAGGAAAGCTGGAACTCACGGGTTCTTTGGGTGACGTAATGAAAGAATCCGCAAAAGCGGCAATCAGCTACATCCGAAGCAAAGCCGAGCTACTTGGTATTGATCCCGATTTTTATAAAAACAAAGACATTCACATCCACGCTCCCGAAGGCGCGATCCCCAAGGACGGTCCCTCGGCAGGCGTTACCATGGTCAGCGCGCTTGTCAGTGAGCTGACAGGAATCCCCGCAAAAGCCGATGTTGCAATGACGGGCGAAATTTCTCTCCACGGAAAAGTAATGGCAATCGGCGGACTCCGCGAAAAAACAATGGCAGCATATCTTGCCGGTGTACGCACAATCCTGATTCCCAAAGACAATGAAAAGGATATCCCCGAGCTTGCCGATGAAGTCAAGGAAAACGTCCGTATTCTCCCCGTTTCCAAAGCAGAAGAGGTTCTTGCGGTCATCCTTGAAAAAAATCCCTTTGAGAAAGAATGAGAATTGAAAACCATGCTGAATACTCAAAATGTTATTTTGAAAATGACGGCGGGCAGAAAAGATCAATTTCCGAAAGACGGGAAAGTGCAGATTGCACTTTCCGGTCGTTCCAATGTCGGAAAAAGCTCGCTGATCAACACCTTGCTCGGCAGAAAGAGTTTTGCGCGTACAAGCGCACAGCCGGGCAAGACAATTACCATCAACTTTTATGAAGTTGACAAGAAACTTTATCTCGTTGACCTCCCCGGATACGGCTATGCGCGCCGTTCCGCAGATTCCCGTAAGGTTTGGGCAGGACTGACAAACGATTATCTGGAAGCGGGAACCATGCAAACCGTATTCCAGCTGATCGACCTGAAAGTCGGCCCCACCGAGGATGATTACATGATGATCGATTGGCTCAACGCCAACCAAGTTCCCTACGTTGTCGTAGCAACCAAAGCCGATAAGCTGAACACAACAACGAGAAACGCAAATTACGCAGCACTCGCCGATCATCCTCTGCTCAATCCCCCTTATGCCAATGAAAAGATCCGCGTGATCATGTTTTCTGCGCAAACGGGTATGGGAAAAAATGACCTCCTTGCCATTCTCTCCGAGAACTTGAAATAACGGTAAGAAAGGAATTTTCCGATCATGAATCCAGTTTCTATCATTTCTCTTTTGCTTTCCATTCCCGGCGTATTCCTGACGCTTGCCGTTCATGAATACGCGCACGGCTGGGCTTCTTATCAGCTCGGCGACCCCACGGCAAGAAATCTCGGAAGACTGACACTCAACCCCATCAAGCACATCGATCCCATCGGTTTGCTCTGTATGATCTTCTTCCGTTTCGGTTGGGCAAGGCCTGTTCCCGTCAATGCCAGATATTATAAAAAGCCGAGACGGGACATGGCGCTGGTTGCGGCAGCAGGTCCTGCTTCCAACCTTGTCATGATGGTTTTATCTATGTTTCTCATCCATCTTTCCTATTTTATCTATGCTCTTGCAACAACACAGTCATATTCTTTTATATACTTTCTGAACCTGTGGGAAGGGAATCCCACACTTTTGATTCCGGAAGAAGTCGGCGCAAAACTGATGTTCCTCTGGTTCACTTTTCTGATGAATTTCTGCCTGTTGAATGCAAGCCTTGCGGTTTTTAATCTTTTGCCCATTCCGCCGCTTGACGGTTCCCGTATCGCATTTATTTTCCTTCCCGTAAAATTCTATTTCGGCATCATGCGTTACGAACGAATCATCCAGACGATTATGTTTGTCCTCTTGTTTATCGGCGTATTTGACAAACTTCTTTCTTCCCTAACACTCGCTCTTCTGAACGGAACCCTATGGCTTGTGGAACTGATCCCGATTTTCAAGTTTTAGTTATCCGACATTCTCCGTTCTTCAAACGGAAAAATCCAATCATCAAAATCGGCGATACTGCCGTGGAGGCATTTTTTGGAACAACTCGTTTTCAAAATTGAAATATACGAAGGTCCTCTCGACCTGCTTCTTTCCCTGATTGCCAAACATAAAATGGATATCAAGGATATCAAAATCTCCTTGATCTTCGAGCAATATATGGCTTATGTGGAAACCATGCAGCGCATGGATATGGAAATTGCGGGAGAGTTTATTACCATGGCTTCGGAGCTCATGCTCATCAAAAGTAAAATGCTGCTTCCGAAACAGGAAAAAGACCCCCGCGAAGAACTCGTCCGTGTTTTGATGGAATACAAAAGCGCAAAAGAAGCCGCGAGATGGCTTTCCGACAGAGAAAAGGATTTTGCGGGCAGATTTGAAAAGGATACGGACGAAATCAAACCCGATAAAGAAATCCTGGATCCTATGGATATTCACATTCTTTCCAAAGCATTGGAACGTATGCTTCTGCGCATGGGAGAAAGACGGGAAGAGAAAGAAGAAAATCCCATCGAAAAAATACATCCGATCATCAAAAAACAAATTGTTCCCGTTTCCGTCAAAATCGTTTCCGTACTCCGCTTCATGCACAGACGAGGAACGGCACATTTTGAAGAACTTTTCGAAGGAGCGAGAAGCCGATCGGAAATCATTGCAGTCTTTTACGCAACGCTCGAGCTTCTCAAAGCCGGCCGTCTTTCTCTGCTGAAAGCAGTCGGCGATATGACAAATTCCAATGTGATTCTGGAATTCAATAAGAATCACAACCGCAAAAACGCATAAAATTCCGTTTTTGCAACACCGCAAGCGCGGAAAAAGAGAAGAGCGGCATTCCGCTGATCTCACAAAATACAAAAGAAAGGAAAAGCTATGGACGAGGAAAAAATTTTAACTTCTGAGGAAATCAAAAGGATTCTGGAAGCCGTCTTATTTGCCGCCGGCCATCCCGTAACCTTCGCAAAGCTTGCGGATGTAATCGGTGTCAGCGAAAAAGAAATCTCCCATTTGGTCGGCGAATATGCGAAGGAATACGAATCCTGCGGACTTCCGAGAGGCATTCAGCTTCTGCAGCTCGGAAATGCCTGTCAGCTTGTAACAAAAGAAGTCTTCGCACCCTATGTCAAACAAACACTCGGTGTCAAGGACGGAGGCAATCTTTCTAAAGCTTCTTTGGAAACGTTGGCAGTCATCGCTTACAACCAACCCGTTACCCGCACATATATCGATCAGGTACGCGGTGTGGAAAGCGCTTATTCCATCGGTGTTTTGATGGAACGCGAGCTGATTACGGAAATGGGTCGCCTGGACGTTCCCGGCCGTCCCCGTCTTTACGGTACAACGGAAGTTTTTTTGAGGGTATTCGGACTCTCCGACCTCTCGGAACTGCCTCCTCTTGCAATTGCCGGCGGTGAAAGCGGATGACGGGACTTTGGATTACACTCGGTATTTTTCTTTTCTTTGTCTTTCTTTTCAGCGTACCGTTTCACGTTACGGTCAGCTTACAGGAAAGTGTCAGCGTCATGGCAAGAGTCCTCTTT
Source organism: Clostridia bacterium (assembly GCA_017399025.1). Classification (GTDB taxonomy): domain Bacteria; phylum Bacillota; class Clostridia; order Oscillospirales; family CAG-272; genus QALR01. Next base: position 59,361 of record JAFQEK010000126.1, read on the forward strand.
TTGAAGATTCCCATTTTCCCAAGGCCGAAATCCACGAAAAAGAAACCGAAAAATAAGAAACAAGCCGATCAGAAAACAAAAAAAGAAAAAAAACCCAAAAAGGATAAAAAACAAAAAAAAGAAAAGAATAAAAAAGAAGAAAACGGAGATGAACAAAAGAAAAAGCCAAAGAAAAAGATTGACATCGTTTTCTGGGTTCGTTTGCTTCTGGATGTTGTTACCGCACTCTTCAAAAAGCTCGGACGGAATTTCAAAATCAGAGTGCATGCATATGAGATCTGTGTAGCCTCCGAGGATGCCGCAAAAACGGCGGTTATGTATGGAACCGTACAAACTCTTTCTGAAACGCTGTTTTTGCGTTTGGAAAAAGCAATCAATTTCAAAATCGTAAAAAATGCGCCCTTTGGCGTATATGTGAATTTTCTGGAAGAAAAGTCGAAAGCCAACGTCAAAATCGATTTCAGCATCAGCCTCGGCGGTATATTCGGCATCGTCTTCGGCGTAATATTCGCTTTCATCCGATCATTCGTAACATTATCAATAAAAAAGAACGGCTAAAGCCGGAAAGGAATACATTATGGATAACCAAAAAAACACACAGAAAAACAAATTGAACGAACTTGTTGACACAGCGCTTGACAACCTTCGCGGTCTTGTCGATGCCAATACCGTAATCGGCACACCGATCGTAACCGCTTCGGGAACAACTGTTATTCCCGTTTCCAAGGTTTCCATCGGTATCGCAGGCGGCGGTAACGATTATTCTCAGAAAGGGGAAACCGCAAGCGGTAAAGCCAGCTTCAGCGGCGGCGGCGGCACCGGACTTACCATGATCCCTCTCGGATTTCTCGTAGTTTCTCCCGATGGCTCTGTTGAACTTCTGAATATCTCAAATCCGACGGGCAAAAAAGGTGCAGAAGCGGCAAAACCCGCTCCCGATCTCGGTTCTGCAATCGAAACCGTGCTGGACAAAGCACCCGAAGCCATCAGCAAAATCAAAGATGTTTTCACCAAAAAGAAAAAGGATGAACCCGCTCCCGATGAAATGGAAATCGTTACCGACGATGCTGCGGGCGAACAGAAATAAACTTCTTCATTCGGCATAGCATTCCTGCCTTGTTCATATATATGCATCGATTATATATGATAAAGGCAGGAATTTCAAATGAAAAAAATAACGGTTTTATTGACAGCAGTCTTTCTCTTTCTATCTCTTTTTTTCATAAGAGTATCGGCTTCTCCCGAAATCTCCGCCAAAAGCGCGGTTGTCATTGATGCGGAAAGCGGAAAAATTTTATACGAAAAAGATGCGCACACAAGAAGAGGCATGGCAAGCACAACAAAAATCATGACTGCTTTGGTTGCACTGGAAAACAGTTCTTTGGATCGTATCGTAACTGTAGACCCGCGTGCCTGCGGTGTGGAAGGTTCCTCTGTCTATCTTTTTAAAAACGAAAAGATCACCATGGAATCGCTCCTGTATGCGCTCATGCTCCAAAGCGCAAACGATGCTGCAGAAGCGATCGCCTATGCGGTCAGCGGAAGCATGGAAGCTTTCGTTGCGCTGATGAATCAAAAAGCGGACGAAATGGGACTTACTGCCACACATTTTGACAATCCTCACGGATTGGACGGAGAAACACATTATACAACCGCTTATGAATTGGCGCTCATCTCAGCAAAAGCTTTGGAAAACGATATTTTTGCCGAAATCGTTTCCACAGTTAAAAAATCAATCCCTCTGCATAACGGAGAAGCAACCAGACTGCTGATCAATCACAACCGTCTTTTGCTTGAATATGACGATATCATTGGCGTGAAAACCGGATATACGAAAAAATGCGGAAGAACGCTCGTTTCGGCAGCACAGAAAGACGGAAACCGTTTGATTTGTGTTACACTCGATGACGGAAACGACTGGGCTGATCACAGAGCTCTTTTGGATTTCGGATTTTCACTTTATGAAGACACCGTTCTCTCCTATGCAGGCGATCTTTCTTATACCGTTCCGGTTTGCGGAGGAGAGTCTTCTTCCGTTTGTGTCCAAAATCGGGAATCCTTATCGGCAGTTTTGCCGAACAATCATGGAGAAATCCGAACTATAACGGAATTACCCAGGTTTTTGTATGCGGGAGTCAAAAAAGGCGATGTCATCGGAAAAACTATCTTTTATGCGGATGGTGTAAAAATCGGAGAGGTTTTGCTTTATGCGCAAGACTCTGTGCCGATTCAACGGAAAGAAAAAAATTTTTGGAAAATTATTTTTCCGTTTTTATATGAACGGAAAAGGGAAACCTAAGAAAGTAAAGGAATATTTGAATGGAAGAAATGCGTCTTCAAAAATTTCTGTCCGAGCAAGGCATTTTATCCAGACGCGCGGCGGAAGAAGAAATTAAAAGAGGAAAAGTAAAGGTCAACGGTGTTCCGGCAGAACTCGGCACCAAAATCTGCCCCGAAACAGATATCGTGGAATACAAAGGGAACCGCGTGGGCGGTGCTGTCAGAAAGGTTTATATCATGCTCAACAAACCCGTCGGCTACGTAACAACCATGAGCGATGAAAAAGGCCGTCCCTGCGTTGCCGAACTTGTGGAAAATGTCGGTATGCGTGTATATCCCATCGGCAGATTGGACTTGGAATCCGAAGGTCTTTTGCTCTTTACCAATGACGGAGAGCTTGCAAACCGTCTTATGCATCCGAAATACCATAAACCTAAAATATACCATGTAAAAATCCGAGGAGAGGTGGAAGCGGAAAAAATTGAAATACTCGGAAAACCTATGGTCATTGACGGCTACCGCACAAAACCCGTCGGAATTTCCGTCATTACGCGCAAACAGGATTATACCGTGCTTGCAATGGAGCTTTTTGAAGGCAGAAACCGACAGATACGAAAAATGTGCGAACAACTTTCTTTGCACATTCTGACACTGAAACGCATTTCCATCGGAGATGTCAAATTGGGAAATCTTGCTTTGGGAGAATGGCGCCATCTCACAAAAGCGCAAGTGGAATCCTTAAAAAAATAAAGGGAACGAGGAAAAACAATCATGTTGGAAATCAAACCGATTCAAGATAAAAACGAGCAAAAACTGCTGTGCGACCTTTGTAAAACGGTTTACCGCCCGTCAGCATTGGCTTATTCCGCTTATGATAACGGAGACCCCGTAGGCATCTGCCAATTCCGTATCAAAAATGACAACGGCTATCTTTATGATCTTTGCAATACAGATGGAACCGATGATTTGGAAGCTTTGATCATCATGGGCCGCGCAACCTTGAATTTCATTGATCTTTGCGGCGTACATACAGCTTACTTCGAGGGAGATAAAACACGTGCGGCAATCGCTGTCGGCTTCCGTGAAAAGGATGGCGCACTCTTTGCTGATCTTACAGGAATGTTTGAAAGTCCTTGTAAAAAACATAAAGAATGCGAATGATTTTAAAAATCTCTGCAAAAACAGTTTACAAACACAAATATATTTGATATAATAGAAGCGGATATTTCTCGTAAAATACAGTCAAACAAAAGCATTCCCGACGGAATGTTTTGATGATACAGCAGAAATCGGAGGACAAACATTGATTATTCAATTGGAAGAAGCCAAAAGAACGCTTCAAGGAATGAAAGGCGATATCGCTGAGCTCGGAAACGCTCTGCGAATCGAAAAAATCAGCGAAGAAGCTGAAGAATTGGAACAAAAAACACTGGTTCCGAATTTTTGGGACGATGCGGCAAATTCAAGTAAAATTTTAAGAGAACTCAAACAGATCAAAGATACCATCGAAGAATATGAAAATCTGAAGACCGCATTGGATGATGCCATCATGCTGGCGGATATGGGCATCGAAGAAAATGACGAAAGCGTTGTTGAAGAAGTTCTCGCTGAGCTTGACAGAATCACAGAAATCGAAGAACGTATGCGTCTGGAAACCTTGCTTTCCGGTGAATACGACTCTTGCAACGCAATCGTATCTTTCCACCCCGGCGCAGGCGGTACGGAAGCGCAGGACTGGGCTTCCATGCTTTACCGTATGTATACCCGTTGGGCAGAAAACCACGGCTTTACCGTAAAACTTCTGGAATGGCTTGACGGTGATGAAGCAGGATTGAAGAGCGCAACCTTCATTGTGGAAGGTACACACGCATACGGCTTTTTGAAGAGTGAGCACGGCGTTCACCGTCTGGTTCGCGTATCTCCTTTTGATGCTTCCGGCAGAAGACAAACATCCTTTGCTTCCGTGGAAGTTACACCCGAATTGGACGACAGCGTAGATATCGAAATCCGTGAAGAAGATATCGAAGTTACTGCACACCGTTCCAGCGGCGCGGGCGGCCAGCACATCAATAAAACGGACTCCGCGATCCGTATCGTACACAAACCCACCGGTATTGTTGTCGGCTGTCAGACGGAACGCAGCCAGCTTCAGAATAAAGAAACCGCGTTGCGTATGCTGAAAAGCAAACTTGCGGAAATCAAAGAAAGAGAAAATCTCGACCGCATCGAAGATATCCGCGGTGAAAAAACCCGTATCGAATGGGGTTCGCAAATCCGTTCTTATGTATTTATGCCTTATACCTTGGCAAAGGATACCCGTACGGGTTATGAGGATGGTAACATCGATGCCGTTATGGACGGCGAAATCGACGGCTTTATCAACGCTTATCTGAAAAGCAAAGCGTAAATGAATCCATCCCGTTTATAAATCAAAAAATAATGTCCCGGCCCTTTCGGCTTCGGCATTATAAAAATAATATGGAAAGGGGATTTTTATCATGTTCAAGAAAACCAAACTCTTTGTAGGCGTTTCTCTTTGCGTTCAGGCTGTAAGTGCAGTCTTCATGTTCTTCATCCTCCTCAGCAAGAAAAAGAGCCTTGCAGGCGCATTTATGGCTCTTGCTGCTGTTTGCGGTGTTGCAGGCGCTTATCTCCTCTACGATTGCAAAAAAGATGAAGAGCTTTCCTTCGGCTGTCTGGATTGCGACGAAGATTACGACTGCTGCGACTGCGATTGCTGCGGCGATGACCTCGATCTCGACGGTGATATCTTCGGCAACGAAGACACAACAGCAGAAGCTTAATTTTATCAAAAACCAGTAAAGCAAAAAAATCCATCGCAGATAAAAACCTGTGATGGATTTTTTTGCTGTTTTATATCTTATTTTGTATAAATCTTAACAACTTTCGAGAATGACCAACCGGATATCAGCTGAAACACCGCCGCTGCCGCGAGCAGATACGGAATGGGTATGATTGCGGCAAGCGATGTGGCAATCAACGTACCCGCATTCTGCAAAACCATACGCCAGGCATGATACGGACCCGCAATCTCAACAGGAACAACTTTAAGTAACATAGCGGGGATCGAATAATCGATCAGTGTTCTTCCTATCATGATCACAATATACATAATCAGAAAAAGCATACCGTTTCTAATTAACAGCAAAGGAATCAAACCGATAAATAAACTGCCTGCGATCACAATTTTGCGTCCGCATATCCGCTTCGAGACTATAGCAAAAAATGCACAAGCAGAAAGTGATGCAATGGACTGCGCATAGACCATCGAGGCAGTCAATGTCTCGGTATGTCCCAAATCAAGTGCAACGGTAGCAAGAACGCTTATGACACCCGCTGCGAAACCGCGCATAAGATTTGCATGGATCAGGAGAGTAAACAGAGGGGTTTTCATAAGTCTTACTTCGGACTTTTCTGTTGTCTTAACAGATTCTTCGGACTTCTCCTCTTCCCTCAGACTTTTCTCTAAATAGATTGCTGCAAATGCAATCAACATCAAAACAGCGGAAATCACGAATGCAAACTTCATAATCACAGTAAAAGCAAATCTTGACGTAAGAAAAGTGATGAAAAATCCGAGCAAAAGGGAAAAGACAGAGGAAATGATACCGCATATCGAAAGCATCATACCGTATTCATCTGCCTTATATATGTAATAAGGTGTCTTATACTCGCATACAGTGAAAAATCCATAAGAAATCTGTTGCAGGACACCAATCGAAATCAGCAATATATAAGATAACGTCGTTGCGTTATTTGCAATTGCAATCGGAACATAACAAAGAAACAGCAACCCTATCGGTATTGTCGTAAATGCCGATTTCTTGATCGGAGAGCCGTTATTTGCCCAATTGGAAGCAAGAATGATGGTGAGTACATTTGCTGTTTGTAGAAGCGTGGAATGAAAGTAAATCAATGAACTTTCAAAACCGAGCGAAGCCAGAAAAGTTTGCATTAATGTGCCCGAGGCACACATCAAAGCAACTGTCCTCGCCGTATATGCAATAATTGCTTTGATCTTATTTTTTGTTACGTGGCTGAATTTTTCTTTTTTTATCAGCGTTTTTGTCTCTCTCATATCGAGATCTCCTTTTTACATTATATCTTTATAATATTATACAAAAAATCGCGCCGTATTTACTCTTTTCAAAGCCTTTTTGATGATTTTCATACCTCTTAAAAATATACTTTGGTGCATAACCTTACCCACTATTCACAGATACTATACGCTGGCTATACAATCAACAAATTCGGAGATTTGGATACTTTTATGTTAACTCTGATATTTCCATTTGTCAAGTGTATTTCCCGAAAAGATTTTTTATTTGTCTGAAAATAAAACTTAGTAGAACCGTTGGCATGTTAGACCAAAGTCGTGTTCATTCTATTTTTGATTCCGATGCACCTTCTTGAAAAAATGCTTACGGAAGAACAGAAAAAGCGCTTGAAAAGTTCGAAGATGAGTAAATCAGTCTCGCGGTGCATCAGACACCATGGGATTGATCTTTGACAGTGTGATCAGATAGATCTACTGCCCGTTTACGGAAGTGATTATCGTTTTGAAATGGCATAAAATTGAAAAATAGAGATGGTAAGCAAAGCTGTATGCCATCCCCAAAGTATCGAAAAAGTCCGAAAGCTTGTGCTTTCGATCTTGAGTCTAAGTGCCTGGACTTGAACTATCGGCCTCTACCACCCCAAGCAAAGGGGTATGGTTTTTTGCGTGATATAGCGTCCAATACGTGCTTTTTTGTCCGAAAAAATTGATACAAAGTCCGCTGTGTGCTACTGTCTCCGGGTAGTCCGGTTCTGAAAGTGGTCAAACATGTGGTCATAAAATCCGCTCCGTTGCGTGAGAAGAAAAACATTTGGAAACCACGGTGTTTCCTGCTTTTTGTCGTATTGTAACTCTTCCTTTGTAATTTGTCAAGTGGCTTAAGAATCAAAAATTGCACCGCAGTAGCCAAAGAAAACAGAGAGAGCCAAAGGACAAGCTAATACTATACAGATTTCGCAGAATATTGAAAACAAAGCATTGTTTGATATTTTACTCGAAGGAAGAATTCGTATGAACATCATTTCCCAAGAGCGAGAGAAATTAGAGTTAACATTGCTGGCAATGAATGAGATAGAGGTTGACGAATCGGATCTCCGCGAGTAACCGGAAGCGGAGATTGCCACTACCAATAACTTTCGACATTGTCGACGCTTGAGTGTCGAAACATTCGATGGAACACCGTCGAAAGTGTTGACAAAACAATTGTTTTATGATATAATGATGGTGTACTTAAATCAAACATGGAGGCAAATATGGCAATACCGGTAAATGTAGAAGAGCTGATTAACAAGAGAGTGGTGGAATCAACGCGTATAGAATTTAAGGGTGATTGGAATCCCAATCCAATCATTCACAGTATCTGCGCTTTTGCAAACGATATTGATAATGTGGGTGGGGGCTATATTATCATAGGCGTTGAGGAAGTTGATGGAAGTCCGGTGTTTCCCATTAAGGGAATCAAGCAAAATGAAATTGACGGAATATTGAAAGAACTCGTGGGATACTGTCATTGTATTGAACCGCTATATAATCCTGTAGTGGAGCCGGTTCTTTTTGATGGACAGTATATCATCGTGATTTGGGTATCCGGCGGATACGGACGGCCGTATAAAGCTTCTAAAGACGTTTTCACGGAAAGGTCAAATAAACTGCATTATATTAGAAAATTCAGCAGTACTATTGTAGCCTCTGCGGAGGAAGAAAAGCAACTGTTTTACGTTTCGTCTGATATACCTTTTGATGACAGAGCAAATCTTGCAGCAGATATTTCAGATCTGGATATTGGTCTTATGCGTCAGCATTTGAAGGAGATTGGCAGTAGCTTGTATGAAATTTCACTGAAAGCAGATGCAATAAAAATTGCAAAGGATATGCAATTGGTTTCGGGGCCTGTAGAAAATCTTAAGCCTTTGAACGTGGGAATACTGATGTTCTCAGAACTCCCCGAAAAGTACTTTCGATATGCAAGAATTGAAGTGGTAGACATTCCCGATCCAACCGGAACAAATATGGTAGAAAAGGTATTTACAGGCCCTATCCAAAGACAGCTTAAGGATGCGCTTGCATATATCAAAAACTATATTTTGAAAGAAGCAACTATTAAGGAAGCAAACAAGGCAGAATCAATAAAAATTTATAATTATCCGTATGCTGCTGTTGAAGAGTTATTATCGAATGCTGTATATCATAGATCGTATCAAGTGAATGAACCTATAACAGTTAAGATAACGCCTACAGCTATCACGATCACCAGCTTTCCCGGGTTTGACAGAAGTATCACTATGGAGAATATCTCGGCTTATAATATTACGTCTCCTGTTTATAGAAACAGAAGAATCGGAGATTTTCTTAAGGAGCTTCATTTGATTGAAGGCCGCAATACAGGCTATCCCACCGTATTAAGAGTACTTCGAGAGAACGGTTCGAGTTTGCCGAAATTTGATATGGATGATAACCGGATGTATCTTTCGGTGACTCTTCCAATTCACTCGTATTTTCTTCCCAAGAGCGAAAGTAGCCCCAAGGAGCTTGAATACAGAGAACGTATTTTCGCAGCACTTAGCGGACGAACGTTGTCTATGAATGAGCTTGCGAAGGCTATGGGATATAAAGGAATATCTGCCAAGCTATCATCTACCATTGAAAAAATGCTTGAGATTGGCGCATTAGAAAAAGTCGTGGTTGGCGCATACGTGAAATTGCATATTCCGGGTGATATATAATAGGATTGAAAAAGAAAAAGAAAGAACAGGAAGAAAAATGCAACTATGAGATACAAATTGGACAAGAAGTTTTTTGAAACGCATAAGGTTCCCGAATTGTCTGCGGCAAATATTTTCTATTTCAGTGTAAACGCTGCACTACCGGATTTGTTTCAGCAGTTTGATAAATTAGCCAAAGTAAAGGGCCTTACTGTTCCCGACAACTCGGATGAAAGAAATATGATTGCTTCTATGAATGATCCGGAAATCATCGTAAATTACATGAGAAAACTCAAAGCTATAGAGAATCGTCACGAAATGATAGAAAAGGTGTCGGAATATGCTGAGACAACAATGCCATTGATTTTGAAACGTTATTTGACAAGCGCGCTTGACAGCTTTATTGAGACTGCCGGCCGTTGTTTTGTCAAAAATGATCTTCGGTATGTGTTGGAACTGAGAAAGCGATATCAAGAAATCCGAAATCCGTATGCCCAAGCAGTCGCATGTCTCGTATTTGGTATGAAGGAGATGGATCAGGAAGGCGAGTTTTTGCTCGATGAGTATAAAAAAATGCGTAATGCATATCCGGAAGAAAAATATTCAGATTTCCCTCTGCTGGCTCTGCATATACTTTTTGAAAAATAGAGTTACGATATAATTCAATAAAACGAGGACGAAAAATGTATGAGAAGCTATATAAAGAGCTTTTACTTCGCTATAACGAATTAGAGGGCAGGACGAAGCAGCTCGAAGAAGAAAACGCGCGGTTTAGACAGATGCTTGGAATGACAGAGCAATCTGCCTCGAATACTGAAACGGCTGAAAATACAGTTTGTTCCATCAATAAATACAGCCCCGCGAAAGAAAAGATAGATTTATTTCGCTCTTTATTCAAAGGCAGAGAAGATGTTTTTGCCCGTCGTTGGCAAAGTGCGTCCACAGGCAAGAGTGGATATCAGCCCGTGTGTGAAAATGAATGGGCAGAGGGATTGTGCGATAAGAGAAAATTCAAGTGTATCAACTGTCCAAACAGAAATTTGAAGCCTTTGACCGATGAAGATATTTATAGACATCTCGAAGGAAAGGACGCTCTTGCACGGGATGTGATCGGAATCTATCCTATGCTGCAGGATGAAGCCTGCTATTTTCTGTGTGCGGACTTTGATGAAAAAAGCTACAAAGAAGATGTCACTGCTTTCAGAGAGGTTTGTTCGGAATTAGCCGTTCCCGTGTGCGTGGAGCGTTCTCGTTCCGGAAACGGAGCTCACGCTTGGATATTCTTCGAGTCGCCTGTTCCTGCTGTATTAGCTCGTAAGCTTGGAAGCGGTATTTTGACTAAGGCGATGGAGAAGCGCGGTGAGTTATCTTTCAAGTCATACGACAGACTATTTCCCAACCAAGACACTATGCCCGATGGCGGATTCGGTAATCTTGTTGCTTTGCC
>JAFQEK010000127.1 GCA_017399025.1 Clostridia bacterium
ATATTCCTTCGTACAATTACAACCGACAACATAAACCGCGCCGCCGTCGTTTAAAATCTGCATGTGATGCCAAATTCTGTTATAAGCAATTTCCGCATCCCGGATATTGACCATTTCTCCGAGAACATACGGCTGTAAACCCCATTCCCAACCAACGGAAATGCCCGAATACGCACAGTATTCAATCGTATTATGGCAGATTGAAACACCGTCCACGCGAAAAACCTGAATTGCGGGGGCGCTTGGAAAATCGAAACCGATACGGCAGAGAAAATTATTTTCTATCCGTATATCGTAGCTGCACGCCCTCGGGGCCGCGCTCACCACAAGGGGGTTCCCGATGGAAATTGCGCTCATACCGATATTTTCAAAACGACAGTCTTTGATACGAACACCCGATATATCCCCGACTGCCAGAATGCCGTTCGCATTCATATTGTAAAACTTACAGTCCCGCACAGAAAACCTGCGGATATCCTTCGCAAAGATTGCAGCGGCTTCGATCTTTTGTCCGATACGCTTTTCAATATTTGCCTGATGGGAAAGAAAGCCGTTCTCACAGGTATATTGATCGGAAATCCCCGTGAATGACAGATTTTCAAACGAAACACCATCCATGCCTTTGAAAGAAAACAGCTTGTCCGATTGTGGAACGGAAAATTCCCCTTCCAGTCTATCTTTCGGATAATAGCCAAGTATACCCGTTCGGCAGTCATAACAAAACGAATCTTCCGTCAGTAAGAATGGATGATTCATGAAGAAAAATTCCCTGTTTTTCGGTTGCAAACAGCCGTTCACACCTTTGACATACGCGCGAAATTCGTCTTCTTTCAGTTTCAAAAGAACGTGCTTTTTACCGTTTTCATCGTATTTTACACGGGTTTTATCCACAGAAACAGCATGCAAAATATGAAATTCCCATTCAATGTCGATCAAAAATTCCATTGCACCGAACGCTCCGTCAGGTAAGCAAGAAAGCGATTCTTCCGGAATATAAATTCCCTCCAGATTTTCTTTGCAAAGACGTTCTTTTCCTTCGGCGAATGGAAAGGCATGGATAAATCCCGAAGAACGGCACATCGGGATTCTCCTTCCGTTCACGTAAAAATCCCGAAAACGCGGAAATTCTCCGCTTTCATTTCGCTCCAATTGGTAAGTATAGTACTTTCCTTCCTTTTTGAAGCCGTTGATATCCAAAGCTTGCTGTGACGTAAAACCCGCCATACCGTCCTCACACACAAAAGAAAGTGAAATTTTAGCAAACGCAGGGTCTTTCTCCGCATCAAAAATCAATGGCTTTTTCAAAATGTACGTACCGTCATCCAGAATCAATTCCACCTTTTCGCGCTTTTCCGATTCCGCTTTCTGCGCAAAGGACAGAATCGCTTCCCTCGCTTCAAGCATATCTGAAAATTGCTCTCCCGTTTGTCTGAAACAGATCATGTCAGCCTCCGTATTTTATTTGGTAAAACCATTATATCACAAAAACCGCAGGAAAACAAGTTCTCTGCGGTTTTTCATCGTTTTTATAATCACCGTTATTTGGAAATATCGGTAATATCGTAAGGTGTGGTCTGATATACGAAATAATTCAGCCAATTGGAATACAGGAGATTGGCATGCGCACGCCACGTTACGTGGGGCGGATTTTCGGGATTATCGTCGGGAAAATAATTTTCGGGAACGGCAATCTGTTTTCCGAGATTGACGTCGCGGAAATATTCCTTTGCCAACGTATTCTGATCGTATTCGGAATGCCCCGTAATAAAAATCTGTCTGTTGTTTCTTGACTTCACGGCATAAACACCCGCTTTTTCGGAAACGGCAAGAATTTTTAATGCAGGAACCGCTTCGATATCCTCCTGTAAAACCGTGGTATGGCGGGAATGAGGAACGGGAAAATGATCGTCAAAGCCACGGAACAACATGGATGTTTTTTCTTTTACCGTATGATCAAAAATTCCGAACATTTTCTCCGGAAGCTTTCTTTTCTGAATGCCGTAATGGTAATAAAGTCCCGCCTGCGCGCCCCAGCAAATGTGAAATGTGCTATATACGTGCGTTTTGCTCCATTCCATGATCTCGCACAGCTCGTCCCAATATTCCACGTCTTCAAATGCAATATGCTCCACAGGCGCGCCCGTGATCACCATACCGTCAAAATTGCGGTCCTTGATCTCGTCAAAAACCTTATAGAAAGCAAGCAAATGCTCTTTGGCTGTGTTTTTGGATTCATGTGTCTTGGTATGTAGCAAAGTCAGCTCCACCTGTAAGGGCGTATTGCCGAGCAAACGGGAAAGCTGTGTTTCCGTATCGATTTTCGTCGGCATTAAATTCAGCAGAAGAATCTGCAACGGACGGATATCCTGCGTTCTCGCGCGGGTTTCCGTCATGACAAAGATATGCTCCTCCGTCAGCGTTTTCGTGGCGGGAAGCTCGTTGGGTATACGAATCGGCAAGGCATTGGTTCCTTTCTCAAAAAGATTAAATCGTTTCCAGCGCCGCCGCGATATCCTCGATCAGATCTTCACTGCTTTCCAATCCGCAGGAGAAACGGATCAGATCGGGAGAAACGCCTGCAGCGGCAAGCTCGGCATCGATCATCTGACGATGGGTTGCGTTTGCAGGGTGCAGACAGCAGCTTCTTGCATCGGCAACGTGGGTTTCAATTGCCGCAATGCGGAGATTTTTCATAAAGCATTCCGCAGCCGCTCTTCCGCCCTTGATACCGAAGCTGATGACACCGCAGGTGCCGTTCGGCATATATTTCTGTGCCAGAGCATAATCACTGTCCGAGGGAAGCGAAGGAAAACGAACCCAGGAAATTTTTTCGTGTTTTTCAAGATAAGATGCAATGGCAATTGCATTTTCAAAATGGCGTTTCATTCTGACATGCAGGCTTTCCAGACCGAGATTCAGAATAAAAGCACTCTGAGGAGAAGGCGTGCTGCCGAAATCTCTCATCAATTGCGCGGTTGCTTTGGTAATGAAGGCTCCTTCTTTTCCGAAGCGTTCCACATAGGTAATGCCGTGATAGCTGTCATCGGGTGTGCAAAGACCGGGGAATTTATCCGCATGCGCTTTCCAGTCAAATTTACCGCTGTCAACAATACAGCCGCCGACTGCCGCGCCATGTCCGTCCATATATTTCGTTGTGGAGTGGGTTACGATGTCCGCACCCCATTCAAAGGGACGGCAATGGATGGGAGTTGCAAAGGTATTGTCAATGATCAGCGGCACGCCGTTTGCATGAGCAGCTTCCGCAAAGGTTTCAATATCCAGAACGTTCAACGCGGGATTGGCAATGGTTTCGCCGAACACCGCTTTCGTATTCGGACGGAACGCCGCCTGAATTTCTTCCTTGGAAGCATTTGGTTTTACAAAGGTAAATTCCACGCCCATTTTTTTCATGGTAACGGCAAACAGATTATAAGTACCGCCGTAAAGTGCAGAGCTTGCGACCACGTGATCGCCGCAGTTTGCAATATTAAATACGGCATAGAAATTCGCCGCCTGTCCGGAAGACGTCAGCATTGCCGCAGTACCGCCCTCCAATGCGCAGATCTTTGCCGCTACGGTATCGCAGGTGGGGTTTTGCAGACGGGAGTAAAAATAGCCGGAGGCTTCCAGGTCAAAAAGCTTGCCCATTTCTTCACTCGTTGCATATTTGAAAGTCGTGCTTTGCACGATCGGAATCTGACGGGGTTCGCCGTTTCCGGGGGTATAACCGCCCTGCACACATTTTGTTTCCATTCTGTAATTTTTCATTTTCATCTGTCTCTTTTCTTTGTTGGATTTATTTTATTTCCGGCAATCCGGTTGTTTTGCTTTCACAAACATAATATATCAGTATGAATGATACCGGATATCAGTATATCATTTTTTCAACAAAAATTCAATAGAAAACCAAAGAATATCTGTAATTATTTTTAGGACTTGTTTAATAAAGAAATTATCAAACAAACATTCGGATGAACAGAATTTCAAAATCCTACAAAATTACAAACCGTAACGCTTTACAAATCTAATTTTCAATGTTATAATAAATGAGCGACGTTCCCGGGATACCGTCTCCGGTTCGAAGCAACGCTAAAAACAAAAATGAAAAATAAGGCAGGTTATTCCATGAACGAAAAAGAAATTGCTGAAATCCGCCGCCGTTTCCGTCCCGATAAAACCAATATTTCCAAAATCCGCGGCTGTTATATCAATGAAGCCCATGAGATGGTTTCCGAATTTTACGATTCTCTGGGACTTTTACCGCCCGAAGAAACCGAAGATATATTGACACGTTTGAAAAAAATTCTTTCCGGAACCATCGGAAAAAATTTGCTTGATATTGAATTTTCCACACAGCAGGTTCTGGATTCCGAAGAACATAAGCTTTTGACAATGCTTCGTAAAAGCGGTCTTTCCGATGATAAGACAATCAAGGAATTTTATGAAAAGGTCCGTTCTTCCATCGTTATGGAAGGCGCTTATCTGATTCTTCTCGCAAACGATACATATGATATTCCATCCTTTTCCAAGGACGGAGAAGAAAAAGAAGAATCTACAGAAGTATTTTCTTATTTTGTCTGCGCGATCTGTCCCGTCAAGCTGACCAAAGCCACGCTGGGCTATCACGCGCATGAGAAAAAATTCTGCAACATCCGTCCCGATTGGGCTGTCGGTGTTCCGGAAATCGGCTTCATGTTCCCCGCTTTCGATGATCGGACTGCCAATATTTATAAATCGCTTTATTATACGCGCAACGTTTCAGAAGGTCAGGAAGCCCTTGTACAAACGCTTTTCGGCACGGAAATTCCCATGCCCGCCGCCGAGCAGAAGGAAACCTTTCAATCCATTCTCAGCGAAACCATTGCCGAGGATTGCAATATGAACATTGTGAAAGCCGTTCATACGGAAATCGCGGAAATGATTGAAGAACATAAAAATACCAAAAATCAGGAGCCGCTGACACTCAAAAAGGAAAACGTCACGGACGTTCTGACCTCGTGCAGTGTTCCCGAAGAAAAAATCCGCTCCTTTGAAGAACGTTTCGATGAAGTTTTTGGTGAAGATACGGAAATCAGCGCCGTCAATCTCGCCAATAAGCAGATCGAAGTCAATACC
>JAFQEK010000128.1 GCA_017399025.1 Clostridia bacterium
GAGGGTATTATGTGGATACGGTAGGTAAGAATACCGAAGCCATAAAACAATATATTGAAAATCAACTGAGAGAGGATATGCTGAATGATCAGCTGACGCTCGAAGAAGCCAGCCCGTTTACGGGTCGCAAGTAAACTACCCCATGCAAGTGGTAGTCGTACCAACGCCTTTAGGCGTGGCTGATATTTTGAGGGCTACGCCCGATGGGTGAAATACCCCCGGCTGAGCCGGGGGATATTTATTTCAGGGATTGGAGAGATTAAATGAATCATGAAACCGGTCAAAACGAAAAATTCATGATAATTTTGTTAAAAAGTAAATGCTGTTGCCCTGTTATTATATGGAAATTTACTTGACAGTCTGTTCTTGATACGGTATAATAAAACGTAAGTTTGATGGAAGATTACTGAAAGGAAATGAAATACATGCAGAAACAGAAGATAAAAGCGATTATGTGCGGGAAAGCGAGATTTTCTGTGATTACGGAAAATCTGATTCGCTTGGAATGGTCGGAAAAGGAAATCTTTGAAGACGGAGAAACCCTGTTTGCGCTAAACCGAAATCATAATGGCTGTTCCGTTTCAGTGGAAGAAACCGAAAATATGATTCGGATTCAAACGGAGATTTTTACGCTTTTTTATCAGGAAAACGGAGAGAGCGGATTTTCCTCACGTAATCTTTACGCGGTTTTCGGAGAAAAGATATGGTATTTCGGAATGAAAAATACAGAAAATCTCGGCGGTGCGCTTGCCACATTGGATGGTGTTGACGGATATTGCCAAACGGATGACGGAATCCTTTCCCGAAACGGATGGTTCACCTTGGATGACAGCAAAAACGCAGTTTTGGAAAACGGTTGGCTGAAAAAAACACTCCGTAAACGCGAAACGGATCTTTATTTGTTTGTTTACGGAACCGATTACCGAAAAGCACTGCAAACGCTGTTTTACGTATCGGGAAAACCTGCTATGCCGAGAAAATATATGCTCGGTTCCTGGTATTCCCGTTGGTGGGCGTATACGGATGAAGAGCTTCTTGCCATTGCCGATGCTTATGAAAAAAACGATTTTCCTTTGGATATCATGGTTTTGGATATGGACTGGCATCATCACGATTGGACATACCGCGCAACGGAGGAATGTAAAAAATACCGTGCCAAATCAGGATACGGCCATGCGGGCAATCTCGGTTGGACAGGATATACATGGAACCGACGTCTGATCAAAAATCCACAGAAATTGCTTGATCGTCTGCATGAAAGAGGTCTTGCGGTTGTGCTTAACGACCATCCGCACGATGGCATCCGAAGCCATGAAGAGATGTATGCGGATTTTATGCAGGCGCTTGGAGTTTCTCCCGACAGCAAAGTGGATGTGGAATTTGATGCGGGAAACCGTCAGTATATGGAAGCGTTCTTTCGGCATGCACATGAAAAAAGAGAAGCGGAGGGCGTGGATTTTTGGTGGTTAGATTGGCAACAGGATCATCTGAAACCGATCATCAAAGGGACTATGCTTCCTCATCTTCCGTGGTTAAATTATTGTTATTACGAGCACGCAAGAAAAAACGGAAAAAGAGGTGCATCGTTCAGCCGATTCGGCGGAATCGGAGACCATAAGCACCCGATCTTCTTTTCGGGAGATACAAAAGCGACGTGGGAATGCCTTGCTTTTGAAGTGGCATTTACAGCAAGCTCTTCCAATGCGGGACTTTTTTATTGGGGACACGACACGGGCGGATTTTTCGGAGAAGCCAACGCAGAGCTTTATGTGCGTTGGACACAGTTTTCGGGATTTTCCGCTTGTCTGCGTGCGCATTCCGAACGAAATGCGAAATTGGACCGCTGTCCTTGGAAATGGGGCGAGCGGGAAGCCGATGCCATGCGTAGAATCTATCATCTTCGTTCCCGTCTTATGCCGTATATCTATTCGCTTGCATACGAAGGTTACGGGAACGGCATGCCGATGATTTCTTCCATGTATCTTGCGTATCCGGAAGATGAAGAAGCTTACCGCCACCCCGAGCAGTATTTTTTCGGAAAAGCATTTCTCTGCGCACCGATTACGAAGCCTGTGAATGAGAAAGGATTGTCTTCGCAAACCGTTTGGATCAAAGAAGGAATTTATTATCATTTCTTTACGAATGAAAAATATGAAGCGGGAATGCATGAGATTTTTTCTCTTTTGGACGAATTTCCGTTGCTCATCCGTGCGGGCGTTCCCGTTCCCATGCAGAAAAAAACGAACCGCATGACGGAAAAAGTACCCGAAGAACTGATCATTCGCATATATCCGGGTGAAGACGGAAGTTTTACGCTTTATGAGGATGACGGTATTTCCGAAAAATACCAAAGCGGCAAGTATTTGAAAACAAAATTGAGCTATGAAAATCGGGACGGTTTCATACGCATTGCAATCGAACCGAACGGAAAGGGATATGAGGGAATGCCCGAAGAACGCTCGTATCGGATTGAATTGCCGTTAACGGAACATCAGTTTTCTGTGATTGACGGTTGTGTAAATGCAAAAATTTCCTTTGAAGACAGTATGAATATCGTTCAAATTCCGAAAATAAACGCAAAACAATCTTTGAATTTGATTTTGAAAGCAAAAATCTAAGTTCGGATAAAAATGAAAAGATACCCCGGAATTTTGTGCTGCTAAACAAAAATTCACCTATCTATCACATGGATTTTCCGAACAAATATAAAAATAAAAAGAGGTTATCATGAATTATTGGATGCAAAACGAAAAAAATATTTTTGTTGCAGCTCACAGAGGCTGGCGTTCGCGCTATCCCGAAAATACGATGGAAGCCTTTCGTGCGGCAGTTGAACTCGGTGTGGATCAGATTGAAACCGATGTGCGCATAACCAAAGACGGCGAACTCGTTCTGATTCACGATGATACGGTAGACAGAACGACAAACGGAAACGGCAAGGTTTGTGAGATGACTTTGGAAGAGATCCGCGCATTGGATGCGGGAATCAAAAAAGCTGCTTGCTTTGCGGGCGCGAAAATCCCGCTTCTCTTTGAATTGATGGAACTTGTAAAAGACCATCCCACTATGACTTTGGATCTGGAATTGAAAGAATATCCCACGCAGGGCAGGGAGGAGCTTGCCTATGAGGTTTGCGACAGAGTGCTTGCGATTGTTGACAGCTACGGTTTTACTGACCGTATCGTAATCAATTCTTTCAGTGGTAAGCTTAACGAATATATTTATCGGAAATACGGTAAAAAATACCGTCAGCACGTCTTTTTTCCTGTGGAAGCTTTGGGAGAATGTAAGATCAATCCGTATTCTTATGCCTATTGCTCGTGTATGTTCGGCAGTCCTTATATGGCAAACAAGGAAGCGTTCGACCGTATGCGCGCATGCGGTGTTCAGCCCTGGGCAGGTGCTGCTGTTAAGGATGAGAAAGGCGTAGAAAATGTCATTGCCAACGGGGGGGTTTTGATTACCTGTGACAATCCTGATGAAATTCTTGCGCTTTTAAGAGAACGCGGATATCATCGGTAATATCAACATCCAATTTCCAAAAAGAAAATCTTCTCCGAAATTCGGCTTTTACACCATTTCGGGGAAGATTTTTTGTAAGATATCAATTTTTACAATACAATTCCGAGAAGATCAAAAAGAATACCGGTGAACGCGCCGGTCAGAAAAACGGCAAGTGTAATCAAAAGATTGTGTCTGAGATTTTTATTGACACGGAAAAGAACCAGAAGACCAACGCCCGAATTGGCAATCAAACCTGCAAGCATAGCACCCGTGCTGATCATACCGCCCAAAAAAAGCTCGGTGATCACGACGGAAGAAGCGCAATTGGGAATCAATCCAATGAGCGATGCAACCAAGGGCGTGAAAATTCCCGCATTTGCCGTGAAAGCGGAAATCTGATCTTCGCCGATCAGATGAACGGCAAGTCCAATCAGGAAAGAAAAGATGAAAACAAAAATTGTAATTTGCAAGGTGTGGATAACGGAAGAAAGAAAAATTCCTTTTTCGCAATGACAGTTTTCTTCTTCGCAAATATGAGAAATTTCCGATTTTTGATTGTCTTTTTTCAAAAAACGAAGAATGAAATCCAAAACAAAACCTGTCAGAATACCGCAGATCACCTTAATGAAAAGAATAAGCAAAATACGAACGGGTGCAATCTGTTCGGAAATCATGATCGGAAGCATTTCATCCGAAGTGGAAACAAAAATTGCAATCAGCGTACCTGCGGAAATTACACCGCCCGCATAAAGATTGGAAGCGGAAGCGGAAAAACCGCATTGAGGAAGAACACCGATCAAGCTTCCTGCGAGAGGTCCGAGCTTGCCCGCCTTGGCGGCAATGGAAGCGGTTTTTTGTGCCGCTTTGTGTTCGATCCATTCCAGAAGAAGATAGGTCAGAAATAAAAACGGAATCAGTTTTAACGTATCCAGAAAAGCGTGTTCAAGAGCATGAAGCATATTTTAATAATCCTTTTTTTAAGATATAATACATCAGTATATATGGTTTCGGCTCTCTTGTCAATATGAAAATTGAAAATCTCTACGGTTTTTGAACGAGTAAACAATTTGTTAACTTAAAGGTTCGCCCCTTGGCAGAGCTCCGCCGCAAGGCGGTGAGAGGGCATTTTTTGCCGCAGAAATCCCTCTCCGTCTCGCTTGCTCGTGCCACCTCCCACAAAGGTGGAAGCTTTTAGAATCTTAATTTTTTCATGCATGAACCCTGTTGAAATTTTCGGGAAAACAGAAGTTATGTTTTGATGAATATCAGTGTTCAATTTCACGAAAAAATCTTCCCCGAAACGGCAAAATGCCAATGTTTCAAGGAAGATTTGTTATTTATATACAATCAAAAAATCTTTTTCGCGAGTTCATCCAACGCTTCATTGGAAAACGCATCGATTTCCACACCGTCCGTAAGTGTCCATGTTTCCGTATGGG
This sequence comes from Clostridia bacterium, assembly GCA_017399025.1. Classification (GTDB taxonomy): domain Bacteria; phylum Bacillota; class Clostridia; order Oscillospirales; family CAG-272; genus QALR01. The sequence goes on from JAFQEK010000128.1 coordinate 4,944, forward strand.
AGATGGATTCGTCTTTTGCAATATTTTTCAGTTCGGAGAGAGTTTCTGCTTCGGTGAAGACATCGCAAGCGTAAACCTCGCAGGAGCAGCCGAAATCGGGATATTCGCCGTTCGGATGGTTGACGGCATAGGATTTGACAAGTGCCTGTCCGTGGTTGATATAAGCAATCTTTCCTGCGGTGTTGTTGATGCCGAATTTGATGGCGCGGTCAATGGCAGGATTCTGGCGGAGTGCGATGTAACGGTTACCCCAGAATACGCGGCTATCGGTCATATCGGTGTAGGGCCAGACGGCAAGCACGCGGTTGGCGAGAAGGCCCGTATCTTCCGTGGGTTGGGGAACAACAACAGCACCGTTCTGTGTCATAACGGAAAGACACCAGATAGCCCCCTTGACGGGCGTTTCGTTTGTGTTTTTCACGTAGTGGGTCGCGGTGAATTGCGGTTTGGTTTCATCCATGGAAATGTTCATACTGAACTGCAAGCCCGTAACAGCCTGAATGGGTGCGGTGAAAGTTGCCCCCTTGGCATGAACGGAATAAACGACCTTTTCACAGTCGGGATAATATGTTTCGGGGAATTTTTCGGGGGAGAGCCACATGCGGTGTCCGCCGTAGATCTGCCACATTTTGCCTTCTCCGAACACGCAGGAAACATCGTTGTTTTTCTTGCGTTCGATATCTTCGAACATCAGATTTTCTTTGCCGAGCAGGTTGCATTTGATGATACGGGGACCGATATCGATGGTTACGTAAATTTCCATCGTGTCATTGGAAATGGCAAGACATTTGCCGAAATTTCCGTAAGTGGTTTCTTTGATTGAAATCATGATAAAAAATCCTTTCTTGATTCATCGGGAAATTTATTTTGTGCTTTTTTCCTTTTCATTTTTCAAATTTTCAAGCTCCTGCATAAAGGTTTCCAAATCCTTGAATTCTCTGTAAATGGAAGCCAAACGGACGTAAGCCACATCGTTGAGTGCTTTGAGTTTATTCATAACCAAAACGCCGATATGCTTGGAAGAAATTTCGCGGTTCAGAGAATTCTGAAGTTCTGACTCAATTTCTGCCGCAATCTGTTCCATCTGTCTTGTCGTTACGGGACATTTGTAGCAGGATTTGATGATGCCGGCAAGCAACTTGCTTCTGTCGAAAATTTCACGGGTGTTATCTTTTTTTATGACGATCAAAGGAAGACTTTCCACAACCTCGTAGGTTGTGAATCTTTTTTGGCAGGATAAGCATTCGCGTCTGCGTCGTATGCTGCTGTTTCCCTCTGTGGGACGGGAATCAACTACGCGGCTTTCCGTATATCCGCAAATAGGGCATTTCACGGTAGATACCTCCAAATTCAAATAAATGATGATAAAATAAGAAAACTCATATAAACAGTATACCATAAGAGATGGAAATTGTAAATTCTTATTTTGAAATTTTTTCTGCATTTTCAAAAAAATGAAACGAGAGGAAGATGCTTTTCCGTTTTCCAAAAATCCACGAATGACAAAATGGTCAAAAAACTGTATAATAAAAGCGTAAGGATTTCAAAAAGAAAAACGGGAAAGGAGTTTATTATGGAAAAGAAAAAAACATTCGGCTTGGGAAAAAGAGCACAAAAGGTTTTGCTGTTCAGCCTGCCCTTGATGGTTTTTTTCGCGTTCGCGCTTATGCTTTATGCGGCTCTTCTGGACGGCATGACACTGCTCAGAGAAAGAGAAACGGTTATTATGCTTCTGGAAACTGTCAGCCGTATTTCCGTCTGCGTGGCGCTCGGAACGGTTCTTGCGGATTATGCGGAACGGAAAAGAAGATAAATCGTTTAACAGAAAAATCAGTTTTCATCTTCCGCATATGCCGAAAGAATAGAAATGATTTCATCGGCTGTGGTTGCAAAATTCATTGTACCGCGGATACGGGAAGACCCCGAAAGACCTTTGGTATAATAGGCAATGGCGGCACGGCTTTCCGCAACGGCAACCCGTTCGCCTTTTTCTTCAATCATAAAATGGAAATGGCGGAGTGCTTCACGAATCCGTTCCTGTTTGGAGGGCGGTATAAAATCGGTGCCGAGATGAATTTCTTCAAAAAGCCAGGGATTGCCGAGTGCGCCTCTGGCAACGGCAACGCCGTCGCAGCCGGTTTCGCGAACCATTCTTTCCGCATCCTCGGCGCAAAAGATATCGCCGTTGCCGATGACGGGAACGGAAACCGCTTCCTTTACGGCTTTGATATATTCGGGATGAATACCGGGAGAATACATTTCGTTTCTCGTTCTTGCGTGAATGCAAAAGGCAGCTGCGCCGCAAGCTTCCAGACGTTTTGCCATTTCGGTTACATTTCGGGAAGAATCGTCCCATCCCAGACGGAGTTTTACGGTTACGGGCATATCTCCGCAAACCGCAACCATGGCGCGGACGATTTCTTCTGCTTTTTCGGGTGTGCGCATAAGCGCGCTTCCGTCCCCGCATTTGACAACCTTGGTCATGGGACATCCCATGTTGACATCAATGGCGGCGGGAGAGATTCCTCTTTTTGCTGAAAAATCAAGTAAAATATCCGAAGCTTTTGCCATAGTTTCGGGTTCGCTTCCGAAAATCTGAATGGCAATGGGTTTTTCATATTCACGAATCGCCGCGAGAATCGGCGTTTTTTTATCGCCGTAGCAGAGTGCTTTTGCAGAAACCATTTCCGTGGTCATGTAATCTGCGCCGTGTTCCTTACAGATTCTGCGGAAAGCGGCATCACCCATACCCGCCATCGGCGCAAGGAAAACCGTTCCGTATTCTTTTCCTGCAATTGTCAGAGTTTTATTCATAATTTTTTATTCCTTGATATCTTGGAAAATTCCATTATTTTTTATTTGAAAACACCGGAATCGGTGTTATTTTAAGCTATGAGAAATTGCTCAGATTTGATCTTGCCGCCGGCATTGCTTGAATGCAAGAAAAACTTGGATGAATTGAGTACGGATTGCAAGCAATCCGTTGTGGGCGTTGCCCACTTTTTATATCATAGCGTAAATTTTACTTTTTGTAAATGTTTTTTTGAAAAATTTCGGGATTGCGTATGAAAATAATAAAGAGAAACCGAAATGTTGCAAAGAAATTTTCATCCGTCCCCATAAAGAAAAATTTTTACGATTACAAAAAATCTTCCTCAAAGCATCGGATAAAACCGTGCCGAGGAAGATTTTTCAAATAAACCATCGTTTTTTGAAACGAAATTATACGGTTTTTTTGAGAATGCCGTTTTTCGCGGCATAGCTTGCGGCAAAGCTGTTTTCGGAACAAAATACCATCAGCTTGTTACATCCGGAAAAAGCCTCATAACCGATATTTTCCACACTTTCGGGAATGACGATGTTCTGTAAGTTTTCACAGCCGTCAAATGCAGACCAACCGATGTTTTTCACACCGTCGGGAAGCGTGATATTCTGTAAATTCTTGCAACCGCAGAATGCCCAGTTTCCGATATTTTCCACACTTTCGGGAATGACGATATTCTGTAAACTTTCACAGCCGTTGAATGCAGACCAGCCGATGTTTTTTACACCGTCTGGAATCATAATGTCGTTCAGATTTTTGCAACCGTTGAATGTTTGATTTCCGATATTCGTTACACGTTCGGAAATCCGAACACTTTTTAAGTTCTTGCAATCGGAAAACGCCCAAATACCGATGTCGGTTACGCTGTTGGGAATGACTATGCTCCGTAAACTTTGGCAACCGTTGAAAGCAAAGTCGCCGATTTTCGTTACGCATTCGGGAAGGACGACGTTGCGTAAACTTTTGCAACCTGAGAATGCTTCGCCGCCGATAAATGTTACGGTTTTGGGCAGGAAAATACTCTGTAAATATTCACAGCCGAAGAAGCTTTTTTCGCCGATATGTTCATGACCTTCTTCGATGTATACGGTTTTTATTTGTTCGCAGAAGCAAAATGCCTGATCCGCAATCCGTACGGGAATACCCTCTATGAAAGCGGGGATCAAGACGGATTCATTTTCGCTTTTGTATCCCTTGATGGTATAAACCGTTTCATTTTCGGAAATATCGAAAATTTTCTGATATTCAGCAAGTGTTTTTTCTTGCAGACAAAAATCAGTTTCCGTTTTTTTCGGAAATTTGGCAGGGTAGAGCTGATTTTTGTGTTCCGTGAACAAGGTTTGGATTTTTGCCATGCTTTCGGATTGTTCGATATACGTGTCGATTTCTTCTTCAATCATATTTTTTGCAAGAGGAAGCAATTTTGCCAATGCGGCGGATTTGTTTTTTTCAATCAGCAACGGCACGAAACTCTGGCGGAAGTTTTTGTCCGCAATGCAGATTTTCAGATTTTTTTCCACAATGCCGTTGGTTTTCAAAGCATTGGATAAAAAGAGAAGCGCAAGCGGTTTGAGATCCATAGCTTTCATCAGGCTTATACATAAGTTTTCATCTTCCATCGCGGGCGCAAGCGTGCATTGCTGCAGCTCCGTTTCTTCGGAGAGGGCAAAGTACCTAACACTCTCCAAGCCGCTTCCGATGATGATGTTTTTCAAGCTTTTACAACCTTTGAACACATACCAGCCCATAGTCTTTACACTGTCTGGGATTGTAATGGTTTGCAGACTGCCGCAATTGAGAAAAGCGTAATGTCCGATATTCGTTACCTGTTCGGGAATTTGGATATTTTGTAAATTTACGCAATCTTCAAATGCGTAATCATCGATGCAGGTTATGCTTTTCGGAATTGTAATACGTTGCAAACCGACACAGCCTTTGAACATTTTTTTACTGATCTCCGCTATGTTTTCGGGAATTTGGATATTCTGTAAATCAGCACAATTCTCAAATGCGCCGTCGCCGATGTTTGTTACGCTTTCGGGAATTGTAATACTTTGCAAAGAGTAACAGTCTTTGAACGCCTCTTTTCCGATTTCCGTTATGCCGTACGGAAGTGTGATCTTCCGTAAATTTTCACAGCCGTAAAATGCCTCCCTTGCGATATCCGTTATACCGCATGGGAGCATTACGCTTTGTAATTTCTTATCATTTCGGAATGCCTGTACACCGATCGTGCAAACGCCTTCCGGAACCGTAATGTCTTCACTTTCGCCTGTATATTTTATCAAAACACCGTTTTCAATGATAAAGTCCGACATGATAAACTCCTTTTATGCCTTTATGTAAACTCATTTTATCAAAAATTACGGTTTTTGTCAATTGCAATGTTTGTTTTCTCCACGGTTTTTGAATGAGCGAATGAAGTGAGAGGCTTTAAAATTAGATTTGTTAACAAATTGTTTACTCATTCAAAAACTCTGTTGTTCCCTTGCTTGGAATGGAAGATAAACAAAAATTCATCAAGGTATAAACCCTTTTCCGTCCTCGCTTTTTCATGCCATAGGAAATTGCGCAAAACCGACCTCGCCGTTTGCGTTGCTGAACTGCAAGAAAACCTGCGATAGGCGAGCAGCTTCCGGCGGGCGTTGCCCGCTTTTTTACTTCGATTTTCCGAAAGAAAAAAGAGGATAATTTTTATAAAATTCACACTTTTTACTTGCAATATGCGGAAGTATGTGCTATCATATAATATATATCATTTTGAAGAAGGAATAATAGTAAAAGAAAAATGGTGGAACAGGATGTCAGCGGCGCGTTTTATGCCGTAGAAAAAAATTTGAAACGAACCTCTCTCGTTATGGCGGGCGCTGCGGAAAAAAGTTTTGCGCATCTGCAAGAGCAGGCAAATGCCATTGCGAAAGAGATTACCCGTCAGACGGGGCAAAAGGATATTCTCGGCGCCGTTCTGACTTCGGATGAAGCGGCGCATATTTACAGAGAAAGTTACCTTTACGATCGGGAAGAGGTCTTTTTTGCGGATGTCAACCGCAAGGAAGAACCGTATTTCAAACGCATGCTTTCCCGTTTTTTCAGATATTATCTTTGCGATGCCATCTCAAAGAAGAGCAAAGCACGCAATCTGAAAGAGCTTTTTCCGCTTGTTTGCGGAGAGATGGCTGAAATGCCGAAAGAAAAAGAAAAGACTGTTGCTTTTCTGCGCAACGGACAGGCCATGCGCGCATTTGAGTGTTTTGCGAAACCGCTCGGCGGTGTTTCTGCGGTTTATGAAAGTAATTTCATGAGCGCTTGCGAATCGGTATATACCAATCACGCAACTTATGCCATCATTCCGATTTTCAGTACAGCGGACGGAAGATTAAACAGCTTTTACAGACAAATCGAAAAATACGAACTTTCCATCGTTATGACTTGTGAAATTGATTCCGACGACGGAGAAAATACAACAACCTTTGCTTTGGTATACAAAGACCGCGTTTATGCGAAAGCGGAGGGAGAACCTCTTTATGAATGTAAGATCAATCTGGATGATCTGAATATGCTTGCGGACCTTGCCGATGCCGCCTCTTATTTCGGTGCGGTGCTTTGTTCTTCGGAAGCACTTCCCACGGCGTTTTCGGGAAGAAACAATACGTTTGACTTGATTTTCGGCTTGGAGAATGCAAATCTCGGCGGATTTTTCACTTATCTTGCCTTGGAATATCCGCAAACCGCAACCGTGGGTATTTATACAAAATTGATGTCGGGAGCCAAAAAATGATTATTCTCGGAATTGACCCCGGAATTGCCATTGTCGGTTACGGCGTTCTGGACTATACGAAAGGAAAGTTCAGAACGATTGCCATGGGTTCCATCGAAACCCCTGCGGGGATTGACGTGGAAGAACGCTTGAAAATGATTTATGACGATATGTGCGAAATTATTGATACCTACCGTCCCGATGAAATGGCAATCGAAGAACTTTTTTTCAATACGAATCAGAAAACGGGTATCGCCGTTGCGCAGGCAAGAGGCGTAATCCTTCTTTCCGCTGTTCAGAAACAAGTGAAGATCAGCGAATATACACCGCTTCAGGTTAAGCAATCCGTTGTCGGTTACGGCAGAGCAGAGAAGAAGCAGGTCATTGCGCTTGTGAAAATGATGCTCGGTATGGAAGCCTTGAAACTTGACGATACGGCAGATGCGCTCGCGCTTGCCATTTGCCACGCGCACAGCGCAGGCTCGGGTATGCGTGATTATTTCAATCAGAAAAAGAAAAAACTTCTGTAACCGACCGGAAAACCGTCGGTATGGAAAAAATAAAGGAGATGCGCCATGTTTTATTATATCAAGGGCGAACTCGTTCACACGGATCCGACATCTGCCGTTCTGGATTGCGGCGGAATCGGATATAAAATGACAGTCAGCAAAAATACACTTTCCCGCTTGACCAAAAGAGGAGAGAAAGTTTGTTTATATACCTATTTTTATGTCAGGGAGGATGCCGTTGAGCTGCTCGGCTTTTATACGGAAACGGAATTGGAAGCTTTCAAATTGCTGATCACGGTTTCGGGGATCGGACCGAAAGCGGCGATGTCCATTCTTTCCGTTCTGACTCCCGAAAAATTTGCGCTTGCCGTAACGATGGGCGATACAAAAGCCATTGCCAAAGCTTCGGGCGTCGGCGCAAAAACAGCCGCGCGCGTGATTTTGGAGCTGAAAGAAAAAATAGCAAAAGCATTTCCGACGGAAAGCGAAAATGCCGAAAAAGAAATTCCCGTTTCGGATGAATTGGTGTTCGGCAATACGGAAGAAGCCATCAGCGCGCTGATGGTGCTCGGATACAGCCGTCAGGAAGCGCAGACCGCCTTGAAGGGTGTGGATCCTCTTCTGTCTTTGGAAGATATGATTACAGCAGCACTGCGCAAAATGATGCCGAAATTTTAACGGTATCCCATCATATTTACGATAAAATAAATCCCTTGAAAGGAAAGCGACATGATCAAAAAAATCGAAACCGATTATTCTTCCGAATACGCAGAGGAAAGAATGGTGGATGTGCAATCCCATTCCGAGGATTCGGATATTGAAGTGGGGCTGCGCCCGCAAACATTGGATGAATATGTCGGGCAGGAAAAAGCAAAAGAGAGCCTGAAAATTTATATAGAAGCCGCGAAAATGCGCGGAGAAGCGTTGGATCATGTTTTGCTCTACGGTCCCCCCGGACTCGGAAAAACTACGCTTTCTGCAATCATTGCGAATGAACTCGGTGTGAATATCCGTATTACATCGGGCCCTGCCATCGAAAAACAGGGCGACCTTGCGGCGCTTCTGACGAATCTTTCTCAGAACGACGTTCTTTTTATTGATGAAATCCACCGTCTTTCCCGCAATATCGAAGAAATTCTTTATCCTGCCATGGAAGACTATTCTTTGGATATCATCATCGGAAAAGGTCCTGCCGCAAGAAGCATTCGTCTGCCTCTTGAAAAATTTACGCTGATCGGTGCAACCACGAGAGCAGGGCAGTTGACAACGCCTTTGCGCGACCGTTTCGGCGTTATGCTTCGTTTGGAACTTTATTCACCGGCAGAGCTTGTCCGTATCGTTAAAAGAAGTGCGGATATTCTCGGTATTGCTATCAGCGATGACGGCGCGAGCGAAATTGCCATGCGTTCGAGAGGAACGCCGCGAATTGCAAACCGCTTGCTGAAAAGAGTCCGTGATTTTGCGCAGGTCAAGGGAAACGGCGTGATTACCGCCGATATTGCCGACCGTGCGCTCAATATGCTCGAAATCGATAAATTGGGTTTGGATCAGGTGGATCGCAGAATGCTGGAAGCGATCATTCGCTTTTATAACGGCGGCCCCGTTGGTTTGGAAACCCTTGCAGCAACCGTTGGAGAAGAAGCTGTTACCATCGAGGA
>JAFQEK010000129.1 GCA_017399025.1 Clostridia bacterium
CTATGCGCTCCGGTGCAAAATTCTCGGCGAGGAACATCCCAATACGCTGATCACGCTGAATAATCTTGCCTCGACTTACGGTAACCTTGGAGACCATCGGAAAGAAGCAGAATTAGAAGAAAAAGTCTATGCGCTGCGGTGCAAAATTCTGGGCGAGGAACATCCCGATACGCTGACCACGCTGAATAATCTTGCCATGACTTACGCCGACCTCGGCGACCGGCGGAAAGCGTTGGAGCTGCAAGAAAAGGTCTATGCGCTCAGTTGCAAAATTCTGGGCGAGGAACATCCCGATACGCTGATCACGCTTGGAAATCTTGCTACCACTTACGGCGAACTCGGCGACCATCGGAAAGCTTTGGATCTGGAAGAAAAGGTCTATGCGCTCCGGTGCAAAATTCCTGGTGAGGAACATTCCGATACGCTGATCGCACTTTCTAATCTTGCATGGACGGAAGACAAGCTGGGCAATCATGCACGTGCGTTTGCATTACAGGAAAAGCTTTACACTCTGCGTTGCAAAGTATTGGGCAAGGATGATCCCAAAACCGTAAAATCGGGAGAACGCCTGGAGGAATACCGCAAAAAACTGGATTCTCAAGCCACCTCTGCTCCCGAAAACAAAAAGCCCTCCTTCTTCCAACGCATTTTCAAGAAAAAACAGTAATACGCAAAAAGCGATTGCACACGGAAATCCGTGAATGCAATCGCTTTTTATGATATTACAAAATCAATTTACTTCCACCACACCGTCATCTTTGATGGTGATGGTCATACCGTCCTTGACATAGCTTAAAAATTCTTCGCCGAGGGAATCCACAACGGGCATTTTGGTATGATCGCCCGTAAGCCAGATATCCGCAAGGATAACGCCTGCGCCCGCAAGAGAGTCAATCGGCTGAGAGAAAAGCATGCAGGCAGGCTGTCTGCCCATGGAGCAAGCGCAATAAATAACAAGACCGCCCGTGGTGGAGCCGATGGTCTGAGGCAGGCAGAGCGCTTTTCCTGCCATCTGTTTTCCGTAAAGATCGGCGTTGTTCTGGTCGCCGCAGGTTGCTTTTTTATCTCCGAACTGGAGCGCCTTCTGGAAAGAAGCCAAAGTATTCAGACCGCCGTGGGAAACCAATGCTTCCGCGCTGACCGTACCGGGAGCAACCACTCTTCCTTTGAACTGTTTCATTATTTTTTACCTCCCGTGATTTGAACAAGAATTTCATCATCGGTATAATAACGCGCCGTGGTATAGGTACGGAGCTTATTGGACGATGTGATAACGGGCATTTTTCCGCAAAGCGGATTGTTCATATACATCAGAGGACAGATATAGGAAACGATCACGCCCGTGGCTTTCAGTCTTGCCGCGTAAGGTGTTTTTTCAAATTCCTTGATGACGGCGGGAGCCGCTGTAAATACGGTGGGAATCACAACCTTGGCATTACCTGCTTTTTTCAAGCCTGCCTCCACCTTATCCGTCCAGGTTTTCAGCTGTTCCAGACTCATGTGCGGACAGCCCATGAAGCAAAGCTTCGGTTTGGCATCGGGATTTTTCCAGATGATCGGATAATTGTCGTAAACACGCTGAAGCTCAGCATCGTCAATCACGTAAACCTTTGCGTTTTCCGCAATCAAAGCTTCGCCGGATTCCTTTGCTTCGGGAGTCAGACCGTCAATATGATACAGACCGACAGCACCGTTGGAAGCGGTAGCCGCGCCGAAATCCTTGAGATAGGTACAAGCGGCATCGTCAAGCTCGTTTCCGAGCCATTTGTCAAGTCCCTTGACGTAAGGAACGGCTTCCATCACCTTCATACCAATGGCAGAGCCTAAAAGCTGTGCTTCGGGTTTCTTTGTGGTTTTGATTTCAACAACCCACGTTGCTTTTCTGCCTTCATCGGTCAGAAGTCCGAAATACGGAACGTAGCCGACAACGGAGCCCATGATATCAATGATACCCGATTTGCGGTTGCAGCGCGCGCCGAGAACGGAGTTTGCATAAACGACAGCAGAGGATTCTGCCCAGGAGAGAACGTCGCCCTTTTTCGGCTTGTTGCCCACTTCATCCATATAGCAGGTACAGGAGAACGCATCTTTATCCATCAGACCGAGCTTATTCAGCTGATCTTCGTAAAAATCCTGCTTGGAATACATGAAATGATTGAAAATGAAATTCTGGAGGAAATTTTTCGGAACGTTGGGGTCGAGAGGACGGGGGTCAACGGAAAATTTCTGTCCCGAAACCGCGCCCGCTTCAATCAATTGGTTCATCAGATCGTAAACGGGCCCCAACGCTTTGAGCCCGAAGGAGGTTACGAGATGATTATATTCGCTTGTGATGGGAACGAGTTTTTCTGCGCCGAAAAGCTCGCCGTAACGAATGACGGTTTGCAAAACCTTTGACAGGGTTTCACCCTTTTCGCCGTTCAGTATCGCTTTTTGTTCATCGGTAAGAATCATAGTAAAACGCTTCCTTTCTTAAATCTTCATGCAAACGTCCCAAGCGGTCCAGATAACGGTACGCAGATTGCC
>JAFQEK010000130.1 GCA_017399025.1 Clostridia bacterium
AAATCATTTTGCATATCAATGACGATCAAGGTTTTTTTCATGGTGTGTTCTCCTTTTTTTGATTTTTCTTTCTCGGATGGGAAACTGCTGTTTTCAAATCCGAATATAAAATAAAAGCGATGGCTTTTTTGTGCGCATATGGATGTAACAGACGGAAAATCCAACGCGTAAGTATATAGGCGAGAATACCGCCGAGCGTGCCGACGAGGGCGCCCGCAATCACGTCCGTGGGATAATGAACGATAAAATAATTACGGGAAGCTGCCATCAGAAATACGTAGGGGATGGAAACGGAAAGATATTTTTTTCCTCTCGTAAGCCAGAGTCCCGTTGCCGCCGCCGCAGCCGCCGTGGTATGTCCCGATGGAAAGGAAAGATCGCTTTCTCTGTGCGCGCCGACAAACGTCCAGAATTCCCGGAACAGCTCGTTTGCTTCATACGGTCGGATTCTGCAGATGGCTTCTTTTAAAATGAGATTCGTCATCAGCGCGCCGAATCCGATGGAAAGAAGCATGCAAAATCCTGTTTTTCTCGTTTTAGCAAAAAAACAGAGAAGAAAAGAGAGAATCAGCAAAACGAGTCCCTTATCTCCCGTAAAACTGACCGCGCGCATGAGCGGTGTCAGAAGTGTGCCGCAACTCTCGGCAAGACGGTGATAAAAGCCGAGAATCGCGCCGTCAAACGCTGAAAAGGTTTCATTCAGCCATTGCGCAAACATACTTTCCATTCTTAAAAAATTCTCCTTTCTCGTGTCGCTTGAATCATTCAAGCTTTCGGACGGTATTGTCCATTTTTATTTAACGTGAGTTTAATATGATTGCTTATTCGAGTCATTACAGCACGAGGAAATTCTGCGTGTTCATATTCGTTTGTTGCAGGGCGGTGGCTTGCTGCCGCCGTTTCAAAATTTAATCTGTTTTTCGGCGGGAGAGAGCGCTCCGCCTTGATCATATCGAAATTTTTCAAACAGACAAAACTTCATGGATTTTTCCTCGAACGCACGTTATTTTACAGTTTCTTTCTTTTTATTTTTTTGGATGCGGCGATAAACGAAAATGCCAATAAGAGGGAAGAGCATACCGCAAAGCATACCCATTTTCATGCCAAGCTGTTCGGGCGAAAGGTTCAGATTTGCGGCAAGCGCAGCCGCATTCGGATTTGCGATCACGGCATCTGTAATAATTCCCAAAAGCTGAGGCGCAACGGAAGCGCCGAGATCGCCGCCTGACGCCATCATCGCATAAATAAATACGCCGCCTTCCGGAAAACGGTCGGAAGCCACAATCAAATTACCCGGCCAAAGCATGGAAACGCAAAAACCCGTGAACGCGCAAGCAAACAAGCCGATCGTGGGAATTGGTGAAACTGCCGCGATCAAATAACACAGTGTTGCGCCGACCGCTCCCCATGTAAGAACTTTACCGATATTTTTTCCGATTTTGGCATAAAGCGAACGTCCGAGACCGAGCATAACGGAAAACAATGCCACACCGCAAAGGTCTCCCCGGAGCTTCGGGATTCCCAAAGCCTGTTCCAGATATCCCGAGCACCATTGCGCCATCGTACATTCGGCGGCACCGCCGAGAAATATCGCAAAAACACTGAGCCAAACCCCTTTGTTACGGAGTAGTTTCAGCGCGCCCGAGGTTTGCTTGGGTGTTTCCATAGCAGGCATTTCGCTTCCGAAAAAGAGAAATGCCGAAACTGTCGGAATGAGCGTGAACAAAAGCGCGAGCCATTGCCAATTTTCATTTCCTGCAAGAAGCAAGAATACCGTGCTGACCGCGATCACGAAAACGACGCCCCATGCATAAACGGAGTGTAATTTACTCATTTCTCTGTCGGGATCTTCGGATGGAATGGCGGCAATGACGGGACTGATCAAGACTTCGCCAAGTCCGCTTGCGGAAGAAAAAATGACCGTTCCGATCACAAGACCGATATAAACCCCGTCGGGGACGAAAAACGGCCAGAGCGCATAAACGAGAAAACCGAAACCCGCAATCAGTGGGATGGCTTTTACGGTTTTTGGAATGTTGAATTTATGTGAAAAGAAAGAAAAAATCAGATCAACGATCAATTGCGTAACGAAATTGATCAGAACCAATAAACCCAATAAGGAGTATGAAATTCCGTATAGGGAACGGAACGTGAGAAAAAGAACGGGGGACAAATTACCGACTGCGGACATGGTTACGTTCGCGCTGTAACAGGCGTATTTCAATCTTGCTGTTTTATTCATATTGTACCTCTGTAATTTTTGGGATGTTATTTTAGGCTTCTGTTTTGCATTATGCTTTGCAAAATCATTTGATTTTGTCAATTTTCAGATCAAGCGAGATATTACCCGAAGGGTTTCAACGGATAATAACGGTTGACATATGCCGTGATATTGGAATTGCTGTCATAACGGCATTCTTCTATCATTTCACGTGTCAGCCATCGATTCCTCGCCAATGCTCGAATTGCATATTCGCGGCAACAGGAGCAAAGCGTTGTTTCATAAACGTAATTGAAAAATTCTTTTGGAAGCCTTACTTTTTGATCACACATATTGAGGATTTTGAATCCTATGCTATGCCAATAGGATTCATCTTTGCAGTCAACTTTTATTTTATAAAGCTCATCTAAAAGAAGATGTTTGATATCCGATGAATAATTGCAAATCAACATTTTTAATGTGCAGGCTTTGTATTCTGCTTTCATAGGAAATTGCGCAAAATGAGCCTTGCCGTTTTGCATTGCCGGAATACAAACAACACTCAGATAGGCAAGCAACCATCAGCGGCGATTCGCCGCTTTTTTATTCATATAACTTCTTTAAGAAAAATATTATAGGAATCCTTGCCGTTGTTCGCTTTCCGCAATCAGAAGGATCAGATGTTCTTTCAGCCTGTTTGCGGGGCGTATGAAAGCAAAATACATCAGAAGATACATAAAAGGGAAAGTAATAATGGTCAGAATGGAAAGAAGATAAATCGGGATGAAGAGAAACATCACCAACATATTCATTCTCAAAATACCCGTAACGATGGAAATTCCGTCTTTTTCGGTGATTTTTGCACTCAATACGGGTGCAAAAGAATTATGTGAAGAGCCGAAATTCAGATTTTTATTGGGTTTTTCGGCAATCAAAAACCTCTGAGCAGATATATGTCCGTAATAATTCTCCGACAAAGGTGC
>JAFQEK010000131.1 GCA_017399025.1 Clostridia bacterium
AATTTTACCTCTCCCATGATGTTCCGTACCATCAAATAAGAACGGCTACCCAAGCGTCGGAATACGCGCCACTTATCATCGGCGGGAGCTTGATTTTCACCGTATGCTCCAAAACAAGCCGTTATGATAGGATAGCATTTTGCAAGCATTTCGCCGCATAAGTAGCAAATCGCGCGCCGTTCGTACTGTCAAAGGAATCAATGGCTTTGATCAGTCCGATGGTTCCGATGGATATGAGATCATCCTGATCCACACCCGAAGCGTAATATTTTTTGACGATATGCGCAACCAGGCGCAAATTATGTTTGATCAGTTTTTCTCTTGCCAAGCGGTCGCCCTTCCTCATTTTTTTGAAACATTCCGCTTCTTCGGCGGCAGAAAGAGGAGGAGGAAAGCTTTGCGAATAGGAAACTTTCAAAAACAAATAGAGAAAATTGGACATCAGCAAGGATAAAAGATGGGACATAAAAAATCTTTCCTTTCCATAAATTGAATATCTGAATCATTTTATATATATTCAATTTATGAAAAATCTTGACGGTTTTTTACGAAAAAACAGATTTTTTATACTTACTGCACGTCGTAAACCGAAAGAATCTTCGGCATTTCCGAGAAAATCGCTTCTTTTTCTCCGCAAAGCAAAATACTTGCCTTGCCGGTTGTGATATCAAAGAAATTATCCTCGGGTTCCACATCAGCGTTTTCCCATTCGATCATCACATTCTTTGCATAATGGGAAGCAGTCAAATCTAAATAATATGCGCCGTTTTCTTCTCGTACGGAAGCGGTAATTCCGGGATTTTCAAAATGGTATTCAGAAGGCTTAACGTAAATTTTACCATCGCGTTCCAAAACAACGCCGTCCCTTTCCAATGTATATTCCAAAAACGATTCGTTCGGTGCGCTGTCAAGAAGTTCGGAAATGTCATTTGGCAACACGATATCGTGTGAAGAAAGTTCTTTCACGGTAATCGGCATGCTGTAAGAAGTGAGCGTTTCCAGACGATTGTTCTTGACGGAAACACAAACGTTTCCTTCAAAAGGTTTCAGGGTTTCGTTCGAAATATTGACGATCTTTTCTTTTTCGTTCTCATGCAAGGAGATCAGAACGGGCGCAAAGAATTTTCGTGCGCGGTAGTGAAGCGCCTTCCATCTGCCGAAATAATCAACGGATGCCCAGGAAACCACAGGCCAGCAATCGTTGAGCTGCCAATAGAGCGCCCCCATACAGCGGCCGCGGAAACGGCGAAAATGTTCAACGCCGTAACGAATGGCATCCGCTTGCAAAATCTGAGAAAGATAAACGAAATGGGAAAAATCTTCGGGAATGCGGTAATAATCCTTCACATAACTCAGAATCTTTTCATTTCCGCTTCCGCATTTCTGATGCGAGTGCATAACGTCCGAATCAATTTTCATATCCTCAGGCAAAGCAAAGCTTTTCAGCGTTTTCATCATCGGAAAAGCTTCAAAACCAAATTCCGAGCAATAACGGAAATAATGTTTTCGGTATTCTTCAAACGGAACGCCTCCGTGCCATACCTGCCAATAATGCGTATCGCCCACGTTTTCATTACGGGGATCGTCAAAACCGCCGTGCGAGGAAGGCGATGCAGGCCAATAAAAAAGATCAGGCGCGTATTCCGCACAGATTTTCGGAAGAATATTTTCATAAAGGAGCAAATAATCGTCAACGACTTTTTGCGTTTTGGACGGACGGCAGGAACTCCAATACATCAGTGCTTCTTCCATTTCATTGTTTCCGCAAAGCAATCCGAGACATGCATGATGGCGGATGCGTTTCAGTACGTCAATAAATTCCGCTTTTACATTTGCCGTAAATTCTTCGTTCATCAGAACATTCATACAGGCAAACATAAAATCTTGCCATACAACCAGACCGTAGCGATCACAAAGCTCATAAAAATAATCGTCGGGATAAAAACCGCCGCCCCATACGCGCAAAGCATTATAGTTCGCTTTTACGCAGGAACGAATCAGCTTTTCCGTACGTTCGGGAGAACGCCATGCAAGAATGCTATCCTCGGGAATATAATCCGCACCCATGGCAAAAAACTTTTTACCGTTGATCACATGGCAGAATTCCTCTCCGTATGCATCCTTCTCACGGCTGACCGTCAATGTACGCAAACCGAGAGTTTTGGATACTTCGTCTTCCTTTTTGCCGTTTTGGAAAACACTGAAATCCAATTGATAAAGCGGCTGCTCGCCGAGACCATTCGGCCACCAAAGCTTAGGATTTTTCACTGCAATTTCCGTTGCCGTTCCGATATTCACCGGATATTCTTCGGTCATACCGTCTGGTGCCGTCAAGACAACGGACACGGCTGCCCCTGCCTGAGTTTCGTTCAAAACAGGCAAAACGGAAAGTGTTACTCTACCGTTTTCATGCTTCTGATGAATTTCAACAGATTCCATACGGATATCGTACGCTTCCAGTGTAACATCTCTATAAAGTCCCATATCGGGGAGAATGGGGCCCCAGTCCCAGCCGAACATACAGGATGATTTTCGGATATGACCGATGCCGCCAAGCGTATAACCGGCATTTGCCGCAAACAGAAAATGCTCTTTATTTTTGCGGGCGATATATTCCGATGGAGAATAGAAATGCAGTCTGATCGCATTTTCACCGCATTTCACAACATTTTTCACATCTGTTCTCCACGTACGGTGCATATTATCCGCATATAAAACGAGGTTTCCGTTTACATACACGTCGCAAAGCGTATCCAGACCGTAAAAAACGAGGTCGAGATTCTTTTTGGAAAGCATCTCTTTCGTTACAATAACGGAAGAGGTCATTTCACAATCCTTTTCAGAAAGAACCGTTGCCGCTTTTTCATTCAGTTGTTCATAAGGATGCGCGATCTTTTTGTATTCCAACAAAACGGAATACATAGAACAGGGGACTTTGCTTTGTAAATGCTCGTTTTCATAATGTAATGTCCAATCGGAAATCTTATGGGTAATCACAAAACTCACTCCTTCGCTGAATTTTATATTTGATATTTGTATCCTACAAGTAAAATTTCAAACTATAGGACCCCCTCAAAATCAAACTTGGCGTTTTGCATAATTGGAATATATTCAAGATTTAGAGAGCGTCCGACAATCATCAGCGAGAATTGCTCGCTTTTTTATTTTTCGCGCTTCTTCCCTCTCCGCCCTTTGATTTATTCAAAGCGGGATCGTGCTGTTTGATCTTAGCGCGTTCATGTAAGCGTCTTGTCATGGATGTGGAACGTTTGTCGGCAAGCTGATATTCAATGGTACTTTTGCTTTCCTCGCCCGTTTGCAGTTTCCCGCTTCGGATATGTTCACGCATACGGCGTTCCAGATTATTGGTTTCTCCGATATAAATAATTTTCCCTGAATCATCGCGAATCCGATATTCTCCGGGTTCTTTTGGCGGTTTTTTCCCGTTTTTCGTTGTCGGATCGTATTTTACGGGTCTGCCTCTTTTATAAATTGACATTTCTCCTCCTTCGGTATGGCTTTATCTTAGGAAATCGCAAGAAAGTGGGCAACTCCCACCGGAAACTGCTCGCCTATCCAAGTTTTGCTTGTATCCAAATAACACAAAACAGCGAGGTTGATTTTTTGCAAATTCCCATAGGTAAAAACAATGCCATTGCCAATACAATATCAGTATAGCAATAAAAAGGAAAAAAATCAATACCGGGAAAAAAATCCGTCGGTAAGCTGAACAAGGAAACACAACTTTTTGAAATTTGCTATAAGCGGAACAATATTTCCCAACGTTCTTTTCCTTTTCAAATGATTTTTTTCGTGTTATACTGCAAAAAAATGCAGATGAAAGGAATCCCGAAAAATGCAAAAAAACATCCTGTTATCATATACCGAATATTTGAAAAAAGAAGAAAAATCTCCTGCCACGGCGCAAAAATATTTGCGCGCCGCCGAAAAATTTATGGATTTTTTGAAAAACAGAGAATTGAATCGGGCAGAAATGCTTGTATATAAAGAAAAACTCTCAAAACAGTATTGCGCAGTCAGTCTGAATAATGTTCTTTGCGCGCTGAATTGTTTTCTTGCTTTTCTGAAACGTGAAGATTTAAAATTAA
>JAFQEK010000132.1 GCA_017399025.1 Clostridia bacterium
AAGCTCATCATCGACCTGATCAATAAAGGCGGTGTGGCTGCAATGAACTATTCCATTTCCGATACGGCGGAATACGGCGAATACGTTTCCGGCCCCCGTGTTATCCCTCACGAACAAACCAAAGCAAACATGAGAGCCGTTCTCAGCGATATCCAGGACGGTACGTTTGCAGGCAAATGGATCGCAGAAAACAAAAACGGCCGTTGCTTCTTCAATTCCAAACGCGAAAATCTCGCAAAGCACCAGATGGAAATCGTCGGTCAGCGTTTGCGTGAACAGATGCTCTGGAAAAACGACAACGATCTTGACAGTGCATCCAACTGATCATTGAATTCTTCTCATTATCCCGAGGCATTGCCTCGGGATAATGCCATAAATCAGAAATAAATTCCCGGAGGTCCCCCTATTATGCTTTCCGATCAAATCAAAAAGGGCGTAAACCGCGCGCCCAACAGAAGTCTTCTTTTTGCTCTCGGTCTGACGGAAGAAGAAATGAGCCGTCCTCTTGTCGGTATTGTCAGCTCTCACAACGAAATTGTTCCCGGCCACATGAACATTGATAAAATCACGGAAGCTGTCAAAGCAGGTGTACGCGCCGCAGGCGGTACGCCCATTATGTTCCCCGCTATTGCCGTTTGCGACGGTATCGCCATGGGACATATCGGCATGAAATATTCCTTGGTTACCCGCGACCTGATTGCAGATTCCACCGAAGCCATGGTTATGGCGCATCAGTTTGACGGTCTTGTCATGGTTCCGAATTGTGATAAAAACGTACCCGGTCTTCTTATGGCGGCGGCAAGACTCAATATTCCCACGATTTTTTGCTCGGGTGGTCCCATGCTTGCAGGTCATCTGACAGATGGAAAACGCACCTGTCTGAGCCACATGTTTGAGGCTGTCGGCTCGTATCACGCAGGCACGCTTGATGAAAAGGGCGTACTGGATTACGAGCAGAACGCTTGCCCCACCTGCGGTTCCTGCTCGGGTATGTATACCGCAAACTCCATGAACTGTCTAACAGAAGCCATCGGCATGGCGCTCCCCGGAAACGGAACGATTCCCGCCGTTTATTCCGCACGCATCCGACTTGCAAAGCACGCAGGCATGAAAATCATGGAACTGATCGAAAAAGATATCCGTCCGCGCGATATCATGACCGAAAAGGCGTTGCATAATGCCGAAACCGTGGATATGGCGCTCGGCTGTTCCACCAATACCATGCTCCATCTTCCCGCAATTGCGCACGAGGCAGGCGTGGAAATCAGCCTGGACGAATCCAACAACATCAGCAAAAATACCCCCAATCTTTGCCATCTTGCTCCTGCGGGTGAAACTTATATGGAAGATCTCGACCGCGCGGGCGGTGTTTATGCCGTCATGAAAGAGCTTACGAAAAAAGATCTTCTCGATCTTTCCGTCATGACATGCACGGGTAAAACCATGGGCGAAAATCTTGCCGATATCAGCAACCGCAATCCGGAAATCATCCGCCCTATTGAAAATCCCTATTCCGCAACAGGCGGTATCGCCGTCCTGAAAGGCAATCTCGCGCCCGACGGCTGTGTGGTCAAACAATCCGCCGTCGCGCCGGAAATGATGGTTCACGAAGGACCCGCACGTGTATTCGATTCCGAGGAAGAAGCCATTTCTGCCATTTACGCTCAAAAAATCAAAGCAGGCGACGTTGTCGTCATTCGCTATGAAGGTCCCAAAGGCGGTCCCGGCATGAGAGAAATGCTCAATCCCACCTCAGCAATCTGCGGCATGGGACTCGGTGAAAGCGTTGCTTTGCTGACAGACGGAAGATTTTCCGGTGCGACCAGAGGTGCTTCCATCGGACACGTCAGCCCCGAAGCCGCCGCAGGCGGTCCGATTGCTCTCGTGGAAGAAGGTGATCTCATTTCCATCGATATTCCGAATTGTAAGATTACGCTTCATGTCTCCGATGAAGAGCTTACACGAAGAAAAGCCGCTTGGACATGTCCCGAACCCAAGGTAAAAAACGGCTATCTTGCACGCTACGCCAAGCTCGTTTCCTCAGCCGATAAAGGCGCGATTCTTGAGGCTTGACCATGGATCGGGAAACTTCACGCCTTTTGCTTTTCAGCGATCTCGGCGAAAATGCAATTCTTGACAATCTTTCGGAAATTTTCAAAGATTTTCGAGAAAAACAAATCCCCTCTTCCCTGCTCATTCGCCGTATTTATACGGAGATCAAGCGATTGCTCGACCTTGCGACCAAGTACGGCTTTGATAAAAACCTTTGGCACAATTACCTGACGTTTCTTCTCATCACCAATGAAAATTCCTTCTCCCTTACCGCCGAACGAAGGGGCGCGGGAGAAGGAACAGTCAATCATTTTGCAAAAAACGATTTTCAAATTTTCCGCAACCTGTTCCGTTTTGATTTTTCCGAAATCGAAAACGCGCTCAGCATTGATTGTTTTTCAACGATTTCCAATTACAGAGCCATCGCAAAGTCCGAAAAAAATTATTACCGGAGTGTCAGCGAAAAAGTCCTTCAGCTCAGCAATCAGCTTGAAAAAGCAGACACCGAAGAAGAATTTTTCTCGTTGATCACGGAATTTTACCGCACTTACGGTGTCGGAATGTTCGGTCTGAACCGTGCGTTCCGCATCAAAAGCGATGAAAACGGCGTTACGTTTTTACCGATCAATAATACGGACAAGGTTATGCTTTCCGATATGGTCGGATATGAAATTCAGAAAAAAGCGATCACGGAAAATACGGAAGCCTTTCTCCGAGGAATTCCTGCAAACAATGTTTTGCTTTACGGCGATGCGGGAACGGGCAAATCCTCCTGTATCAAGGCGCTGATCAATGAATATTACGATTCCGGACTTCGTATGATCGAAATCTACAAGCATCAATTCAGAGATCTTTCCGAAATCATCGCAACCGTGAAAAACCGCAATTACCGCTTTATCATTTTTATCGATGATCTTTCCTTTGAAGAAACAGAGCTGGAATATAAATTTCTCAAAGCGGTCATCGAGGGCGGTGTGGAAACACGTCCCGATAATATCCTGATCTACGCAACCTCCAATCGCCGCCATCTGATCAAGGAAACCTGGAACGACCGTAGCGATATGGAATTCGGCGGAGAGCTTCACCGCTCCGACACCATGGAAGAAAAACTTTCTCTTGCCGCACGTTTCGGCGTTACCGTCAATTTCAGTGCACCGAACCGGAAGCTGTTCCACGATATCGTAAAAGAACTTGCAAAACGAAGACCGAACATTCATATTGACGAAGAAGAACTCTTAAACCTTGCCAACCGTTGGGAAATCCGCCACGGCGGTATTTCCGGACGCACAGCGCAACAATTCATCAATTATCTTGAAGGAAGGGAGTCCACACAACATGTTAACTCTTGATAAAATTTACCATGCCGCATTTATCTTAAAAGAAGTTGCCAGAAAAACAGACCTCATTCACGCAACCAACATTCCCTGCGAAGCTGATCTCTATCTCAAAACGGAAAATCTTCAGGTAACGGGAAGCTTCAAGCTCCGCGGTGCTTACTATAAGATCAGTCAGCTTTCCGAAGAACAAAAGAAAGCCGGAATCATCGCCTGCAGCGCAGGAAACCATGCGCAGGGCGTTGCCCTTGCCGCAACCCGTCAAGGCGTTAAAAGCGTTGTTTGCATGCCTGCAAGCGCGCCTATCAGTAAAGTAGAGTCTACGAAAAGACTCGGTGCGGAAGTTGTTCTTACCCCCGGTGCTTATGACGATGCCTATCTGAAAGCCATCGAACTTCAGAAAGAAACAGGCGCAACTTTGATTCATCCCTTTGACGATGATCTCGTTATCGCAGGACAGGGTACCATCGGT
>JAFQEK010000018.1 GCA_017399025.1 Clostridia bacterium
AATTCTTCCTTCCGAAGAGGGAAGCGACGGTAAAATCGAATGTACCGATGACGGTAAAATCACCTATACTCCCAATAAAGCATGGGGTAAAACGGGTGTGGACAGCTATGAAGTCAATGTAACCTGTACGATCGGGGGCGTAAGTGCAACGGAATCCTACAGAATCGTTCTGCCGGACATTTCCGTTCAGATCGTTCCCGGTGAAACAATTGCGAAAAATGAATTTTTCGGCAATACCAAATCCATTGCGTTCTATATCGTCAAGGACGGCAAACGGCTGACAAAATCGGATATCACGATGTTTACAGCCGAAATCAAAAACGAAAAATATGCGCACCTGCTCCTTACCGTGGAAATCATGGAGGACGGTACGGTGGTCTGCACACCTTACAGCGATACCGAACACAAAATCAATCCTTTCAACTGGCTTTTCAATAACGGTATTTATTATTGGCTGCTTCCCGGAGAAGATATGAATATCTTCTTCAACAGCGATTTCGGAAGCGCGGAAGGCGTGATTGATATCGGCGGAGCGCCTGTTTCCTATCAGATTCTGATGGTATGGCTGCCGTTTATTCTGCTCCTTGCGCTGATTGCGTTTATCTCCTGGTGGCTCTTCTGTATCTTTACCAAAGCAAGATTCCCGAAGAACAGATCGCTTTGCATTGGTAAAATTTCTTATAATCCCAGCGGTTATCACGAAATCGATTCGTTCAGATCGTATCTGTTGGAAAAGAACAACGACCTGAAATATATTCTGACACCTACGCTGAAACCGAAAAAGATTGTACTGGAAAGAATCGGCTTCACGGCAGTCAAGAGCGATGGTGTTCAATGCGACTCCATGGTCCCGTGGTTCACGGGCTCGGTCAGACCGTATGAAGCTTCTGTGGGAAGCGGCGTATGGAGCGCAGACAATATCCGCACCTATGTCAAGAGCGGCGGCTCGTTCCTGAAGATCAAGGAAATCAGACCGATTCAGGTTGCCGCGGTTGCAAACCGAATCTTCTCCGATCCCAGAAGAGACGTATGCTATGTCATTCCGACAGAAAAGGATAAGAATGCAGACGGCGTAACCGTTATCATCAACGGTATCATCATTTATTATATCTGATGTCTGAGTATAATTCCATTCCCCATATTCCGAAAGCAAAATAAAATAAATATATCATAAAACTACGGAGGAATTTTCAAAATGATTCACACTTTATTGTTGGGCCTTGGCGGTACGGGCAGCCGTGTCGTAAACAAGGTCGCAAAGGATCTGCGCAACAACCGTATTCCGATCAATGACGGCCTCGTTTGCTGTGCCGTTATGGATACCAATACGCTTGACAACGAAGCGCTCCTCAAATCCAGAACCAATATTCCCGTTATCGCAACCAGCTCCGAACAGACCGTCGGCGATCTTCTGAGAAAATATGAAGAACTCAAAGAATGGTGTGTGGATGACGTTGGCTCTTTCCTGAGCGAAAGCATGACGGACGGTGCTTCTGCTATGCGTATGAAATCCCGTCTTGCATTCCTGGATACCTACCGCGGCATGAAGATCAAAACCATTGACGATATGATCTCCCAGATGATTACGTCGGACGACGGCAAGGGCACCAACATCCGTGTTATGATCGTTTCTTCCATTTCCGGCGGTACGGGCGCGGGTATGTTCCTGCAAACCGCTCTCTGGATCAGAGATATGTTCAAGAGAAGAGACAAGGAAATCAAGCTCCGCGGTATCCTTCTTCTCCCCGACGTATTCGTAAAAACACTCGAAAGCATCGGTAACAATAAATTCTTCGTACAGCGCCACTATGCAAACGCATATGCGGCTGTCCGTGAAATGAATGCGGTTACCAGAATCAAAATGGACCCCAATTACAAACCCAGAATCCCCATGAAGATCGACGAACTGTTCGACAGCGAAAAGAAGCTCGATCACGAAGCCGATTCCAGAAAGGGCGTGTTCGACTTCCTGTTTTTCGTTGACTATCAGAACGAAGCGGGCGCAAACCTTTCCTCCGTTTCCGCATACGAAGACCTCGCGGCACAGCTCGCCTACATGCAGCTCTTCTCTCCCATCGATAAGGATATGTGCTCCCAGGAAGATAATCTGTTCCTCCCCGCTTTGCAGAATCCCGGACTCAATTTCGGTTCCTGCGGTACCTCCAAGGCAGTGTATCCGAGAGATGAAGTTATGGAATATTGCATCCTGAATGCGGCTTCCGATATGGTCAACGGCGGCTGGCGCCAGCTCGATTCCGAAATCGAAGCGGCAAAGAGAAACGAAAAAGCAAGAGAAGAAGCAGGCGAAAACGTACGCTTCCGTATCGATCCCGTTGAAAAATACGTACAGCTCTTTGAAGAAAAGGTCAACAAATCCGGTGATTCCGTCGGCAAAAACCGTTTCTTCGTTTCCCTGAAAGAAGAATCCTCCGTTACCAAGGTAGAAACCTTCTTCAACAATCTGGATAATAAGATCGTTGCCAAGGTTGCGGAAACCAACAGCAACAAAAAAGGCTTCGGCAAGCTGAATGCTCTTGGCGTTGGTCTGGAAGCGGACCTCGCAGAACCGACAAAGGAAGAAGTTGCCGAATATTCCATCGATGACTTGCAGGCTACCATCGAAACCAACAAGACCATCGTTGACAAAACCATCCATCAGTTTGACGAAAGCGATATTTTCGTTCTTTCCGATAATATCATCAATGAAGTATTCCCCTGCATCATGGGCGACCTCAACATGCATAACATGAACTCCGTTTATGGTATGCTGACACAGCTTGACAAGAAAACGGGTATCCGCAGCTTCGTTCATCCCGTTTCCATGAGATATTTGCTCTATAAGCTCCAGGCGGAAATCGAAAAACAGAAGAACGAAATGGAAGGTCTGATCGATACCGCAAGAGCAAACATCATGACCGGTACCGCAGAAGGCAAGGAGCTCGTTTCCTTCGACTACGGCAGAACCAAAGATAAGGAAACACTCGAAACCTATTTCAGAAAGATTCCCGGCTTCTTCCAGGGCGGCGAAGATCCTTTCAAGCTGTATTTCATCAAGACCTACAGAAGCTACATTCAGGGTCAGTTCGCGGCAGGTAAATCCTACGAATTTACGGTTTTGAAATATGAAGTTCTCAAAGAAGTTGCAAAGCGCGTCGGCACATTGGTAAAGAACCTCGAAAACTTCTTCTCCGAGCTTCCTTCGATTTCCGAAGCTTGCGCAACGGCAACCGCGCAGAACCTGAAAAAGACGGGTGTTACAACCAACTCCGTAGCTTACGTCTGCGCAAACGAAAAAGCAAAGAAATATATTTATAATTCTCTTGATCTGGATTTCGGCGGCAGCGATAAGACCACAAACCGCACCGTAATCGATGCCGTTTACGGTATGCTCTGTGCAAAGATGATTCCCGATCACGACGATAATAAGAAGTACGCAAACTTCAATATCAAGCAGGCGTTCATGGACGGCGTACGTAGCTTCTATACCAAGAAGATCTCCGAAACCTGCGCAGATAAGATCGACCTTGATATCTATCAGGCATTGAAGATCGAACATCTGAGCGAAATGGATCAGGAAGAACCCGTTGCAAGCGGCAACGACGTTTTCTGGAATGCGGATGAAAAGCCCCTTTACAGCGCAGAAGAAACGGAATACATCACCAAGATGAATAACCTGATCAGCAAGCTGAAACATAACGCTTCTCCTTTCATGAACTATGACAACTGCGGACAGATCATCTATACGTTCTGGGGCTTCAACTCCAGCCTGATCAAGAGCTGTCCCGCTCTGGCAAACAATCCTGCGCTCGGCAACGTGGAAACACAGTCCGATAACGCATATCCCAAGAACGAGCTTTGCTGCTATACCTCCGTTTACGGTATTGATACCGACCACTTCTCCAAATTCAGAGAAACCGAAGACGGTCTTTACTATAAACGCTACCGTGAAATCGTGGATGCAATGGATGCAAAACAAACCTATACGCTCATGCAGACACCTCACCTGGATAAGACATGGCACAACACATTGCCTTACCTTTCCATGACCAAGCAGGCAGAATATGACAAACGCTTCTGCGAAGCGATTCTCCACGGTTTTGCTTACGACCGCTTGCGTATCGAAGGCGACGGCTACCAGATCAGACGCGGCACCAATAAATGGGAAACCATTTGCGAAGGCAATTATGCCATCAGAAAAGCCGATGTTGCAGGTCTTGTGAAGTTCCTCCTGCGCGACAGCGTGTTTATCAGTGAGGATATCAATATTCTGAGAGAAAGATTCAAAGAGGATATCGCAAATCTGAGCGACTACGTAGGCACGAAGATTTACAAATATCTGCTTACGGAAGAGGATGAAAACCCCATCAAGCTCATCGTTTCTTACAGCACTTGCAAGGATTCCTGCGACGATATCACCGAAGGCATGATCAAAGCCATCGAAGATATCATGCTTCAACTCATTGAAGCTTACGATTCCAAGCGTTACGATATGAACCGCAGCGATACAAGCAAGACAAAAGCACAGACCGAACGTCTGCGCCAGATTTACGAAGCTTGCGATTGCAGAGGCAAGGAAAATATCTTCGTTGCTTGGACAGACCGCTTTTAATTCATAACCCCCACGACCGATTGCCGTAAGGAGAAAATTCTCCTTACGGCATGCACGCTTATTTTTCAGATGTCTGAATCGCTTTGTTTTTGCCGAAAACCGACATTTTTTCGGAACCGCCGATTTGAATGCAGGCTTTCGGAGGAAACCAAGCTGTTTAAGAGAAAACTTGAAAGGAGTTTTTCATGAATCATACATTGTTATTGGGACTTGGCGGCACGGGCGGCCGCGTCGTCAAAAAAGTTGCGCAGGATTTGCGCGCGAACGGTATTGAAATGGAAAACGGCGGCATATGCTGTGCTGTGATGGATACCGATGTATATGATATCCATTCTTTTCATAGAGCGCATATCGATATTCCCGTGATTACGACCTCTTCCGATCAGACTTTTGGTGATCTTCTCAAAAAATATCCCGATACACGGGAATGGTGTATGGATGATATCGTTCCGTTTTTAAGCTGCAGATTGAACGAATCTTCGCTTATGCGTATGAGCTCCCGTCTTGCATTCCTCGATACCTACCGCAGCGGGAAGATCAAAACGCTGGACGATATGATTTCCAAAATCATAATGTCGTCCGAGAGTTGTAATCCGGATGTCCGCGTGCTTCTCGTTTCCTCCCTTTGCGGTGCCGCAGGTTCGGGAATGCTTTTGCAAACAGCGCTGCTGGTTCGGGAGCTTTTCAGAAAAAGAGGCGTGAAAATCAAACTGAGCGGTATGCTTCTTCTCCCTGATGTATTTGTGAAAACAATGAATCCGATTGCCGGTAACAAAGATTTTGCTACGCGTTTGTATGCCAATGCTTATGCCTCCCTGCGTGAGATCGGCGCGGTTACGAAAATCAAATTGACCGATGATAAACCGAGCGTTCCCATCAAGGTTGACGAGCTGTTTGACAGTGAAATTCCGAATAAAAACCCGAACGGCATGCCCGAAGGTGTTTTCGATTCCATGTATCTGATTGATTTTGAGAATACGGAGGGTAAAAATCTCTCTTCCGTTTACGAATATGAGAACCTTGCAGCGCAGTCCGTATATATGCAGATACATTCCGCAGCCCGGGTTGCTTCGATTGAAGATAATCTTTTTCTCACTTATACGTATTCCCCAAAGCTGACTTTCGGTTCTTGCGGTGTTGCCAAAGCAGTATATCCGAAAGAGGAAGTGATGGAATATTGCGTTCTGAAAATGATTTCCGATGTGATCGGTTTTTGTCGTCGGATAGATTCCGGAACAGCAGAAGCGTTGGAACAAGTAAGAGAAAAAGCAGATAAAAAATTCCGTCCTCCTGTCAATTTTGTTGATCGTTATATACGGGTATTTGAACAAGAGATCAACAAAAAGAACGGTTTCGGCAATCAGGACCGTTTCCTCGTTTCTCTGAAAGAGGAATCTTCCGTTACCAAGGTGGAAATGTTCTTCAAACATCTGGACAATGAGATTGCGGCTTGTGTTGCGAAAAATAACACGGGCAGAACAGGCTTCGGATGTTTGAATGGTTTGGGCGCAAGTCCGGAATCGGATGCCGATGTGCTTTCCGTTGAAGAAATTCTTGAAAAATATTCGATCGAAGATCTGCGGAATACAATTGATGCCAATCAAGAACGCATAGAAGATACGATTCGCCAATTTGATGAAAAGGAGATTTTCGCGCTGTGCGATAAAATCATCTGGAAAGCGTTTCCTTTCGTTATGAGCGATCTCGATATGGATGACATGGGTTCCGTTTACGGTATACTGACACAGCGTAATGCGGAAACCGGCGTACGCAGTTTCGTTCATCCTCTTGCGGCAAGATACTTGCTCTATAAGCTCCGCGCAGAGATTCAGAAGGAAACGGAAGGCGCGGATGAAATCGTAAGGATCGCAAAAGACCGTACGAGAGACGGCTGTGAGGAAGACGGAGAAATGGTTTCCTTTGATTATCCGAGAACGAAAAAACAAGACTATTTCGAAATGTCCCCTATATGCTGGCCGGGCAGAGAAAAGCATTATAAACGGCACTTTATTCTGCAATACAGAAAGTATATCCGAAATCAATACCGTGAAGGCAAACGCTACGAAGCGCAGGCATTGCGGTATGAGATTCTGAAAGAGCTTGAAAAACGAACGGAACAACTGATTCGTTCTCTGGAAAAATTCTTCGCCTCGCTTCCATCGGTTTCCGAAGCGCTTGAAGCCGCAATTCAGAAAAATCTGGAACGAACTTCTCAAAAAGATATTGTTACTTATGTCTGCGCAACCGAAACCGCAAAGAAATATATTTATCATTCTCTTGATCCGGATTTCGGCGGCAGCGATAAGACCGCAAACCGCACCGTGATCGATGCCGTTTACGGCAGTGTCTGCGCGCAAATGTTCCCCGATCACGAGGATAATAAAAAATATGGATGCTTCTTCTCTATCAAACAGGCTTTTATGGACAGTATGCGCATATGCTGTTCCAAACAGATCAAAGAACAACACGAAAAAGAGATTGATCTTGATCTCTGTCAGGCGATGAAAACCGAAATTGCAAGTGAGAGAGAAAAAGAAGAAAATAAAGAAATTTTCCGGAATGCATATGAAAAAAACGCTTATCCGGAAAATGAAGAAAACTACGTTGATACGATGAACCGATTGGTTGAAAAACTCAAACGCAGGTCGGTACCGTTTTTGAAATACGATCAGGAGCGTGCAGGATATGTGTTTACGCATTGGGGAATGCATCCGGCGTTGCTTTACAGCTGTCCCACTCTGGCAAACAACCCCGTGCTCGGCAATGCGGAAGTACAGCCCGATCGCGCATATCCCAAAAATGAAATCTGTTGTTATACCTCCGTTTACGGAATCGATGCCGATCATTTCGGCAAATTGAAAGAAAACGAAGATGGAATTTACTATAAACATTATCTGGATATTGTAAACAAAATAGATGATAAAATCAGCTATACACTCTTGCAAACGCCTCACATCGATAAAACATGGCATAAGATTTTGCCGTATCTCACCGAAGAAAAGCAAAAAGACAACGAAGGTTAAACAAAAATATACCGTAGGGAGGGAAACCTCCTTACGGTATGAAAAAATTATTTCTTTATCCGCGCGTTTTGGAATATTTTTCAAAAAACGGGGATAAGAAAATAATGGAAAACAATATGAAAAAAGGAGGAAATTATGTCACATACCTTTTTTATAAATGCATCTTTTGCAGAATTTGACCGCTATCAGGTTCTGGCAGAAATGGAAATTGAAAAAAGACAGTTGCTGACACTGGATATTCTTGACAGTGAAAACCCGAGTGAAAATTCTTCGGGAAAATCCTATCCTATCAAAAATTGGTGTGATGTTACGGACGGACGTCGAAATTATGAATATTGCGCGGATAAAATCAGAGAAATCATTGACAGCGATAAAAACGTCAGCGATAATTTCAATCTGGTCATTTATATTGACCTTTGTGAATTTGAGGAATATAAAAATATTCCCGAATTGGAGGAATATGAACATCTCACAGCAGAAGAAAAGCCTTCTCCGTACAGACAAAAGCTGAATTGCAGAGAAGCATTCCGCAGAATTTTGCGTTCCTTTGTCCGTCATACGATGGTGTACGAGCTGGAACAGAGAAGCTGCGCACCCGTTTCCACCCTTTTGATTTTGGATACGGGCTGTGAACCCATTTCCGCGGAAAACAAGGATCAGAATTTGATACGGCGCTATGAATGTGAGCTTCTCGGTCTGAACAAGGCTTTTTTCAAGGCGTATCGGGATACGAGTATTGCCGAGGGAACGGTTTCTGCCGACGCCTTTGAACGTTTGTTTTTCGGAAAAGAAAAAAACAAACCGTCCGCAAATCAGGCGTGGAAGGAAGACAGCGATCAAAATTTCTGGAACGGCGTAAAGGAAATTTTCGGAAAGCCTGTGAAAACCTGGTGTAAAGACGGTATCAAAACACAAGAAAACGCTTCCGACGAAAAGACGGAAACGGTATTCGGACGGGATGATTTCATGATTACAAAAGGCTTGGCCTTCATGAATCAGAAATGCGGCGAGAGCGTGAAAACCATTCTGTTCGAGAAAAACCGTTTTGCCATCCGTCAGAGCATGCATGCGTTCGCAGAAGCGCAAATCACGCTTTACATCTATCTTTTGCAATGTTCGGAAAGAGGTTTTTTGAACACGGGTTCCAAAAAATCGGAGGATCAGGATGCCGATGTCAATGTTTTTGCTTTCAATCACATTGATATCGAAAAAACAGAGGAAATTTTGTTCCGTAAGTATAAGATGTATGAAGCGGAAGCGGGAAAGATTTCCCCCGACGGCACCTGCTCCAAAATGAAAGAGGAATTCCAAAAGCAAATCCAATATCTTCCCTTTAAGGGATACGGACTTGACAAATACGGAAAATGGGATAAAAAGCTTTCCGATTCTGTGGAGATTCTGAAAGGAATGGAATTTTCCGAGGATATGAATACATATCTGAATCAATCCAAAGAAGATGTCAAAGCGTATAAACCCAAAACCGAGACGGAAGAGGATCCGGAAGCGGCATTCGCCGAGGAAGAAAACAGGGAATCGAAAATCAAAGAGATTACCGATCAGCTGAAAAAAGCAAAAGAAGCGGCAACGAATCCGGGTGAAACAGAAGGCGAAAAAACACCGCAGAAATTCAAAAACGTAAAGGATATGCTGGCAGAGGCGAAAATCATCAAGGAAAGCCACGAGAAGCTGCACGATATCCTGCAAACGAGCGTAAAGGATTGGCTACCCAATTATACGGCAGACGCGCCCGAAAAGCAGCAGCAGGCAAAACTGCCCAAACGCAATCCGAACGAACAAACCAAGCGATATCTGATTGCAAGCGAAACGGACGGTGAGACGGAAAACGCAAAGACAAATACCGAAAAAACGGATGTTGATCTGCGTACCTTTGCAAAACAGGCGTACGATACGGTAAAAGAAAGATATCTGGAAGGCAATCGCGTGTATCCCGTTTCTGCCACGAATATTGATAAGCAGTACAAATGGTTTACGAACAGAGTGAAGGAAATCAGAGAGGGCATCCGCAGATTGACGTTCTCTGCCCTGATTGCATGTCTTGTTCTGCTTTGCTCGTATATCCCGTTTTTCCTGATTCAGAAAAATCTGATTTTTGAAAATCTGGTTACGGCGGGCATTGCAATGGTAACCTTTGCCGTTCCGTTTGCGATCCTCTTTGTCGTATTCGGTATCCTGAAAAAACAGCAGGAGTCAGAGTACGAAAAGGCTTTCGCAATATTCATGGAAGAAGCAAACAAATCGGTTGCGGAAAACGAAGCTTCTTTGCAAAATTACCTGGATCTTCTGAAAAACAGAATTCCATCCCTGCGTTATATTTATGAATA
Source organism: Clostridia bacterium (assembly GCA_017399025.1). Taxonomy (GTDB): domain Bacteria; phylum Bacillota; class Clostridia; order Oscillospirales; family CAG-272; genus QALR01. Next base: position 9,975 of record JAFQEK010000018.1, read on the forward strand.
TAAAACGGATGTGGAATGCGCGTTCAAATATTACGAAATCGACCGCGGAAAATGTCAGCACCACAGAATCCGTCTGCTGAGACGGAAAGAAACGGTCGGCAATATTCTGGAAGACCTGGACGTCAATCTCCGGGATATGGAAGAACAGTACCGCCGAGATCATTCCGAAAACAGCGGCAATAAAAAAGAAGCCGAAACACTCGGCATCGATTATACAAAGGCGTTTTCGTCAGGCAAGGAAAATCAGAAAATTTATTCCATTCTGACGAAAGAGGATATCCATGATATTACAAATAACAATACAAATCAAGATACAAACAATGCAGAAGGAGGCATAACATTATGATTGCTTTGAAAATATTGTTCATGCTTACCATGCCCGTATTGATGGCGATTCCCATTGCCATAGAATATTTCCGATTCCGTAAGGATGAAAGAACGCTGAAAGTCAGCCGTTTCCGATTGGTTGTATTCACACTGTGCTATACCGTTGCGGTAACGTTGGTTCTTCTGATTTCAACGAGACTGATCGAATGGATCAAAACGTGGGGCTTTGTACGTTGGATTACGTCCAACATCGGCAGCTACCGGACGGACTACGCAACTTCTCTTTATACGGTGATTCTGATCAATATCATCATCGGCGCAGGCTTCGTATTATTGCAAAGCTTTGTGCGCATCGGTTTATCCAAAATGAATGTTACCGTTCCGAAAAACGGAGAATTTTTCACTCGGATTCAGGAGTTTGAAAGAAAACTGATCGGCTATTTCAATAGGGAAGAATGGTTTTTCGTCGGAAGACTTCTGAAATATCTGACGATCGTGCTTTCTGCGCTTTTCGGCGTTCTGTTCGTTGTTTTTCAGATTCCGACCGTGTTTGCCGCAGATTGGATTCCTTATGGGGGGATTCTCTCGCTTTTCAAGCTGAGTTATCAGTATCCGATGATTGCCATGCTCCTTTTGTGGGAATTTTCTTTCTTTCTGCTTGGCATCGAAGCGTTCGTCAACCAGTGCCCCAACTGGGAGGGAGAAAAGCAAGCAGAAGCGGAAGAGGAAGAAAATCCGCTTCAGGATGTGGATGAGGATTGCAGAAAGAAATTCGGTATCTTTTACGCTTCGTCCATGGAATTGAAGGCGAAGGATTCTTCTCTTTCTTCCAAGCATAAAAAAATTTCGAGTATCATTGCAAACAATGTCAAAAATGATAGAAGAAACCAAAAGAGCGCAAAGGATATTTATGCCAGAGCGCTTGACAAAATGGATAGCTGTAACGGCGGCGTTTTGTTCAACGGAGGATTTTTTTCTGAATTTTCCATGTATTTTTTCCGTTATCTTTCCGTCAGACTTGCGCGCGGCGACCATTTGATTTTTGTTTGTAACAGCGATATGCAATCGGAACAGGTTGAGGAATACCTGCGTCGGGGATTCAGCGAAATTTCGAGCCTGTATTACGCCGGCCGTGCCAATGCGGAGATCAATAAAGATCTTTCCCATCCGATCTGGGAAATCGTGAGAGTCGGCGGCAAGGAAGGACAGCCGCTGTATAAAGAGCAGAATAAGGACGGCAACAAGAATAAAATCAATGGCTCTTCCATTCTGATCACAACGCCCGATTTCCTCTGCTCCAATACGTTTGAGGAAAACAACAGCTATTTCGTTTCCTATCTGGATACCGTGATTTTCGTCGATTCCGTAAACTGCATCAACCGTTACGAAAAACGGCTTTCCATTCTGAATACCAAGCTCATGCACATCATCGAAAATTCGGTACAGAATCCGATCTGTGCGCGTCCCATCCGTTATTTCTTCTTCGATGAAACCAGAACGCCGGGAACGGATAAGGTTTTGAAGAATATGTTTTCCACGGAAATGGAAACGGTAGATATCATGGGTAGCTTTTACCGTGCAACGGTAAGCTGCTACAATTATAATATCGTTTCCGAAGAGGAAGCAGAGCAAGAGGACGAAACGGAAGAGAACGAATATACGGAAGAGAGCGGGGAATATCAGGAGGAACAGGAAGACTATACGGTTCCTCACTTCATTCCGACCGAAGAAAATCTTGGTGTTATGATGGAAATGGCGATCAATGCGGTTCTGAACGGCGCTTCCACGGCATCGGTATTCGTGGAAGAACAGCTGCCCTATAAAGCGATCGCGGAAAGCTTGAATTCTCATGACGGTAAGCTCGGCAAAGTGGCACTCGGCACCAATCTGCTGATCAATGAGTATTTCTATAATCCGGACGGCTATTCCGTCATCATCGCGCTGGATGCGGGCAATAACCTGCCGTCGGCACTGAGAAAATATATTTCCATCACCACGGATAAACCCGCGCTTGTCATCCTGTTTTCGCGCCCGTATCTTTTCAGGGATTATTATATTGCCAATATGGAAAAGCTCTGGCAGGGAAAACAGATTCTCCGTATTCCCGTAGCGGAAGGAACGGAAAAGGATATCGCGCAAAAGATTTTGGTTAAAGCCAATTCGGGCGGTATTACCAAAGAAGAACTCCTTGCGCTTGCGGGTAAAATCCACGGCTTGGAATTTTATGTCCGGAATCGGAGCATCAATCTCGTCCTGCAAAAGATTCTGAATATTCTGGGCAAAAAATGCGAAAGCCTGCTTGATGTTTACCAGTATTTTGAATATACCTCTTTCCGTGATTTTGACCGTTCCGGCGACTATTCGCCTCAAACGAAAATCTCCCTGCGTTCCAAGCATTTGCTGTATGATATCATCCGTTTGCAGGACCGTATCCTGCTTCATACGGAAAATCAGGGAACCGTGGAGCTGCCTTTGCCGAAAAAGCGTCTGACACAAAATTATATTGAAGGTCAGAACCTGCTTTTCGAAGGTGAAATCTATTACATCAATAAATTGGATAACAAAAAAGGCGAAATTTTTGCCAAGCTTGCAAACTCCGGTTATAACAGTGAAGTTTACAGTTATATTCAAAACAGAACTTACCGTTTGGATTGCTCTCCCGAGAAAATAGAATATCTCTATTCTCCCAAAACGGCGGTCATTTCGCAGAAAAACAGAAAAAACAAAGTCAATACGCCTCTGACCGAAGTTTACGTAACGGCATTCAAAGCCACCGCAGAAGTCCGTACAGACGGTTATTACGATCTGGACCCGCAGTCTATGGACAGAACCGCGCCGGGTGATTACCATCCGATCAGCAGTAAAAACGACAGGATTCTGGCGGCGCAGACCTACCGTTGCTACGGCGCTTTCAAAGATGAAAATTCTTTCAAGGCAAAGCTGGAAGCGGAAAAGGCAGAAGAGGGAATGGAAAACAGCTTCCGTTTCTTCGGCAAGCGCAGACTTTCCGATATTCCGTTGAATATCTATGCAGAAGGTCTTTCCGTGCTCTCCGTCAGATTGGAAGGCGAATTTGGAGAAAGCAGAGCGAAGATTGCTTCTTTGGCAGCGGTTATGCTGGATGAAATCCTCCGTGCAAAATTCCCCTCCGTTGCGGATTCCACCGCGGTTTGCCCCGTAAACGGAAGCAAGGATGATATTACGACACTTCCCAAGGTGGAATTTATTAAAGAATACGGCTCTGAGAAGGCAGTCGAAATTCTGATCATAGAAGACTGCGCAGAGGATCTCGGCGTAATTTCCTCGCTGATGACCTCGGGCGGCGATGTTTTGCGTACGCTTTTCGAACCGATCAAGGAATATCTGGATTGGTATATGAGCAAAAAGAATCCCAAAGGCGATTATCTGTGGTTTGGTATGGACAGTGAGCCCGAATGCTTTGATTTTTCCGCTTTGCACGGAATCGCAAAAGTTCTTGGCGACGTTACATATAAATTGCAATATGTTGATGCCGAAGAAATTTCGGAATATCACGTTTGTGATTTCTGCGGTAAACGCTATATGGGTACCAAGCATATTGCGATCGTGGATGACAGAATCATTTGTCATGATTGCGCAAAAGAGCTCATCGGCAACAATCAGGATACGCTCAAACAGTATCTGAGTGCCGCAAAACAATTCATGGAAGAACGCTACAAGATCAAAATGGACGATACTTACGAATTCTGTTATGAGTCTACGGTGAAGATTATCGATGCTATCAGAAAACTGGATGATATCCGTGTAAGAAATACGGATATCACAGCTAAGAGTTATATCCGCGGAAAACAGGTTCATGCGGAGTATAATCTCCCCGGCGCAAATCTTTCCGAATTGTTTGCGAGAGAGTTGACACATATCTGGCAGATCCGTAAGCTCCCCCGTCTCCCCGAAGATATTGCCAAAGGCCATGTTGCATGGGTCGGTATTGAGTATCTGGATTATCTCAATCATACCGATCTTGCGGAGAAACGAACGCTGTATTATGAATCTGCGGAAAGCGAAGCCGCAGAGGGATACAGAAAGCTGAAAGACGATCTCCAGAAAAACAAGCAGTTCAATAATAATCCGTTCCGTTATTTGCTTGGCGGCGACGATCCCGAAGAGGAAATCACCGATAACGAAAATACCGATAACGAAAATACCGATAACGAAAATACCGGTAACGAAAATACCGGTAACGAAAATACCGGTAACGAAAATACCGATAACGAAAATACCGGTAACGAAAATACCGATAACGAAAATACCGATAACGAAAATACCGATAACGAAAATACCGGTAACGAAAATACCGGTAACGAAAATATCGGTAACGAAAATATCGGTAACGAAAATATCGATGATGAACCCGAAGAAGAGAGCACCCCTTCTTTGGAATCTGCTGAAGAGAAAGCGGAGAAAAAGGAAGAAAAAGACACTTCTTCCAAAAAACTATCGTATTTCTATTATGACCGACTCAGCGAACCTCTGCGCAACGCATACGACCGCGCTTTAGAAGCAATTCTTGCCCATAAGGATACTTTTCAAGCGGATGTACTGAGCGATCCTGATGTCATAAAAAAGGTTTTGAGATGCATTACTTACGATCACCCCGAAATTTTCTGGTTTTCTCTGAACAATACGTTCCGGTATACGACGGAAGGCTCCGTTACGATTCGATATTGCATTTCCAAAGAAGAAGCAGACGCTCTGAACCGTAAAATGAAGCCGGAGATCGACAAATATCTGGAAGGTATTACAGATACGATGAGCGAGTATGACAAAGCTCTGTACCTGTATATCAGCCTGATCAACTGTGTGGATTACGACGGCATTGCTCTGATCAAAGAAAGAAAAAACGGCGGTCCCGAAAGCGGCGAGATCGATAATCTGCGCAATATCTGCGGTGTTTTCCTGAGCGAAAAAACCGTTTGCGAAGGATATGCGCGCGCATATCAGTACCTCGTGCAGCAGTGCGGCATAGAATGCGCGGAATGTACGGGTGTAACCAAGCCGGATGAAGAAACCGGGGACCCCGGCGAACCCCATGCATGGAATATCCTCAAACTGGACGGTGATTATTACCATCTGGACGCAACGTGGGATGACCGTTCCAATACGCTTCAGAAAGAAAAAAGACGCGATATCGGATACAATTATTTCTGTATTACGACGGAAGAAATTCTGCGTACGAGAAATATTGATGTCCCTGTCGATGTTCCGGAATGCAAAGCAACGAAATGCAATTATTATTATCATAACCAATTGGTGTTGGAATCCTGTGATCTCGAAAGAGTGAAAGCGATTGTAACATCCGCCGTTCGGAAAGGCGAAAGATTCTGTACCTTCAAATGCAAATCTTACGATTTATTGAATGAATTGTATGATAAAATTCTGAAACCTGCCACTCAGAAGGAAAATGTGGTGGAAGAGGTCTATAAGCGCCATCCCGATGAAAATATCGAGATCAAAGTTTTGAAGAACAAAGAGATTTTCACCATTACGGTTTATATGCCTTGATTGACTGAACTGCGTTAAAAAGAGAGAACAAAGCGGCTTTGCCGCGGCGTTCTCTCTTTTTTGAACTATAGGAAATTGCTCAAATTGGACCTCGCCGTTTTGCATTGCTTGGATATAAGAAAAACTACGATAGGCTGAGCACACAGCTTGCCAAGCAAGCCATTATCCGGTGGTCGTTGCCCAATTTCTTGTTCCATAGGAAATGACACAAAAACAACGAGAGTTTTAGGAAAAGTTCCATGATGATTTGTCTGTTTGAAAAATTTCGGTATGATCGTAGGGCGGAGGCTCGTGTCCCGCCGAAATATAAATTCAATTTTGAAACGGCGGCAGCAAACCGCCGCCCTATAACGAACGGTATCAACACGCTAAATTTCGATTTATCTTACCAATATTTTCGAAAAAGTAAATGCTGTTGCCCCGGATTTTTCAAAAATCAATATTGACATAAAATTTTCTGTTTGGTATAATAATAACATATATAAGACCAAGAAAGGAAACCATGCTTATGAACAAAAAAAACGTGTTTGCGGGTATTTTTGCGGTATTGCTTGCAATTTTTGCATTGACTGCTTGCAAACCGTCTCACACTGATTCCGAAACAACGGAAAAAAGGGAAGAATCTTCTTCCGAACAAAATCAGAATGATTTCGAAATTTCCGCAAGAAATTTTGCAGATCGTGTAGAAGCAGCATTGGCTTCCGAAACACGCCTTTTTATTGATTTTGATATCACACAAAAACATATATACAGCGATTCTTTTTCTTCCCAAAGCGGTTTGTTCGTGCGGTTGCAGGCGGATATGAGTAATGCGGAAAATCCTTGTTTTTCTTATTGCATGAAAACAAATCCTGATTCGGAAGAGTTTCTCTTTTTGTTTTATGATGGCGGATATATTCACAGAAAAGATTCCGAAGAACAGTATAAATATCCGATTTCCTGGGAAAAAGCCAAAGAAAATATTCCGTTCCATCTTTTTTTGACTTTGTTCGGCGAAAATTGGAAAGAAATTTTTTCCGATGCGCAGATTTTCTTAGCAGAAGATCACAGCGTAACCGCTTATATGGGGCTTCCTCTTTCGGAATATCTGGAAAATGCGAAAACATATCTGAAATTTTTCGGCGGTACGCAACACGAAAATATGTCCGAAACGGATGCGGGATTGGAACCCATTTTTCTTTCCGTAACTTTGGACGAAAACGGTCGGATTCGCTCATATTCTGTTGATATTACCATGGAAGCCCCCAATCAAAAGGGCTCGATTTATCCCGTGGAATATACCGTTCGGGCAACCTTGGAAGAAACAGCTGAGAATTTCAGAGTAGAAATGCCCGATCCTTCCGAACGTGCCGAATATCGGGAAGCGGAACCCGAAATTTCCGAAATCACACTGGAAGAATTTATCAGAAGATTTTCTCTTTCGGATGAAAAAAGTCAAAAAGCCATTTATACGAAAATGATCACAAACGCCAATGCCATATATTCAATCAACGGTATGGAATACAAGGTTCCTCTTTCGGATATCACGCAATTGGATCTTTCCGATCCGAAAAAGCCGAATATTTCCGTTGTGGAAATCATGGATTTTTTCGGTGTGCTCCAGAGTACGGAGATTTATTATAAGGACGAAATTTATTATTATGCGATCGGCGGCGAGAAATATTCTGTTTTCTATCCTGCGGAAAAATATCTCTCAAACGTGCAGGCTTCTGCGCAAGAGAAAGCGGAAGCAGGGGTTTCAACCTTTTTCATGACAAGAGAAATGCTTTCCCATGCTATTTTTACGGTGAATCCCGATCAATTGGTAACTGCGGTGATTTATTTTGACGGCGAAATACAAAAGAAAAATATTCTGCATAACATCAATTCCATATATAACGATGATTTCAGTACCGTGGAAAACGTATCTCTTTCCAATGCGCGCGTTTCCGTTACGTTGGACCGATATAATTATATGACGGCATATTTTCTGGATGTAACCGTTACCGCCGATATGGGTTCTGGTCCTACCGTTATGCACTATTCCATTCAATATCAATTCGAATATTCCGATCAGCCTGTGGAAATTATTTTTCCCGATGATCTGAATTTTGAAAATTATCCCAATATCGTAGTGCCGGTTTCCTGAATCGGTTTGTCTTAGGCGTGATGCTCCGATCGGGGTATCACGCCGACTCTTTGCTTCCATTGACATTGCCTTTGCGGAAAAGGAGTAGTATCATGGCAAAATTTCATTATAAACAAAAAGGAAATTCTTCCATCGAACAAAAACCGCGCGTATATAGCATACGCCGTTCACAGAGCAGCGAAACGCTGACTGATTTGGAAATTTTATATAAAGCCTGTCTGCGCGCTGAAAATTATCGCAAGGCTTGCGATACCGCGCAAAAAATATGGCGCAGACGAAAAAAGATTTTCGGAGAAATGCATGAAAAAACCTTGCAGGCGCTCGGAGAATACGGTGAGGTTTACCGGAAGCTCGGAAAATATCGGAACGCTTTGGAATCGGGTAAGCGGTCTTATGAAATCCGTATGCGTTTGCTCGGTGAATCGCACCCGAAAACATTGCATACCCTGCGAATGCTTGCGGATGGTTATGCCAAATGCGGCGATTTGCAAAAATCTGCCGAAGTTTGGGAAAAGGCCTATGCTTGCAGCCGTAAACTTTTCGGCGAAACCGCTACGGAAACGCTTTCATGCAAAACGGCATGGGAAGCTGTCTGCCAAAGAAAAATATGAAATTTGAAAAACCTGCGTTCCGAAAACGGAAATTTCTCATATAATGGGATGACGGAAGCATTTCCGTTTTAATACAGAACAAAGAGGTGATTTCTGTGGGGATAAAGGCCGTGAAATTTGGCGGCACCTCGCTTAGCCATGCGGATCAAATGAAAAAAGCCGCGGAAATCGTTCAATCGGATAAAGAAAGGCGTATCATCACGGTTTCTGCACCGGGAAAACGCTTTCCGCAGGATGAAAAAATAACGGATCTTTTTTATCGGATGGATTCAGCGGAAACGAAAGAACAGAGAGAAAAGATTTTTTCTCTGATCCGTGAGCGGTTTGATTCGATCATCCGCTCGCTTTCGCTTTCGCTTGATTTTTCAGAAGAATATGAAAAAATTTCGGAAGGTGTAAAGGGCGCGGCTCTTTATGCAAAAGGAGAATATTTCTGTGCAAAAATCTTTGCTTCTCTGATCGGATATCCGTTTACGGATGCTTATGATGTCATTTTTCTGGATAAAAAGGGAAATCCGGATTTGCCGAAAATCAAAAAAGCCATCCGTTCGGTTTTGGAAACACACGAAAAAACCGTGATTCCCGGTTTTTACGGACGTTTGCCCGATAACAGCATTGCCGTTTTCCCACGCGGCGGTTCAGATATCACGGGTGCGCTGACCGCTTATGCGGCAGAAGCCGACGTTTATGAAAATTTTACAGATGTCAACGGATTTCTTCTGGCAGATCCCCGTATGATATCCGATCCGAAAACGGTCAGAGAGCTTTCCTATGGAGAATTGCGCAGACTTTCTTCCATGGGCGCTTGTGTTTTGCATGCAGATTCCGTATTGCCTTTGAAAGAAAGGGGTATCCCCGTTCTGATTCGGAATACCAATGATCCGAACGGTTCTTTTACAAAAATCTGTGCAAAAAAAGAAAGTTTTTCTTTCAGCGGCATTGTCGGACAAAAGGGATATTTGCTTTTTTCCGTGGTATTGACGGAAATCGGAAAAAATCTTTCGGCATTTCAGAATTTACTTCATTTTTTCGAAGCGCATACCAAACATGTATATTCCACGCCGCATACGGTAGATGCGGTGGGTGTTCTTGTCAGTGAAACCGAACTGAATACCGAACGGGAAACACTCGTGCAAGCACTCAGAACGCAGTTTCACGCGGAGGAAATAACCGTTACGGAACATATCGCTTTGCTTTCTCTGATCGGCGAGGGAATGTCAGCACAGGGTACACGGCAGATTCTGAAAGCCATGAAGGAAATCGAGGCAGAGCCGATTCTTTTGGACGGCGGTGCAGATTCGCTGGGTATTACCGTTGGGTTCCATGAAAAATATTTACAGCCATTGATTCAAACCATATACCGAAATCTTCAAAGCGGGTAACCGCATATATGAACCGAACAAAAACGGCGGATCTGAAATCGTGCAATTCTAAAAAATTGTACAGACAGATACGCCGTTTTCCATAGAACTTATGTTTAATGATAATTTTCTTAAAAAGTAAATGCTATAGCCTTGCTCTTTTTCTAAAATCTCTTGCTTTCTCATGTCGATTTATGTTACAATATAGGTGTTCAAATCGAAAAAAGGGAGAAATTTTATGAACATCAGAAAAGCAACCGAAGCGGATTTTTTACAGATTACCGCCATTTATGCCCGTGCAAGAGAATTTATGCGTGAGACGGGAAATGCTTCTCAATGGAAAACCGTTTATCCGACCGATGAAATCATTCGTTCAGACATCCGAAAAGGATATCTGCATCTCTTGACGGATGAGGAGGGGATTCAAGGTGTTTTTGCTTTTTTGCCCGATGGCGATCCCGTTTACAATCGGATTGAAGGCACATGGCTGAACGAAGAGCCTTACGCTGCCGTTCACCGTGTGGCAAGCGCAGGAAAGAAAAAAGGTATTCTTCCCGCATGTATGCAATATTGCGGCACCATCGCTTCCAATTTGAAAATCGATACCCATGAAGATAATAAAATCATGCAACATCAATTGGAAAAACAAGGTTTTTCCCGTTGCGGTACGATTTTTTTGGAAAACGGCGAAACCAGAATTGCTTATCAGCGTTCTTTATTACCAAAATGAAAGTATGGAAACAGGATCATGAATGAAAATTTTGAAATACTCGGCACCCGATTGATTGCCTATTACGGCACGGAACAAACAGTTTTTGTTCCCGATGGTATTACGGAAATCGGTTCGGAATCCTTTCTGAAAAATGAATCGATAAGGAAAATCATCCTTCCCGAAGGGATTTGTAAAATCCAAAGCTATGCCTTTGCGCTCTGTAGCAATTTGGAAGAAATTCAATTGCCCGAAAGTCTGCAAAGTATTGAAAACCGCGCTTTTTATTTATGCAAAAATCTTTGGAAAATCCGTTTTCCGAACAGCTTGAAAAAAATCGGTACCTGTGCGTTCCGTCATTGCGAAGCCTTGTTCCGTGTGCATATTCCCGAAAACATCGAACAGCTTGAAAAATTTGCGTTTGCCGATTGCAAATATCTCACAGACGTACGTTTGCCTTCCGGTTGGAAGCATATTCCCGAAGGCTGCTTTTACGGATGTACTTCACTGCGTGATTTTTCTTTTCCGGATACTTTGAAAAGCATTGGTCCGAAAGCTTTTTCTTATACCAACGGTCTGAAACTCCGTTTGCCCGAAAGCTTGGAAAAAATCGGATTTCATGCCTTTGCGTTATCACGCAATATGACCGTTTTTTTTCCTTCGCATATCACGGAGATTCCCGAAAAGCTTTTTGACCATTCGGACAGCCATGTGATTTTCGCGCCGTCCGTACCTTTTTCTTCACTCTCACCGAAAAATAAAACGGCTGCCGTCATCGGTTATGCGCAAGCACCCGAAGCACTGCTTGCTGTTTTTCCAAAAGAAAGCGAAGAAGAATATCTGCGCTATCTTTTCCGTTACCGTAAAAAATTTTATCCGCATATTGCAAAGCATGAAGCACTGCTTGCCAAAATGACGGAACATCGGCTCATTCCTTACGAGGAAACCCAAGCACTTTCGGAATCTTTTTCTGAAAATCCTGCTTTGACTGCCATGATTCTGAGCTATCAAAATATGCTTTTGACACCCGAAATGATTCTGAAACTGGAACGAAAAGCAAAACGCGAAACGGAAAATATATTTTCCGACCGTCCGCCGAGCATAACCGAAGTCAGAAAGGATTGGCTTTTCGAAAAATTGGATAACGGTACATATCTGTTGCGATCCTATAAAGGAAATGCCACGGAAATCCTTGTCCCCGATCGGATCGGAACCTGTCCCGTCAGCGCCATTGGCGATTATGCGTTTTCGCCTTTCCGTCTTCGTCTGACGGATGAACAGCAAAAAATCCGCCACAGTATTACCACGGTTATCATCCCCGCCTCCGTCCAAAAACTCGGTTCTCATCTTTTTTACGGCTGTTCCTCGCTGGAAGAGGTACGGCTTCCTGATGAAATAACGGAACTGCGCGAATTCTTTTTCTGCGATTGCGAAAAACTGCGTACGGTCAGTTTGCCCGAAACGCTGCAAACGATCGGTACGGATGCATTTGCACGTTGTTATGCCCTGGTTACTTTCGTCAAAAAAGAAAGCTATGCGGAACAGTATCTCCGGGAAAATGAAATTGCGTATTTATGTGAATGATCATAGGACTTGTTTTGCAATCCGTGTACTTGTCAAGTGAAAGCTTTGCCGTATCCGGATACAGCAAAACGGCGAGGTCGGTTTTGCGCAATTTCCTATGGAATAAAAAGAGAGGACAAATCGGTTTGTAGCCGAAATGTCCTCTTTTTCTGTCAAGATTTGTAACAATTAAAACTTTATAAAAGAAAATGCTTCTGAAAATTCCCGCCCTATACGGAAATTACCCAATTACGGTTTTTCTTTGGAAACCTCTGTTTCTTCTGTGATATATTCCGTTTTCTCTTCGGGCAAGACGGGTTCACAGTAATGTACAGAAGAAACCAGATGGAATGCAACCGAAATAATATAAAGAATCGCGCCGATTTCCACTGCTTCAAAAATAAAATGAAGCTCGGAAGAAAGTTCCCAATAAGCAAGCAAAAGGAAATTGGGCAGAATATTCGCCATGGAAGTTACCAATGCAAGTAAGGAGAAAACGAAATACGGCGCTGCCGCTTTTTTCGTAATGGAGGCTTTGGCTTCAAAAAGGAAAAAACAAGTCAATGCGCAAAGAGAAACGTTGCAAAGCGTATGGTTAAAATCTTTATAAAGATACAGCGGATTGACATAGGAAGCCAACAGGAAAGAAAGGCCGAATAAAGGCGGTGCAAATGCCAATATCGGTTTTATCTTGGAAAAACGAGTATCATTTGCCGCATGGATGATAAAATAAGCAGAAGAGAAAAAGAGCAGGATAAAGGAAATTAACTGCATATATTTATAAATGATATACTTGGTCGGAGAAAGCATGGCACTCAAGGAAAAAGAAAGAAATACACCAACGGCAAGGAAAATAAAACCAAGCAACGCGCTTGTGAACGTAGAGCTTTGATGATCTGCCGCTGTGAATACGGAAAATTCGTGCCGTCCGCTGAAACGGTGGAATTTAATAAAAAAGCATATGGACGTAGCGAGCAAAAGCAATACGAAAAACATGATATAACCGAACGCTTGCATCGAAGGCTTGGCTTGCGCCATATATTCTTTTCTGTACGGGTCATAATAAAGAATCATCAGAACTGTTCTCCAAACGGCAAAACCCAAACCTGCAACAATTGCAGCAATAAGATAACCGAATAAAATTTTTTTGGTACGCAACGAAATACACTTCCTTACTGTTCAAATTTTATTTTAAGGCAATACCGCGCAAAATTCGTGAAAAACGATAACAAAATTTTGCTCTTTTCGATTTTGCCTTCATTATTATACCATAGAATCAAAAAAAAGCATAGAGAAATCAAAAAATAAAAAATTTTTTATTATAAGAAATTGTTCAAAATCACATTGATTGAATAGTGAAAAAATAAGGACGGAGAAAATCATCCGTCCTTGTTTTCCAAATCATTTCACAAAATCGTTTTTAGCGTGAACGGGAGCTGTATCGTCATAAAAACGGAAGCCTGCCGTATCGGATACGGGGAGAGAAAAGACAAGCGCATGCGCTTTGGTTCCGGGACCTGCGCCGTTGGTAATGGCTTGCATAATGGCATTTCTCATTTCTTTTTTAGAAACGATATAAATGATTTCTTTTTCATCCACAAGGGAAAGTCCGAAAAACTTTTCTGCATATTCAGTTCCCGCAGTGCCTTTGGCATGCAGTACCGTACCGCCGCCCGCACCTGCAGCGCGAGCCTGTTCCATAACGTCTTCTGTATAACCCTTGTTGCAGATGGCAATGATCAGTTCCATCTGACGGGGGTGTACCTGTTCTTTTTCTTTCATTTCATCCTCCGCATGACCGCCCGCAAAAAAGTCGAGCGATTTTCTTGTTGAAATGCTCGTCAGAGGAATGGCAAGCGCAATGCCCTGACCGGGGAGATCGATATGCAGCTTCCATTCCAGAGCAGCGATCAATTCATGTAATTTATTATGTGTAACCACAGTTTGATGTACGGTTTTTTCGCACAGCTCCAAACCCAAAAGGTCCAGAATCTGCGATTTTGCCGTGCCGTTGGCAAGACAGCTGTAAACACGAGGTACTTCCAGCTCCTGATACAGCTCGATCACCTCTTCTGCGTCCGAACGTTTGGAAATCGTGATAAACCAATATAAATTCTGCATAGAAAGCTCCTTTCTGTTTATATTTGTTTATTCATATTTCTATTATAGCATATTTTTATCAGTTTTGCAACCCATTATTTTTCAGAATCGGCTTCCGAATGAACCGTAAATTCGATGATATCGGGATAATCCTCGCAGATATGGGGTTCTTCATAGATGGGGAATTCGACTGTACCGTCTTCGGCAATGATTTCCGTTACAATAGGGAGAGGAGACAGCTCAATGACTTCTGCATTTTCCGAAGTCGTTGAAGCTGCATCTTCTTTGTCAAGGCTCAGCTTGATTCTGTAAACCAGACCAAGAATCTGAACGGTAATCGGAGGAAGCATGGCAACCATGGCAATCACACCGAATGCATTCGTCATGATATTGCCGCCGACTGCATATGTTGCGCCGATGGCAAGCGGCATAAGGAAAGTGGAGGTCATTGCGCCCGAAGCAACACCGCCCGAGTCAAAAGCGATGGAAGTGAATACATCGGGAACAACGAAAGAGAGGAGCAACGCGATGGCATAACCGATACAAACAAACCAGAGCACGGAAATACCCGTCAGCGCGCGGATCATGGCAAGACCGACCGCAATCGCAACAGCAATGGACATTGCAAAAGAAAGCATTTTTTTGGAAATGGTACCTGCCGTTACTTCTTCAACCTGTTTTTCAAGGACATGGACCGCAGGCTCGGCAAGGACGATAAAGTAACCGAGGAGCATACCGATGGGAATCAGGAGCCATTTCAGATTGGAATTCGCAATGGACTGTCCCATATATTGACCGACAGGCAAAAAGCCGATATTGGCGCCGACAAGAAAGAGAACGATACCGACATAGGTATAAGCAACGCCGATCAGCAGACGGAGAATTTGATCTTTCGGAACTCTTCCCGCAAACAACTGATAAAGAAAGAAGAAAATGACAACAGGGAAAAGACCGAGCGCAACCTCCATAAATGTATGGGGAAGCATATGGATAAATTCAAGACCGAATTCACGGGAATCCAAAAATTCAATCAGTGCATCGGGCGCTTCGGAACCGGCTCCGCTCGTATCTCCGTAAATCAAGCCGAGAATCAGAACAGCAATGATCGGACCTGCGGAACAAAGCGCCATCAAACCGAAGCTGTCTCCGGATTCGTCTGCGGTAATGGAAGAAATACCGACACCCATCGCCATGATGAAAGGAACGGTCAAAGGACCTGTCGTAACACCGCCCGCATCAAAGGAAACCGCAAGAAATTCGGGATTGGAAAAAGCAGCAAGCAGGAAAAGCAAACCGTAAGAAATGAAGAGCATGTAACGAAGCTTGATCGCAAAAATAATGCGCAAAACCGCAAGTACAAGGAAAATACCGACACCCAGCGCAACTGTCCAGATGAAAACCTGCGCATTGATTGCAGGCACTTTTCCTGCAAGAACGGTGAGGTCAGGCTCAGAAGCCGTGATCAGCGTGCCGATCAGGAAAGAAACCACTGCGACAACAGCGATTTTCTTGGATTTTGTCATCGTCGCACCGACATGTTCACCCATGGGGGTCATGGATTTATCAACGCCGAGTGTAAAAAGTCCCATTCCGAAAATCATTAAGAAAACGGAGAAGATAAACGAGATGAAAATTGCATTCGGCAACGGACAGATGGTGAAAGAAAGCAGAAGAATAATCAGAGAAACCGGCAGAACGGAAGCGACGGATTCTTTGATTTTTTCAAGTAAAATGGTTTTTGTTTTCATGCAGGGCAAAAGGTCCTTTCCGCAAAAAATAAAAATTGATAAAATCGGGAACGCCTGCTGAACACCGATCGTTCCGTCGAGCTTATTTTTTATTGCTTGTTTTATATACATATTTATTACAGTATAGCATGAATCAAATTAAAATGTCAAGACTTTTTTGTGATTTTTCCGGGGTTCACGCATGAAAAAATTTTTGCAAACTCCCCAAGATGAACTTGTAAAAATAGCAGGGATAATCTTCAAATTATGATGCAAGCGCCAATCTGTAGGCAAATCAATAAATTAAAATAATTCAAAATTTCATGCGTGAACCCTGGCAAAAAAAAAGAAAGATATTGACTTTTTTTACAAAAAAGTTTATAATAATTGTAAAGATTGAACAACAGAAAGGTGATTTTCTATGAAAAATAAAATTCGTTCCAATTCCGAAAACATTCGGAAAATCGTTTATCTTGCTTTGCTGACCGCAATCGTTCTCGTTTTTCAAACACTTGGTTCCTTTATCCGTCTCGGCCCGTTTCAGGCTTCGTTGGTGTTGATTCCGATCGTGATCGGTGCGGCGCTTCTCGGTCCCGGCGCGGGTGCTTGGCTCGGCTTTGTTTTCGGTATGCATGTTCTTCTCAGCGGCGATGCGGCGGCGTTTCTGACGATTGACGTTGTGGGAACCGTTCTCGTGGTTCTGGTAAAAGGTATTGTCTGCGGTATGACAGCAGGTTTTGTTTTCAAAATTTTGAAGCATGTGAATCAATATCTTGCGGTTCTTATTTCTGCGATTGCCTGCCCTCTTGCCAATACGGGTATATTTCTGCTCGGCTGTAAACTGTTCTTTATGGAAGCGGTTTCCGCTTGGGCAAATGCTGAGGGAATGTCTGCTGTTGCCTATATGTTCATCGGTCTTGTTGGCGGTAATTTCATTTTCGAATTTATTTTGAACATTATCTTTGTTCCCGTTATTCTCCGGCTTCTGAACTTCAAAAATCGTATCTGATAAAAAAATATTCTTTGAACTCAGGAGGAAAATCATGAAAATTGCGGCGGACTACGGATTCGATGTGAACAAAGACGGTTTTGAAAATGCCCGCGCATTGCAAAATGCGGTGCTTGGCGGAGGAGAAATTTTCATTACCGAACCGGGTATTTATGAAATTGCAGATCAAGTTATCCTGGAAGATAACACCGCGCTTCATTTTTGTAAAGGATCATACCTGAAAAGAGTGAACAATCCCGATGAAAATGGCTATGTTTTTATCAATCGCGGAGCATATACCAAAACGTATAATCAAAACATTACCATTGCAGGCTTGCATATCATTTGTAATCAAGTGATTGCTTCCCCGAAAACAGAGGATTCAAGAAAAGTGATTCTCGGTTTGATCGGGCATTGCTCTTTCTTTTACGTAAAAAATCTGACGGTACGGGATTTTGAATGCTATGATCTGCCGGAGAAGAACTTTGCAATCCATATATGCACGTTTGAGAATGTTCTTCTGGAAAATCTTTATATTGAGGGTATGAAAGATGCCGTTCATTTCGGCAGAGGCAAGAATTTTGCAGTGCGCCACGGACGTTTTCGTACGTTTGACGACCCGATTGCATTGAACGGACATGATTATGTTACCGCAAATCCCGAGCTCGGTTGGATTGAAGACGGCGTGATTGAGGATTGTTATGATCTCCATGCAGATACGACGACAGGCTATTTCTGTCGGATTCTGGCAGGCGCCTGGACAGATTGGTATGAGGGTATGATCGTTCAGCGTTCGGATACTGTGGTATCGGATGGGCGCTTATATCGGGTGTTTATGCCCGTTGACGGAAAGACTTATCGTTCCATTACCCGACCCACGCACAAGGCGGGAGAGAAAGAATATGACGGTATCGTATGGGCTGTCGTGCAGGAGGATGTAACCTACCGCGCAGGATGCCGAAATATCCGTTTCAAGGATATCCATTTGAAAAAGAACCGTCCTGTGGCATTTTCGATCCACTTTGACAGAGATAAATGGTCGCGCAGTTATTATCCTGATTCGCCATCACCGATCCAGGAAAATCTGATTTTTGAAAATATCGTTGTGGAGGCAGAGGAAATCCCCGTGTTGCTTCGTTCCATCACACCTGTTGACCGCATTTGCTTTGTTAATTGTACGCTCAAAAACAATCTTATCCGTTTTGCACGGATTGCCGCGCAGGGAATTGTGTATCCCACAACGGATTTGGTGCTTGACGGGACAAAATTTGAAGAAGATGTGCCGCTTCTGGTTCGCTGTTTCGAGGGTGTCAACGCCAATCTTCGCGTTGTAAACTCTGTCAATAAAGACTTTTCGACAGCAGTACGGGGTGATGTGCGGATTTGTGAATCGGATATCTCGCTTTGCAAACAAGAAAGTGGGTAACGCCCACCGGATAACGGCTTGCTTTGCAAGCTGTGTGCTCAGCCTATCGTAGTTTTTCTTGTATCCAAGCAATGCAAAACGGCGAGGTCGATTTTGAGCAATTTCCTATAGTTCAAGAAAAACAACCGTCAGTAAAACGGGTGCTTGTCGAAAAAATTTTTCATATTGAAAAAGAGCGGTTGCTCCGTACCGGGAGGTACAGAGCAACCGTTTATCAGATGCCGCTGTTTATTTTGAAGATTCTTCAAGTTTTCCAATCAATCTTTTCTCTTGATTACAACAATGAGAGCGGCTACAATACCTGCAAATGCGAAGATAACCGCCGCGATAATAACAATGGAAAGAGGATCGAATCCCTTGGAATCGTCTTTATTTTGAGAAGAAGTATTTGCGGATTCCGAAGAAGTGGTTTCCATGGAATCGGATGCATTGGAGCTGTTTTCGTTGGAGTTGGTTCCCTCAGGATTGGTCTGGGTAATGCTTTCGGTTTCGGTATCGGAAGAACCTGTTGTTTCGACAGAGCCTTGAGGGGGCGGTGTGGAAGCGGTTGTTTCTTCGGGAGGTGGTGTGGATTCTGTCGTGTAAGCGGGATTTTCCGTAACGTTAATGGTGAATCTTGCGTTGGATATTTCAAAAAGTTCTTTCAGACCGGGGATTTCGGATATGATAGGAACGGGGATGTTTCTTCCGAGCGTTTCGGTAGAAGCCTGACAAAAATAATCCTCGGAGGAAACAGTAAGTTTGGTTTCGTTACCGTTGTTTTTTACATAAACCAATTGAATTTTCAGTCCGGTCGTATCAAGTGTTTCCCCTTGCATGTAATCCGTCTTTTTTGGAAAGGTAACTTCTACGCGTACGGGTGTTTCCACTTCGATTTCAACGGTTTTTGTGATGTTGAGATTGTACTCTTCGATGAAAGCTTTGATTTCAATGTTCATCTTACCGGGACCTTTTGCAATATACTGCTTGAGTTCTTCCTCATTATATGTGGGATACAAGTATGTATTGTCAGCAGAGATTTTGCTGCCGTCCGAGTAAATGAAATTGATATCAAAATCATAGATTTTGGGGAATTGACCATATTGGTAAGTCTTTGTGGGGATGATTTCAATATCTGTTACTTTGATCAGATTGATCTCAAAGGAGGTATATTTACCGTAGTAGTAAACATTGACGGTTGCTTCGCCTGCATCGGTAAAATTACCAACGAAAGAGAAGTGTGCATTTGCAAGATTGCTGTTGGAAGTACCGTCCGCGTAGTTGACTTTCACCCTTACGTTATTTTCATCTGCGTAAGCGCCGAAGCCGTATTCGTTGAGATCGGCAATATCAAAACCTTTGGATGCGGAGGGAAGAGAAATCATTTCAATGCTTGAGATGTCAACGACTTCAACGGAAAAAGAAACGGATTGATTGCCGTATTTCAGCTCTACGCTGTGTTCCACTTTGTCAAACGTACCGACACTTGCGCTTGCAGAGGTAAGGATTTCCGTGGAACCGTCCCCAAAAGTTGCTTTGAGTTCGAGACCTGTGAGGTCGAGCGCTTCACCGACTACGTATTTGGTTTTATCGGGAACTTTTATAAGTTCGAGAGATACGATGTTGTTTTCCTTGTTTTCAAGAGCGCTGCGGTAGTGAGTAACGTAATCCTTGCTGCCGATAACGACATAGTCGATATCCATGGTTGCGCCGGGATAGTTGCCGGTACCATCGGTAACATTATAACCAAAGGGGAAAATCAGAAATTCGTAAAGATTGCCGGACCAACGGCTGAGCTGAACGGAATTTTCATCTTCGGGATCATACAAAAGCTCATCGTAGTTGGTGTTTTTATTGAGTTCATATATGGAGAACGTATAGGTCTGCCATTCTCCGGAACCACTTTCGTAAACCTTACCGTTTGCATCAAAAGTCAGTTCGGAAAGGGTGGCAGGCAAGAATCTGCCGCCGTTGGTGGAGTTCGTAGCGAAACCGAATGTGATCTGGTCGCAGTTGGAGAAGTTTTTAACACGGATTTTTACGTATTCTGCTTTGGCAGGATTGGAATTTTCTCTGCCTACGGGAAATTCATCGCTGTGTGCAGCATCGAGAATAAAGGTAAGACCGGGATAAATGGAAGCATCGGTGGACTGAACGCGGAGAACCTCGCCGTCTTCAATCAAAGACCATTCGCGTGCATTGTGGGACATATATTGATTGCTGAGAATCGGCGAGCAGATTTTGCCGTCCGCATGACAGGGTTGGCTGTAATCGTCGATTTCGATCGGAACCCATTTGCCTGCTGCTTCGTCATAATTTGCCCAATAAGCGTTGGTTTCCTTGTTGAAGTCAAGGAGGTTGGAATAATAAATGCCTTTGTCGTCAATGTCAATTCTTGCAGCGGAAACCGCAAGTGTAGCTGCTGTAAAGACGAAAAGAACCATGAATAAAATAGAGAAAATTTTTTTCATCAGTATAGAATCCTTTCTGAATAATGTCTGATTAGTTCATTATAATCTTTTATATCGGAAATGTCAATAGAAAAATAATCGTTTGCCACGGTTTTTGAATGAATAAACATAATCATTGATCTTTCCATCGAATTCACGTTATTTTACCAATATTTTCAAAAAAAGTAAATGCCGTTGCCCTGAACAAGATACTGCAACGGCAAAAGATTCACCGTATACCAAAAGGTATACGGTGAATCTTGGAATACTTATAAGAAAAGGAAAATCAAAATGAAATCAATTAATTCTTTTTCTTTTTGATAACGATAACAACAACTGCGGTACCTGCGCCTACAACAACGATTGCTGCAATGACAATAACGGGAATCCAGTTGAAATCGTCCTTGGGTTTGTTACCGGGATCAGCGGGAGGAGGAGTGGATTCTGTGGTCTGGTTGGGGTCAGCTTTGATGGTCATGGTAAAGCCAACTTTGTTGTCATCAAAGATTTCCTTCAAACCGGGGATATCGGTCTTGATACGAATATTCTTGCCTTCTGCGGGAACTCTGGTAGAAGCGTTGTAAGTGTAATCTTCTTTTTTGAATTCAACTTTGGCTTCTTTGCCCTTGTTGTCATAAACCAACTGAACTTTCAAACCATCAGCTTCGAAAGTTTCGCCCTGCATGTATTCAGCTTTTTTAGGAGCTGTAACATCTACACGGATGGGAGTTTCAACTTCGATTTCAACGGTTTTGGTAAAGCTGAGATTGTAATCTGCGTTGGTTGCTTTGATTTCAATGCTCATCTTACCGGGAGTCTTTGTGATATACTGCTTGAGGTCATCCTCATTATAGGTGAGTTCTATTGCAACATTGTCATCGTCGCTCTTCAGCTTGCTGCCGTCGGAGTAAATGAAATTGATATCAAAGTCGCCGATCTTGGGAGAGTTGCCGTAACGGTAAGTCTTCTTGGGTGTGATTTCAATGTCAGATACCTGGATCAGGTTGATGTCAAAGGAAGTGGATTTACCGTAGTAGTATACGGTAACGGTAGATGTGCCTGCTTCCTTGAAGCTGCCTCTGAACTGGAAGTTTGCGTTTACAAGATCTTCGGTGGAAGAGCCGTCTGTGTAGTTAACTTTTACTTTAACGTTATTATCGTTTGCGAGAGCACCGAAGCCGTCTGCGAGGTCGCCTACTTCAAATACAGTGCCTGCTGCGGGAGTGGAAACCATTTCAATGCTTGCGATATCGACAACTTCAACGGGGAATTCAACGGTTTCTTTACCGTATTTCAGCT